>NZ_JBYTBO010000019.1:0-130112 GCF_058789255.1 Pseudomonas sp. FW215-R2
GCCACCACCTGCTCCGCCACCGCCGCCACCGCCATGACCACCACCATCCTTGGCAAAGGCAGAAGCCACGATGGACAGTTCAGCAGGCAATAACGGCGCCGCCGCAAACATCATTACGCACGACATGACGACAACGAGGTTTTTCTTTTTTAAACGCATGATGGCATCCACAAGGGTTGATTTTACTGCCCTCTAGGACTCGCGCAGTGACATCCAGTTCAACCACAAGCGACAAGCGGAGACAGCAACACCTCACATATAAAGTGGGTGAGAATGCATTGCTTTTACATCCCTTGAAAGGGTCAAGCAAGTTGTCGCGACGTATGCCTGACATCACGTTATGATGCCCACCGGAAAGCATCCTGACCGCATGAAAGCGGGGATACGAAATATTAATACGCTAGAAACATCGCTCAAGGAGTGGGCATTAAATGAATCAAGAAGTCGGGTCACTCACAGGCAAGATTAACTTAACCAATAACGCAGCAACTGCAGATATTTTACAACCCGAATCCGTTGTCGCTTTCGCCTCTTCGATCGCTCTGGATGAAAGCGCCCCGCTGTCCATTCGCCAAAGAGCAAAGGCGGCATTAATCCACGATGTTACTCCAGCCAAAAATCAGGCAGCCATTCTTGAGAAAATCCAGGAAAAGCTAAACCTGACATCTATCAAAACAAATGAAGCCACAGAAAAAGCAAATTCAATTCTCCTGCAAATGGTTACAAAAGATGATCTCAAAAAAGCTCAGCACTCCATCTTTTACTACTCACTAACAGCATACGCTGCCACCATCGCATCTATTGCGTATCTGCTGGCCTGACAACCGAAGCCGAAACACAACATCCCTGACTGCCCCTTTCTGTGGGCAGTTATTTTTGCTATTTGCCTTCAGGGTTTCCTTGGGCTACGGCATGCTCGAGGAACGAATCAAAACCGGCAAGGATCGGTTTGTGCTACTGAACGAACGCGCACCCCACGCGCTCGAGCTTGCCCGCCAGAACACCCACCGACGCGCCAAGGGGATTGGCAAGGTCGAGACTAAGCTCTGCGTGTTCCGGCCTTCCAGGAAGAGCGAAGACATCAAGCAGACGTCGGATCTGTACAAACGATGGGGCCCTGCGCTGGAAAGGCTGAAGGTTCGTTATCGGCCGCCGTACAACTGCCGTCATACTTATGCGACAATATGCGTAATGTCTGGCATGAATCCCGCCTTTATAGCCCAACAGCTTGGACACAGCGTCCAGATGCTGCTCTCGACCTATGCCCGCTGGCTCAATTCCAGTGGCGACCGGGGAGAGATGGAAAAGCTCCAAAATGCCCCAGGAATGGCCCAAGCGCCAGATGTGCGGCTCGCAACCCATTGATAGGTAAAGCAATTGATCTCCACAGCTAACATCACGATGCAGTTCGGCGCCAAGCCGCTATTCGAAAACGTTTCGGTCAAATTCGGCGCGGGTAACCGTTACGGCCTCATCGGCGCCAACGGTTGCGGCAAGTCGACCTTCATGAAAATCCTCGGCGGCGATCTCGATCCGTCCGGCGGTCAGGTCATGCTCGAGCCGAACGTGCGTCTGGGTAAGCTGCGCCAGGACCAGTTCGCCTACGAAGAATTCACCGTGATCGACACCGTGATCATGGGTCACGAAGAGCTGTGGAAGGTCAAGGCCGAGCGCGATCGCATCTACTCGCTGCCGGAAATGAGCGAAGAAGACGGCATGGCCGTGGCCGAACTGGAAACCGAATTCGCTGAAATGGACGGCTACACCGCCGAATCCCGTGCCGGCGAACTGTTGCTGGGCCTGGGGATCGGCATCGAGCAACACTTCGGCCCGATGAGCGAAGTGTCGCCGGGCTGGAAACTGCGCGTGTTGCTGGCGCAGGCACTGTTTTCCGATCCGGAAGTGCTGTTGCTCGACGAACCGACCAACCACCTGGACATCAACACCATTCGCTGGCTGGAAAACGTTCTGACCCAGCGTAACAGCCTGATGATCATCATCTCCCACGACCGTCACTTCCTGAACAGCGTGTGCACTCACATGGCTGACCTGGATTACGGTGAGCTGCGCCTGTTCCCGGGCAACTACGACGAATACATGACCGTGGCGACCCAGTCCCGCGAGCAGTTGCTGTCGGACAACGCCAAGAAGAAAGCGCAGATCTCGGAACTGCAATCGTTCGTCAGCCGCTTCTCGGCCAACGCCTCGAAAGCCAAGCAGGCCACTTCCCGCGCCAAGGCGATCGACAAGATCCAGCTGGCCGAAGTCAAGCCTTCGAGCCGGGTGAGCCCGTTCATCCGCTTCGACCAGAACAAGAAGCTGCACCGCCAGGCGGTCATCGTCGAGCACATGGCCAAAGGCTTCGACGGCAAGCCGCTGTTCAAGGACTTCAGCTTCCAGGTTGAAGCTGGCGAGCGCGTTGCGATCATCGGCCCGAACGGTATCGGCAAGACCACCCTGCTGCGCACCCTGGTCAACGAACTGACGCCGGATGCCGGTAGCATCAAGTGGACCGACGCCGCCGAACTGGGCTACTACGCTCAGGACCACGCTCACGACTTCGAAGACGACGTCACCCTGTTCGACTGGATGGGTCAGTGGACTCAGGGCGAGCAAATGATTCGCGGCACTTTGGGCCGGATGCTGTTCTCCAACGACGAGATCCTCAAGTCGGTGAAGGTGATCTCCGGTGGTGAGCAAGGTCGCATGCTGTTCGGCAAGCTGATCCTGCAAAAGCCGAACGTGCTGATCATGGACGAACCGACCAACCACCTGGACATGGAATCGATCGAGGCGCTGAACCTGGCGCTGGAAAACTACCCGGGCACGCTGATTTTCGTCAGCCACGACCGTGAGTTCGTATCGTCCCTGGCCACGCGCATCATCGAGCTGAGCCCGAACGGCGTGACCGACTTCAGCGGCACCTACGACGATTACCTGCGCAGCCAAGGCGTGGTGTTCTAAGTCGATTCGAGCTGTAAACGGAAAGCCCTGTCCTTGTGACGGGGCTTTTTTTTGCGCCGAGGAAAAATAGTTAGCCTGCTTCCTTTTATTTCAGCGCCAAGCCATGATGCGGACTCTCCCACCGCCGCCCGCGAACGAGTCCTCATGTCTGCGCAGCAACAGCCACCGCAAAGCTCCATGGCGATCACCCTGCAGATCGTCTCCATCGTTTTCTATACCTTTATTGCCTTCCTCTGCATCGGTCTGCCGATTGCGGTGTTGCCCGGCTATGTACATGAGCAATTGGGTTTCAGCGCTATCGTTGCGGGGCTGGTGATTGGCTCGCAGTACCTGGCCACCCTGCTCAGCCGGCCGATGGCCGGGCGCATGTCGGATACCGTCGGGACCAAACGGGCGATCGTTTATGGCTTGTCGGGGATTGTGCTCAGCGGCTTGCTGACGCTGATTTCCACACTGCTGCAGGACTTCCCGCTCGCGAGCCTGATCATTTTGATCGCCGGGCGTTTGCTGCTCGGCATTGCGCAGGGCTTGATCGGTGTCGGCACCATCAGTTGGTGCATGGGCCAAGTGGGCGCGGAACACACCGCCCGCTCCATCGGCTGGAACGGCATTGCTTCTTACGGCGCCATTGCGATCGGCGCACCGCTGGGCGTGCTGATGGTGGCCGATTACGGTTTTACCAGCCTGGGGATCGCATTATCGGTACTGGCGGCCGGTGCCCTGCTGTTGATCCGCAACAAACCTTCGGTGCCGGTGGTGCGTGGCGAGCGTTTGCCATTCTGGGCGGTGTTCGGGCGGATAGCGCCATTTGGTGCCAGCTTGAGCCTGGCCTCGATCGGTTACGGCACCCTGACCACCTTCATCACCCTTTATTACCTCAATCGCGGCTGGACCGGTGCGGCGTACTGCCTGACGGTGTTCGGCGTGTGCTTCATCCTGTCGCGGCTGCTGTTCATTTCCGCCATCGCTCGATTTGGCGGCTTTGCGTCCGCCATCGCCTGCATGGGCATCGAGACCGTCGGCCTGTTGCTGCTGTGGCTCGCACCGTCGACCGGGTATGCACTGATTGGCGCTGGCCTGGCCGGGTTTGGTCTGTCACTGGTGTATCCGGCGCTGGGGGTTGAAGCGATCAAGCAAGTGCCGAACTCCAGCCGCGGGGCCGGGCTGAGTGCCTACGCGGTGTTTTTCGATCTGGCGCTGGCGATTGCCGGGCCGTTGATGGGCGCGGTGGCGTTGAATCTGGGGTATTCGTGGATTTTCCTGATCGCAGCGCTGCTGTCCGTGACCGGACTGGCGTTGACGTTGTGGCTCAAGCGTCGGGCGATGGCCTGAGCCTTTACTGATCCGCCGTCTGCATCCCGGCCCGATCCGGTTTGCCCAGCGCATGGGAGAAGAACCGCCCGGCCTCGGAAATCAGGTTGCGGTGAATGTCTTCGCGATCCACGCCATCGGCATCAGTGCAAAGGGCCGGCATCGCACGAATCTGCTCTTCATTGCACGGCGCCATGAACACGAAGTGCCCTGCCCCGGCCAGTAACTTGAAGTCCGGCGCAGTCGGCAGTTTGCGCGCCAGGGCGGCAGCGTTCTTGTCGAAGGCCACCAGTTTGTCGCCGTCGCCGCTGTACAGCAGCACCGGCACATGCACGTCGGCCAGGGTGTGACGACCAAACTTGAGGCTCAGCGGCGCCATCAGCAGCAACGCATGCACGCGCGGATCGGCCACCGGCTGCAAGTCATCGCGATCAACGATCAGCTCGCCCTGGGTGTTGCAGGCGTCGCGGTCGTCCGGACGTTCCTGGCAGTAACGGCGCAGGCGATCCAGGTCAGGCTGCGCGCCGGAAAGAATCAACGCGGTCTCGCCCCCCGCCGAATAACCGATCACGCCGACCTGATCGGCGTTCACGAACGGTGCAAGCATACGGTCACCGAGGGTGGCGGTAATGGCTTCGGAAATCTGGATCGGGCGCCCATAGAGGTTGCTCAAGGTACCGAGGCGGCTGTGATCCTTGGAGTTGTCGCCGGGATGAATCACCGCGACCACCACAAAGCCCTTGCGGGCCAGCGATGTGGCGAGGTCGTGCAGCGCCAGTGGCGTGCCGGTGTTGCCGTGGGACAGCATCAGCATCGGAAAGCGGCCGAGGGCGACCTTGGTGTCTTCGCCGGCTTCGACCGAGTAACCCTCGAGCAGGCTCATGTGTTCGCGGTCGGTGGAGGGGTAGAACGCGATGGCGCGCATCGGTTGCAGGTCGAGCGGGTCGAGGAACGTCATCTCGTGATAACCGACGCTCCAGCGCGGGTGCTGGCCGGGGGCTGCGTGCACTGAATTCAGGCTGCCGAGCAGGCAAATCAGTAACGTTGCACAAAGACGCATCATGGGATGCCCCACCCTGTTGTTACTCAATCGAAAGATCCGTTGTGTTACGACGCCCGAAACTCCGAGGTTCGGTGATCCGGCGCGGCGTTGCACTCAGACGTTGATCATCAGACTGCATAACCCGGGCCAGATTATGTAACAGTCGGAAACAAAAAACTCCGCATCTGGCCCTTGCAGAGCCAGAATACAGAGTTTTTTGGGTATTGCCTGAACGAGAGCTGTTCTTTACGAAAGCCTTACGCAGCGGCGAACAGTTGCTCGCTGATACGGGTGTGAGCCGCGCTCATGGCGTTGTTGCGAACTTCTTCGCCGTAGGCCAGGCCTTCGGCACGGACGATTTCGATGTCGGTGATGCCGAGGAAGCCGAACACCAGTTTCAGGTAGTCTTCGTGAGCAACGCCCGAAGCCTGACCGGCGTGAATGCCGCCCGAGGTGGAGACGATCACGACTTTCTTGCCACCGCACAGGCCTTCAGGGCCGGCTTCGGTGTAGCGGAAGGTCTGGCCGGCGACGGCGATGCGGTCGATCCAGGCCTTGAGCTGGGTTGGAACGGTGAAGTTGTACATCGGCGCGGCAACGACGATGGCGTCAGCGGCGATGAATTCGGCCAGGGTGGTGGCGCTCAGCTCGGCTTCGTGCTGTTGTGCGGCGTTGCGCAGTTCAGCGGTGGTGCCGGCGGCGACCAGAGTGGTCGACGAAAAGTGGCTGATGGCGTCTGCAGCCAGGTCGCGATAGGTCACGACAGCAGCTGGCTCAGCGGCTTGCCAGGCTTTGACGACTTCGGTGCTCAGCTGACGGGAAGCGGAGTTGTCGCCCAGAATGCTCGAATCGATGTGCAGCAGTTTCATTTGGAATCTCCTGGAAAGAATCGCCGGTGGCGACGGAATGGAGACAATCCTACCTACGAAACCAATAGCTGATTAGACGGCAACAATGCGATAGTTTGTCCCACTGATAGAACAGTCGGATTTCCCCATGCAAGACCTCAACGATCTCTACTATTTTGCCAAAGTGGTCGAGGCCGGCGGATTTGCCGCTGCCGGCCGTTTGCTGGGCATTCCCAAGTCGCGACTCTCGCGGCGGATCGCCGAACTGGAAGAACGCCTCGGCGCGCGCTTGCTGCAACGCACCACCCGCCAACTGAAGCTGACTGCGGTTGGCGAGCGCTATTTGCGTCATTGTCAGGCGATGCTGCTGGAAGCGGAAATGGCTGATGAGACGGTGGCCAGTATGTCCAGCGAGCCCCGTGGACGTCTGCGGGTTTCGAGCCCGACGGGGCTTGCCCATGAAATGCTGCCGATGGTGATCAGCAACTTCCTGGGCAAGTACCCGCAGGTGCAACTGGAAGTCACCCTGATCAATCGCCGGGTCGATCTGATCACCGAAGGCATCGACGTGGCCCTGCGCGTGCGCGAGCACGGCACCGAAGAGCCGATGCTGGTCACCCGCCGTTTGCGCCAGGCGCAAATGGTGGTCGTGGCGAGTCCTTCTTTTATAGAGGGTCTGGAAATCAATCACCCGCAGGATCTGAAAAACCTGCCGGTGCTGGGCGCACTGGAAGCCGATCGCATGGTGCATGTGCGCCTGCTCGATCAGCACGGCAAAAGTTGCGATCTGGCGCTGGAGGCCCGGCTGGGGATCGACGACTTTATCGTGCGCAAGGCCTGCGTGCTGGCCGGCCAGGGTTTCACCCTGCTGCCGATGATGTATTGCGAAGCGGAACTGAACAACGGCACGCTGGTGCAGTTGCTGCCGGAATGGTCATTGCCCGGCGGCTGGTTGCAAGCGGTGTATCCGCACCGGCGAGGAGTGATGCCGGCGGTGCGTGCCTGGATCGATCATCTGGTTGAGTCGTTTAATGCCTGTGGAGAGCGATTGTTATGAAACAAGGAAAGTTGAGCGAAGCGGACGTCGCGGATTTTTGCCTGGCATTGCCCGGCGCTCAAGAAGACTACAAATGGGGCGGCGTGCGGGTGTTTTCGATTGCCGGCAACAAGATGTTCGCCCTGCAGGGGCTGCGCGGTGAGTCGCTGGCGTTCAAGGTCGACAAGGATCTGTTTCTCGGTCATTGCGACCGGCCGGGCATTCACCCGGCGCCGTATCTGGCACGGGCGCAGTGGATCATCATGCACCCGCCCTACCCTTTGGGCGCCGAGGAACTGCGAGGGTTGCTGCAACGTTCTCACCAGTTGGTGGTGAGCAAGCTGCCGAAGAAAACCCAGGTGGGTTTGCTGCTGTAGCCCTAACCCAGCGCCAACAGGTTCGAGCCGAGGAACAACTGATCGATCCAGAACACCTGGTGCAGCGCGACGATCACCCAGAACAGAATCTGAAACGACACCTTGCGCGTCTTGTGCCGGAATACTTGCTGGGCGATCAACGCACCCGGCCAGCC
Organism: Pseudomonas sp. FW215-R2; assembly: GCF_058789255.1. Classification (NCBI taxonomy): domain Bacteria; kingdom Pseudomonadati; phylum Pseudomonadota; class Gammaproteobacteria; order Pseudomonadales; family Pseudomonadaceae; genus Pseudomonas; species Pseudomonas sp. FW215-R2. Next base: position 7,734 of record NZ_JBYTBO010000019.1, read on the forward strand.
GCCCGCCAGTTCCACGGCGTGCAGGACGTTCTCCGGGGTGCGCCAGGCCTCGGCGCGAGCTTTGCGCTTGTCGGCCCAGTACAGGAAGAACGCCAGCACGCTGACAATTCCGTAGGCCGTCAGCGGTACCAGTGAGATTCCGCGCAGCCACATCGACAGCGAACCGAACAGCGGCAACGCACAGACGATCAGCAACACCATCAGCTTCAACTTCAGATGCTGGATGCTGCCACCGGAAGGACCGCGATCCGGCCGGCGTGCGCGGGAGTCATTCATGCCTTGGCCGCCGCCCAGTCCACCCAGCCGAATTGCCAGGTCGCCAGAATCAACAGGCCGAAAACAATCCGGTACCAGGCGAAGGCCGCGTAGCTGTGGCTGGCGATGAACTTCAGCAAGCCGCGAACAGCGATCATGGCGAAAACGAACGCCGTGACAAAACCGATGGCAAACACCGGGAAGTCCGCCGGCACGAAAAGATGGCGGTACTTGTAGCCCGAGTACACGGCCGCACCGACCATGGTCGGCATCGCCAGGAAGAACGAGAACTCGGTGGCGGTCTTGCGTGACAGGCCGAACAACAGGCCGCCGATGATGGTCGAGCCGGAGCGCGAGGTGCCCGGGATCATCGCCAGGCATTGGGCAAAGCCGACCTTCAGTGCATCTTTCCAGGTGATCTCGTCCACGGTTTCGGCGTGCACTTCATGCTGCCGACGCTCGGCCCACAACATGATGATGCCGCCCACCACCAGCGCCGTCGCCACGGTGACCGGGTTGAACAGGTACTTGTGAATCAGATCGGCAAAGATCACGCCCAGCACCACGGCGGGCAGGAAGGCGATCAGCAGGTTGGCGGTAAAGCGTCGCGCACTCGGCTGAGTCGGCAAACCGATGACCACGTCGAGAATCTTGCGGCGAAACTCCCAGACCACCGCGAGAATCGCGCCGAGCTGGATGATGATGTTGAACGCCATGGCGCGTTCGCCACCGAAGTTCAGCAGGTCGGCGACAATGATCTGGTGTCCGGTACTGGAAATGGGCAAAAACTCCGTCAGCCCTTCTACAACTCCAAGAATCAGTGCCTGCAAGGCGGTCCAAAGATCCATCAATCCCCCAAAGAGCGATGCTCAGCGGCATGCCCCGATAGTATTTTTTTACGTTCACTGCGTTCAGCGTAGCTGTTTGTTGCTGTACCGATTCCGCGCGCAAAGGATCCACACGAAACAGTCAAAATTCCGTGAAATGGCAACTTGGGTTCAGGTTTTCACGCGCGGGGCCGAAATCCTATCAGACAAGCCGTAATAGCGCTGCCGCGTTCTACGACTTGGGTCGCGTATGCCCGGCCATGGAAACGTGGTTGGATGCTGGCGGTGATTTATTACAAGAAAAAGAAATCGGAGTGACAGCGTTATGAACAGCTTGCGCAGTGTGTCGATCAGCCGACGCTTGTGGCTCATCTTGATTGTGGCGGTGGTCATGCTGCTGACCTTGGGCCTGTTGATGCTCAAGCAGATCCACGATGACCTGTATCACGCCAAGGCCCAGAAAACCCAACACGTGGTGCAGACCGCCAGCGGTTTGCTGACCTATTACCAGGGACTGGAAGCGGCCGGAACCCTGACCCGCGACGCCGCCCAGAAGCAGGCACTGACCGCGATTCGCGGCCTGCGTTATGACCAGAACGATTACTTCTGGATCAACGACCTCACGCCCGTGATGGTCATGCACCCGACCAATCCCAAACTTGAAGGCCAGAACCTCTCGGCGATCCGCGATCCGGACGGTTTTGCGGTGTTCAACGAAATGGTTGCCATCGCCAAATCCAAGGGCGCCGGCATGGTCGACTACCGTTGGCCGAAACCCGGTGCCAGTGAACCGGTGGCCAAGACCTCCTACGTGAAACTGTTCGAGCCATGGGGCTGGGTACTGGGTTCCGGCGTGTACGTCGACGATGTACAGGCCGAGTTTCAGGGCCAGGTCATCAAGGCTTCCGTCGTCGGCCTGGTGATCGCACTGATCATGGGCGTGCTGGTGATCCTGATTGCCCGCAGCATCGTCCGCCCGTTGCAGGAAACCGTGAACGCCATGGCCAACATCGCCAGCGGCGAAAGCGACCTGACCCGCAGCCTCGACACCCACGGTCAGGACGAAGTCACGCAGTTGGCGCATCACTTCAATGCCTTCACCGCCAAGCTGCGCCGGGTGATCGGCGATTTGCAGGTGTCGGCCAGTGCGCTGGGCCAGTCCTCCACTGAACTGGGCAATGACGCAAGTCAGGCCCAGCAGCGCAGCCAGCAACAGTCGCAGCAGATGGAACTGGTGGCGACCGCCATCAACGAAGTCACTTACGGCGTGCAGGATGTGGCGAAGAACGCCGAGCATGCCGCCAACGAAATGCGTGATGCCGAGGCGCAGGCGCAACAGGGCCAGATCAACATCGACGGCAGCCTGCAACAAATCGACAAGCTGTCCGGCACCATCGATCAGGCGGTCGAAGTCATTCGTACTTTGGCGACCGAAAGCACGCAGATCGGCAGCGTTCTGGAGGTAATCCGCTCGATTGCCGAACAGACCAACCTGCTGGCGCTCAATGCCGCCATCGAAGCCGCCCGTGCCGGCGAACAGGGGCGTGGTTTTGCGGTGGTGGCCGATGAGGTCCGCCTGCTGGCGCAACGCACGCAGAAATCCACGGCGGAAATCCAGTCGATGATCGAGCGTCTGCAAAACCATTCCGAAGCCGCCGTGAAAGTGATCGGTGACAGCAGCAAGGCCTCGCAACTGACCATCGAGCAGGCCGGACTGGCCGGTGCGAGCCTGAATGCCATCGGCCAGGCGCTGCGCAACCTCAACGGCCTGAACGCGTCGATCGCCAGTGCGACCCTGCAACAGGCGCACGTGGTCGAGGACATCAACCAGAACGTCACCCAGGCCGCCGGCCTGTCCCACAGCACCGCAATGGCCGCTGAGCAGTCGAGTGCCGCCAGTGTGCGGCTGGGCCAGTTGAGCGAGCAGTTGAACGGATTGCTGCGCCAGTTCCGCGTCTGACGTTGTTGCCCTGTGGGAGGCTCACTCCCACAGGTTTTTGGGTACAATCCGCCCCCTCTTTTACTCCCTCCAAGGATCTTGCATGTCCGGGCTCGAACTGTTTGCCGCCGCCCTCGGTGTGATCGCCGTCTGGCTGACGGTCAAACAGAATCCCTGGTGCTGGCCGATCGGGCTGGTCATGGTGTTGCTCTACAGCTGGGTCTTCTTCGAGGTGAAGCTGTATTCGGACATGTTGCTGCAGGTGGTTTACGCCGCCCTGCAAGTCTACGGCTGGTGGCAATGGACCCGGGCCGGGACGATGCATGACGGCCGTCAGGTCAGCCGGCTCGACACGCCTTCAATCCTCAAAGGGCTGGCCATCGGCAGCGTCGGCAGTCTGCTGCTGGGCGCCGCCATGGCGCACTGGACCGATGCCGCGCAACCCTGGCTCGACGCCGCACTGACTGGTTTCAGCCTCGTCGCGCAATTCTGGATGGCCCACAAGCGCCTGCAATGCTGGGCATTGTGGTTCGTGCTGGATGTGATCTTCGTCGGCCTGTTCCTTTATAAGGCGCTTTACCTCACCGCTGCGTTGTACGCCTTGTTCACCCTGATCGCGGTGCTGGGCTGGCGGGAATGGCGCGCCGATCCGGCGTTGCGCACATGAAAGTCGTCGTCCTCACCGGGCCGGAGTCCAGCGGCAAGAGCTGGCTGGCGGCCGGTCTTCAGCAACAGTTCGGCGGCCTGCAGGTGGACGAGTACGTGCGCTGGTTCATCGAGCAGAATCCACGGGACACCTGCCTCGCCGATATCCCCGAGATCGCTCGCGGCCAGTTGCTATGGGAAGACGACGCACGAGCGCAACAACCGCCGCTGCTGATCCTCGACACGCACCTGCTGAGCAATATGCTGTGGAGCCAGACATTGTTCGGCGAGTGCCCGGCCTGGTTGGAAACAGAGCTTTTGGCCCGCCATTACGACCTGCACCTGTTGCTCTCCCCGGAGCAGATCGACTGGACTGACGATGGCCAACGCTGCCAGCCGCAACTGAGTGAACGACTGGCGTTCTACAACGCCACAAAGGCCTGGCTGGAGCAGCATCGCCAACCGGTCCGGATCATTCAGGGCGACTGGGCCGCACGGCAGATTCAAGCTTTCGACGCCGTGCGAAACCTGCTGCAAGGCTGACCCCGTTTCCCGGGTCGGTTTCCCCTGCTTTGGGGTCAAAGTGTCCGATCCTGAAACACTCCCTTGGGTGCAAAGTGCCCGTCTCAACGGCCTTCATCGCTTTGTCACCCGACTTGTTACGCCTGTGAAACACATGCTCGCAAACCCTTGTTCCAGAGCTTTGCAACGACTATAGCCACCCGCACCGACAGAGGGTTGTTTCAATCGTGAAACAGCTTTTGTATCAAGGCTGCACGCCATCCATCCAACCCATTGAGATCCTTGAATATTTAAAAAGCGGCACAGCTTTCGCTCTCTCCTTCACAACGCTGACCAGGCCCAGCCCACTGAAGAAGGAATTGCCGCCGTGGGAAATTTCAATAAAGCCTTCACTTGCCTTCTGCTGATCGGATCAGCTGCCAGCACTTTCCTCAGTTTCAACGTTCAGGCCGAAGGCAATGGCGTGATCGTGCTCAATCGCGACGTCCAGCCCATCCCCATCGGACGCAGCGCTCCCGGCAAAGACCCTTACCCGACCACCGTGAATGCCAACCCTTCGGGTCGTATCGACCAGGCAATGACCAGCACCGAACTCAGTGACGGTGAATTTGCCAGTGTAGCCAGTGGCGCATCCATTCGCGGAAACATGGCCGTAGGGTCAAGCCTGCCCGGCACCAACGTCTTGACCAATCCAAACGGTCTGCCCGGCATGGGAGCCGGTCATGGCGGCGGTAGCGGTGGCACGATTTCCAACACCATCAACCGCTCCCTCAGCACCGGTCTGGCTCCGCTGACCCGCATGGCCGGAGGCCAATAAGATGAATCGTTCCCTGCTCCTGCTTGCTCTGCTTGGCTGCACCAGCGTCATGGCCGATCCGAGCGCCGTGGACAGCGCCAACATTCAGAACTCCGGCGTGCAGTACAACGGCAACTTCAACGTCAACCAGGCCGCCGGCGACCAACAGCAACAGACCAACGTCAAGTCGATTGCCATCGGCACGTCGGCCAGCGCCACCACCACCATTCACCAGAAACTCGATACCCCCGCCGACCGCTCGATCAACGCGAGCTCCACCATCGGCGGTACCTCATTCAGTAACGGCAACGGTGCACTGGGCGTGAACCAGGGTTCCGGGGCCAACAACCAGATGGCCAACGCCATGCGCATCAGCATCAGCGCTGCGCCGCAGAGCGTTGACGATAGCGCCCTTTCCCAACAGAACGTGGCGTTGTTACCGAGCTCAGGAGCAACTGGTACCTCACCCGGCAGTCGCCAGGTCACGACAAGTGATCAGGCCTTCACCGGCAGCCGAGGGGTAATCCAGGTGAACCAGAGTGCCGGGGTGGGGAACCGAATGGCTAACACCCTGAGCATCCGGGTCGCTGACTGACCCAAACAAGAAGCAGTGCAATTAGAAAGTACCAACACTTAACCAACTAATAAGCACGACGGAGAAACACCATGAAACCTACAATGGCCCTCAAACCACTGGTTTTCGCTCTCGCAGCAGTGATGGCAATCGCAGCACAGGCAGGCGGTCGTGATGATAACAATCACGGTCATGGTAACGGGCACGGCAATGGGCATGGTCATGACCATGATCCAAAAGGCCCAACCCTGGAAGAACTGCTGCAAATCGGCGCAGGCGCCGGTGCCGCAGTGCTTGATGTGCAAAACAACAGCGGTAACACCGTGTTGAACCAGGGCACCCAAAACAACGCTGGCGTGAGTAATGCCGTCAATGGCGCCAACGGCAACATCGGGGTGAACAACGCCGCTGGCGATGGCAACCAACAAGACAACGCCGCTGCTCTGGCAACCGCTGACGAAAGCTTCATCTTCGGCTCCGCCGTATCCGCCTCCAGCGCGACTCAAGTCAACACCAACAACGGTGTCGCCAACTACTCCAGCACTGCCAACGCCAGCCTGAACAACGTCGGCAACAGCGGCTCGGGTAACATTGGCGTGAACAACGCTGCCGGCAACTTCAACCAACAGAAAAACAACCTGGCAATCGCTGTGTCCGGTGGTCGTGTAGCGCAAGCCGCTGCTGCCGCCAACCAAAGCACCACCGGTCTTCAAGTGGCCAACAACGGCACCCAGACCTACAAAAAAGATACGCTCACTGGCACATTTACCGCAGGCGGCGTATTCGTGGCCGCAGGCACCGCAACCACCAAAGACGATGATCATGGTCATGGTCACGGCGGTTATGGCAACGACGACAGAGGCCACGGCGGCAACGGCGGCGGCAAAGATCAGAAATCTGACTTCGTTGCTGTGGGTGTCTTCGGTCTGGCTGGCGTAACCACTCAACAAGTGATGACCCCAGACGGCTGGAAAAACCCTGTCACCAACAATGCCAGCATGACCAACGTTGGCAATGGCTGGTCGGGTAACGGTGGCTTCAACAACGCTGCTGGCGTTGGCAACCAACAAAGCAACTCGCTGTCCATCGCTGCAGGTTGCAAAGCCTGCATGTAATCGCGATCGAAACGAAAGCCCCGGAAACGGGGCTTTTCCTCAGTCCGCAAAGGCGTATCGATCATGCGTAAGACTGCCCTCCTCGCCCTGCTTTGCCTCTCTGGTCTGACCCAGGCTGCCCAGATGCCCGTGGCTGCCCTGCCCGGTGGCGTACTGGTCTACAAAAACGTGCAAAGCATTCGTGAGCGCAAGTTTTCCGACATCGTCGAACAAAAAACCGATTTCAGCTGCGGCGCCGCCGCACTGGCTACGGTACTGCGCCAGGCTTATTGGCTCGACGTCGATGAAGAGCACATCATCAAAGGCATGCTGGTCAACGCTGACCAGGACCTTGTCCGTACTCAAGGTTTTTCCATGCTGGACATGAAGCGCTACATAGAAAGCATCGGCATGCGCGCCAGGGGCTACAAGATTCCACCGGAAAAACTCGACGCGGTCACTATCCCGGTGGTGGTACTGATGGAAATTCGCGGCTACAAGCATTTCGTCGTGCTGCAGCGAGCGGACAAGGATTGGGTTTACATCGGAGACCCGGTTCTCGGCCATAAACGCTACAAACATGATGACTTTGTCAAAGGTTGGAACGGCATTGTCTTTGCCATCGTCGGCCCCGGATACGACAAGACCAATGCATTACGCAGTCCTCCGGCACCGCTGACCGCCAAGAACAAGCTGGATAACTTCAACCCCGTCAAAGATGCTGAATTGATGGACTTCGGGTTCATACAGAGCGACTTCTTTTAATCGCCGATTATAAAGAATGGGGCTGGATGTCCCGGGAGCAGCAGATGAAAACCTCATACTGGCTGGCCGCTGCCTGCCTGGCAGCGAGTGCTTCAGGCTATGCCAATGCAGGATTCAAACCCATCGAAATCCAGGATTCGGAGCTGTCACAGCTTCGCGGTCGTTATGTCATGCCGGGGCGGATCATCAGCTTCGGCATCGTCATGAGCAGTACCTGGCGCAACGCCAGCGGAGATCTGATCGGGGCCTCAACCGCGATGCAACTACAGGCAGCAACCGTAAAACCCGAATTCTATGTCTCGACCATCAAGGAAACCGGTAACGGCAGCACCCTGCAAACGGGTACCGGCTCAGTCATTGGTGGCGCAGGACTCAACAGTTCCCAAGGCGTGACACAAAGCGTTCGCGCCGCCGGCGACGGCAACTCGGCCTACAACAACGTTGCGATCAACGTTTCGGAAGCCAACCAGGCACCGGCGCTGATACCGGCTCAAGGGCAAGCCTTGATGGCCGGACAAACGATTTCCGGCAGTAATGCCGCCGGCAGCGTCGCCGTTTCGGCCACCGGTGGTGGCGTACAAATGGCCATCCAGGCCGCAGGCAATCAGGGCACAGCCCTGCAACAGGTAGCCCAGGGCGGGCTGCTGCAAAACACCCGTTTGCTCGGTAATGCAAACGTCGTCAACAACCTGACGCAACTCAATGTTGTCCTTAGTAATAACGGCATGAGCGCCGGCGCGCTTGACTGCAATTTGAGTCAACTCAGAGCACTACGCAATATCGGATATTGAACTACGCTGAGTCTCGATCATTGGGCTTAAAGGGACGGCTTATTCATGTATCGATCAGTATCACTGCGTGCCGCTGTATGTTTGAGTACTCTTCTACCCGCGGCGATGCTGCAAGCAGCACCCGATGCGGATGTGGAGACCCTGAAACAGGAACTTCTGGAGCTGAAGCAACGATACGAAGTACAACAAAAAGCCCTGGCGGTACTCGAGCAACGGGTCCGCCAGGTCGAAGATCAACCGGCTTCCCCACCACCCAAACGTCTGGCCAAATCGCCAGCAGACATGAAAGGCAATCCGAAAGTGGCCACCGGTACCGGGGCCGCAGCAGCGTCGGGGGGCGCCGCCGGGGGCAGTGGCGCTTCTTACGGCCAGTCGCTTGCCGACGATTCGCAACCTGCACAGAGTGTGTCCAACCTGTACGACGAGGCCAGCGGCTTCTTTGGCGGCGGCAAGTTCAGCTTTGAAACCGGCATAACCTATTCGCGTTATGACACTCGCCAGCTGATTCTCAACGGCTTCCTGGCACTGGACTCGATCTTTCTGGGCAACATCAACCTCGACCGGATCAAGGCCGATACCTGGACCCTCGACCTGACGGGCCGCTACAACTTCGATAACCGCTGGCAGTTCGACGTGAACGTGCCGGTCGTGTATCGCGATTCGACTTATCAGTCGGGCGGCGGCAATCAGGGCGCAGCCAACGTCACCACGGAACAGGATGTTTCGCGGGATCCGACCATTGGCGACGTCAACTTCGGCATCGCCTACAAGTTCCTGGACGAGTCGGCCAACACCCCGGACGCGGTGGTCACCCTGCGGGTGAAAGCCCCGACCGGCAAGGACCCGTTCGGTATCAAGCTGCGTCAGACCGACGCCAACACCAACCTGTTCGTGCCTGACACCCTGCCGACCGGCAACGGCGTCTGGTCGATCACTCCGGGTGTTTCGCTGGTCAAGACGTTTGACCCGGCCGTGTTGTTCGGCAGCTTGTCCTACACCCACAACCTGGAGGAATCGTTTGACGACATCAGTTCCACGGTCAACCAGAAAACCCCGGGCAAGGTCCGTATCGGCGACAGCTTCCAGATCGGCGCAGGCATAGCCTTCGCACTGAACGAAAAAATGAGTATGTCGTTCTCGGTCTCTGACCTTGTACAACGCAAGAGCAAGTTGAAACAGGATGGCGCGGACTGGGAATCGGTGGTGTCCAGTGACGCCAACGCCGGTTACTTCAACGTCGGCATGACCATTGCGGCCACCGACAACCTGACCATCGTACCTAACCTGTCCATCGGCATGACCGACGATGCCCCGGACTTTTCCTTCAGCCTGAAATTCCCGTACTACTTCTAAACCGCGACACTATGAAAAGGCCCCCTGCGACTTGCATCGCAGCGGGCCTTTTCAGCTTCTTGCCGGAAGAAGCACCGCGCCCTAGCGGATCTGGTGTTTATGCAGCAAGCGGTAGAACGTCGGCCGTGAAACCCCCAGCACTTTGGCGGCCACGCTGAGGTTGTCGCTGTGCCGGTTCAACACATCGCACAACGCCTGGCGTTCGGCCCGGGTCTTGTAGTCTTCGAGGGTGCCCATCGGTGTGGCAATCGACTGTTGGCTGATCAGCCCCAGGTCACGGGCCTCGATCTGCCGCCCTTCGGCCAGCACCAAGCCCCGGCGTACACGGTTGGCCAGCTCACGGACATTGCCCGGCCAGTCGTGTTTACCCATGGCGATCAACGCGTCTTCGCTGAAACTGCGCGGACGACGGCCGGTTTCATGGCTGTAGAAATGGGAAAAGTGGTTGGCCAGCATCGACAGGTCGCCATGGCGCTCACGTAATGGCGCGGTCACGACTTGCAGCACATTCAGCCGGTAGTACAAGTCCTCACGGAAGCGCTTCTTCTCGATCGCGGCTTCCAGGTCGACGTGGGTGGCCGCCAATACCCGGACATCCACCGGGATCGGCTGGCTACCGCCGACTCGCTCGATGTGTTTTTCCTGGAGGAAGCGCAGCAGATTGGCTTGCAGTTCCAGTGGCAGATCACCGATTTCGTCCAGAAACAGGGTGCCGCCGTTGGCGGCCTCGATGCGCCCGACCTTGCGCTGATGGGCGCCGGTGAACGCGCCTTTTTCGTGGCCGAACAGCTCGGACTGGATCAGATGCTCGGGAATCGCCCCGCAGTTGATGGCCACGAACGGTTTGCTGTGCCGTTGCGATTGCCGATGCAAGGTGCGGGCGACCAGTTCCTTACCGGTGCCGCTTTCGCCACGTATCAGCACCGGCGACTCGGTAGGAGCGAGTTTGCTCAGCAGTTTGCGCAGCTCGCGAATCGGTTTGCTGTCCCCCAGCAACTCGTGTTCCGGCTGATCAACGTGAATCGTGCCCTGGCCACGCAGGCGTGCCATGCCGAACGCCCGGCCGAGGGTGACCTGCACCCGCGACACGTCGAACGGCAAGGTATGAAAGTCGAAAAACCATTCGCAGACAAAATCCCCGACATTCTGCAGGCGCAGCACTTCCTGATTCAGTACGGCGATCCATTCGGTGCCGCTGCGGCTGATCAGTTCCTTGACCGCCTCGGGACGTTCCAGGTGAAAAGGTTGCAATCGCAACAGGCCGACATCGCAACTGCGGTCAGCGGCATTTTCCAGGCTGCAACTGTCTACGTCCCAGCCGACAGCGCGTAAACCGGGCAGTAATCGGTGACAGTCGTCACAAGGGTCGACGACCAATAAACGTCGTAATGCAGGCGCTTCGCTCATGACTGTTCCTTGGCGCCAAATTATAGGAAATGATTGTAAAAACAGTCATTTGGCAGACCTGGCTGTAACATTAGCAAGAATTTGACGGCGCCTTGTATCGATTGCTTATAGATGTACAAGGGAAGCAGTTATAAGAAGCTGCTTTATTAGTTAGCTATCGACTTGAATCTTTCACCAGGCTTTCAAAAACTGTCGGATGACTGATTGTATGTAAGAAAGTCGAAATTTCTTCAAATTCGGTGTGACCCGCCAGCGGGTTGCGTGCATCAGTACAAGTAACTCGCCGAACGGTAAGCCCAACCGACGGCACATCACTTGATTGGGCACTATAGAGAGAAGACCCCATGACCGCCCCGCTCCGTATCAACGAAGCTCTTTTGATTGCCAACCACGCATTTAAACCTTTCCAATGCGTGGCCTGGGCCCCACAAGACGGCAATGGCGAACTGAGCCTGACCGTTATCGACCGCACCAACTCGCAGATTGGTCGCACCCGCATTCCAAGCAGTGCCTATTCCGATCCAGCTCAACTTGAATACCTGTTGCAACAGGCTCGCGCTGAACTGAGCGACGAGGGTTACGCACTGCAATCCTGGTCGATGCCGCACTGATTCGAGGGCGATGCGGATGGTTTTCGAGCCATCCGCCCTTTTCTGTTAGTTGCCGAATCTTTTTAAACTTCAGCCTGCTTGTACAACTTCCCCAAATACTTTCGCACCTGAATGCTTGGCAGGCTTGCGACTGGTTCCAAAAGACACTGTTCTGGCACAGTACGACCCTCCACCTGTTAGTTCTGTCAGTTGTACTTGTGCGTCTACAGGGATTGAATGTTTCGCTCATGCAGTTGCCAACCCGGCTCCCGGGTATCGGTCAACTCGCAAGGAGAAGCATGCATGTCAACCCAGACCGCTATTGCGCTCCCGGCGCTAGCGAATAACGCCGGACAACTCGACAAGACATTTGCCAATAACGGCGTGGCTCAGGTTTATTTTGCCGGCAGCACGTCCAGCCTGACTCAACACGTAGCGCTCGACCCGCAAGGTCGCATCCTGGTCGCCGCCAAGGTCGTCACCCCTCAAGGCAGCCGTTTCGGCCTGGCGCGTCTACTGGATGATGGCTCTGCGGATCTTGGCTTCGGCTTTCAGGGCAGCGTGATCGGCCAGTTCACCTCCGGCTTCGAAGCCACGGGCAGCAAGCTCCAGGTCTTGCCTGACGGGCGAATCCTGCTGGCAGGTCTGCATTACGAATCCGAACATCGCACGTTGCCCGCCCTGGCGCTGTTCGATGCGCACGGCCGACCCGCCCTGGACTTCGGCGACAACGGCCGGAAAATCGTGCGTTTGCCCGGCGATCTGTCCATGGGCACCCGCGACACCTGGCTGCCGCCTGGCGTTCCGGGGGCAGAAGCCTGCGATTTCGCCGTCCAGGATGACGGGCATATTCTGTTGATTGCCAACCACCACTGCTCATTGGCCGACCATGTCGGCATGCTGATCCGCGTCACGCCCAGCGGCAATCTTGACGAAACCTTCAATGGTCGAGGTTTTGTGATGGTCCGGCACCTGCTGCTCAACACCTGGCTGGGGGGCTTGTTGCTGCAGGAAGACGGGCGAATCGTGGTGGCCGGCGCGATCGACTTCCCCCAGGAAGGCCTGCTCGCACGTTACCTGCCGGACGGGCAGCTCGACGAACGCTTTGCGCTGGACGGATTCCTGGCCTTCAAGGCCCAGGGGCACAGTGCGCTGGTCAATCAGGTCATCCAGTCCATGGACCGTTTGCATTGCTTTGGCAGCAGCCGCGACCCGATCCGGTGCATGGCGCTGTCAATTCACAGCAATGGTCGCCCAGACCTGCACTGCAACAACGGTCAGCCCAACCTGTTGGACATCGGCCCCAGCGGCTGCCAGTGGAGTGCTGCGCAACGTATGTCGGACGGTCGACTCATCGCGACAGGCGCGACGATTGGCGGGGTCGAGGCTGATTTCATCGTCGCCCGCTATCTGGCCGACGGTCGTCTCGACCAAAGTTTCGGTGCCGGTCACGGCTGGCTGCGTACGCGACTGGGCCGCAGTCTCGACACCGCCACATCGCTGGCACTGCAACCGCACGGTGGAATTCTGGTCGGCGGTTATTCACTGGATGGCAACTACCGCGCCGTGGTGGCGCGCTATCTGAACCCATAAAACGGCAAATCCGGAAATCGAAACGTCCTGCGCTTGATCTTGCTCAACGCTTACGGCAACTTGCGCGCTTCTTAAAGCAAGGAGCAACCGATGTCCGGTTCGATGGCCCAGGCGTTCGCGCACAACTTTCTCGGGCATTCGCCCCGCTGGTACAAGGCGTGCATCGTCGGGTTCCTGATTCTCAACGCCGTGGTGCTGTGGTCGGCAGGTCCTGTCGCCGCAGGCTGGCTGTTGGTGATCGAATTCATTTTCACCCTGGCCATGGCGCTCAAGTGCTATCCGCTGATGCCTGGCGGCTTGCTGCTGATCGAAGCCCTGCTGTTGAAGATGACCACGCCCCAGGCGCTGTACGAAGAGTTGCAGCACAATTTTCCGGTGATTCTGCTGCTGATGTTCATGGTCGCCGGCATCTACTTCATGAAGGATCTGCTGCTGTTTCTGTTCTCGCGCCTGCTGCTGGGCGTGCGTTCGAAGATGCTGCTGGCGCTGATGTTCTGCTTCTTGTCGGCGTTTCTTTCGGCCTTTCTCGACGCACTGACCGTGACCGCCGTGATCATCAGCGCCGCCGTCGGTTTCTATTCGGTCTACCACCGGGTCGCCTCCGGCAACGATCCGCGTCAGGACAGCGAATTCAGCGACGACCGACACCTGCCCAAGCTGCATCACGAGGATCTGGAGCAATTTCGCGCGTTCCTGCGCAGTCTGCTGATGCATGGCGCCGTCGGCACTGCGCTGGGCGGCGTCTGCACGCTGGTTGGCGAGCCGCAGAACCTGCTGATCGGCCATGAGATGGGTTGGCACTTCGCCGAGTTTTTCCTCAAGGTCGCGCCGGTTTCCCTGCCAGTGCTGGTGGCCGGTCTGTTGACCTGTATGTTGCTGGAGAAGCTGCGCTGGTTCGGCTACGGCACCTTGCTGCCGGACAACGTCCGCACCGTTCTCGCCAATTACGCCAGCGAAGACGATGCCGAACGCACCCCGCGTCAACGTGCCGCGCTGCTGGTACAGGGCGTAGCCGCATTGATCCTGATTGCCGGGCTGGCGTTCCACATCGCCGAAGTGGGCCTGATCGGTTTGATGGTCATTGTGCTGATCACCGCTTTCACCGGCATCACTGACGAGCATCGACTGGGCAGCGCGTTCAAGGACGCCATGCCGTTTACAGCCTTGCTGGTGGTGTTTTTTGCCGTGGTGGCGGTGATCCATGATCAGCAACTGTTCGCGCCGCTGATTCAGTGGGTGCTGGCCTTGCCCGCCGAGCAGCAACCGGGGATGCTGTTCATCGCCAACGGTCTGTTGTCGGCGATCAGTGACAACGTGTTCGTGGCGACGATCTACATCACCGAGGTCAAACAGGCATTCCTGTCAGGCCATATGAGCCGTGAACATTTCGAGACGCTGGCCATCGCGATCAACACCGGCACCAATCTGCCGAGCGTGGCGACGCCCAATGGTCAGGCTGCGTTTCTGTTTCTGCTGACGTCGGCGATTGCACCGCTGGTGCGGTTGTCCTACGGGCGAATGGTGTGGATGGCGTTGCCCTACACCGTGGTGATGGGGTTGCTGGGCTGGTATGCCGTGAGTTACTGGCTGTAGAAACAACAACGGGAGCCCTTGGGCTCCCGTTTTTTTATGCGTCGATCAGAGCGGTAACATGTATTTCTCGATGGCCTGAGCCACACCGTCCTCGGTGTTCGGCCCGGTCACCACGTCCGCCTGACGCTTCACGGCGTCTTCTGCCTGACCCATGGCGATCGACAGTCCGGCGACATGGAACATCGCCGGATCATTGCCGCCATCGCCAATCGCTGCGGTCTGCGCCAGCGGCACGCCGAGATGACCGGCAATAGTAGCCAGAGCCGCGCCCTTGTTGGCGTCGAGTGCCGTCACGTCCAGATACACCGGTTGCGAACGCGACACCTGCGCCATGCCCTCGACCTTCGCCAGCAAACGTGCCTCCAGCTCGATCAACAGTCCGGTGTTGTTGCTGGTCGCCACGATCTTGTCGATATGCTCCAGGTACGGCTCGAAACTGTCGACCACCACCGGCGGATAACCGAGGCCATGCTGCTCACGCGGGACCATCGGTCCGTGGGGATCCTTGAGCAGCCAGTCACCACCGCTGAACACCCAGATTTCGACATCCGGCTGATCGGCGAACAGCGCCAGTGCCGTCAACGCTACCGTGGCCGGCAGGTAATGTGCGACCAGAATGCTGCCGTCCGGGTTGACGATCGTGCCGCCGTTGAAGGCGGCGGTCGGCAGATCGACGCCCAAGGCTTCGATCTGCTGCAACATGGCTTTGGGCGGGCGCCCGGTGGCGAGGCTGAACAACACGCCCGCCTCACGCAGCGCACGAACGGCATCAATGGTGCGCTGGCTCAGACTGTGATCGGGCAGCAACAGCGTGCCGTCCATGTCGCTCAACAGAAAACGGATCGGCTCACTCATCCGAGACCATGCCAGACGCGACCATCGCGAGTCAGCAGATCATCGGCAGCCTGAGGCCCGTCTTCGCCCGCGGCATAACTCTGCACGCTCGCGTCCTGTTGCCAGGCATCGAGGAACGGTTGCACCGCACGCCAGCCGTTCTCGATGTTGTCGGCGCGCTGAAACAGCGTCTGGTCACCCGTCAGGCAGTCGTAGATCAGGGTTTCGTAGCCGGTGGACGGCTGCATTTCGAAGAAATCCTTGTAGGCGAAGCCCAGTTCGATGTTGGCCATGTTCAGCGCCGGCCCCGGCCGTTTCGCCAGCAGGTCGAACCACATGCCTTCGTTGGGCTGGATCTGGATGCGCAGGTAGGTCGGCTGCAACTCATCGACCTCGGTGTCACGGAACTGCGCATACGGCGCCGGTTTGAAGCAGATGACGATCTCGGTGTCGCGCACGCTCATGCGCTTGCCGGTGCGCAGGTAGAACGGCACGCCCACCCAGCGCCAGTTGTCGATCATCACCTTGAGCGCCACGTAGGTTTCGGTGGTGCTTTCGGGCGAGACGTTGGCTTCTTCGCGATAACCGGCCAGTGGTTTGCCGTCGATTTCGCCAGCGCCGTACTGACCGCGCACCGAGTTGGCCCGCGCCTCTTCAATGGTCCACGGGCGGATCGCCCCGACCACCTTAGCCTTCTCGCCCCGCACCGCATCGGCGCCGAACGCGGCCGGTGGCTCCATCGCCACCATCGCCAGCAACTGGAACAGGTGATTGGGCACCATGTCCCGCAGGGCGCCGGTGTGTTCGTAAAAACTGCCACGGGTCTCGACGCCAACGGTTTCAGCGGCGGTGATCTGCACGTGGTCGATGTAGTGATTGTTCCAGAACGCTTCGAACAGGCTGTTGGAGAACCGGCTGACCAGAATGTTCTGCACGGTTTCCTTGCCCAGATAGTGATCGATCCGGTAGATCTGCTTTTCCGACATGACCTTGAGCAGGCAGGCGTTCAACGCCTCGGCGGTCTGCAGGTCGGAGCCGAACGGTTTTTCGATCACCACCCTTCTGAATGCTTCGGGGTTTTCTTCCAGCAAACCGGCGCTGCCGAGACGGCGCACCACTTCGCTGAAGAAACGCGGCGCGGTGGCCAGATAGAACACCGCGTTGCCGGTGCCGCTGTCGGCGATTTTCGCCGCCAGCGCGGAATAAGTGCTGTCGTCCAGGAAGTCGCCCTGGACGTAGCTGATACCTTTGGCGAGCTTGGCCCACAAGGCCGGATCAAGTATCTGATCGCCCTTGCCGACCTTCGCCGCCACTTCGGTGCGGATGAAGTCTTCGAGCTTTTTGGCGAAGGCTTCATCCGTGATGGCGTTGTGGTCAACGCCGACGATCCGCAGGCCATCATCCAGCAGGCCGTCGCGACTCAGGTTGTACAGCGCCGGCATGAGCAGGCGCTTGACCAGATCACCGTGGGCGCCGAACAGAAACAGCGTGGTCGGTGGCGCGGGGTCTGCCTTGGATTTCCTGCGGATCGTATGGGTCATTTCTTAGGCGTCTCCACGTGGCCACCGAAGCCGAAACGCTGGGCCGAGAGGATCTTGTCGCCGAAGGTGCCCTGGCCGCGGGAGCGGTAGCGCGAGAACAGCGAGTTGGACAGCACCGGGACCGGCACCGCTTGTTCCATGGCCGCTTCGATGGTCCATTGGCCTTCGCCGCTGTCAGCCACGGAGCCCGAAAAACCGTCGAGTTTCGGGTCGCTGGCCAGGGCGTCGGCGGTCAGGTCGAGCAACCACGACGACACCACGCTGCCACGACGCCAGACTTCTGCGATGTCAGCCACGTTCAGGTCGAAACGCTGATCTTCCGGCAGGCGCTCGCTGGACTTGGTCTTGAGGATGTCGAAGCCTTCGGCGAAGGCCGCCATCATGCCGTACTCGATACCGTTGTGGATCATCTTCACGAAGTGACCGGCGCCGGCAGGACCTGCGTGGATGTAGCCGTGCTCGGCACGCGAGTCATCGGACTTGCGGTCCTTGGTGCGCGGGATGTCGCCCATGCCTGGCGCCAGAGCGGCGAACAGTGGGTCCAGACGCTTAACGGTCTCGGCATCGCCGCCGATCATCATGCAGTAGCCACGCTCCAGGCCCCAGACGCCGCCGGAGGTGCCGACGTCGATGTAGTGCAGGCCTTTCTCGGCCAGGGTCTTGGCCCGGCGGATGTCGTCCTTATAGTTGGTGTTGCCACCATCGATGATGGTGTCGCCCGCCTCGAGCAGAGTGCTCAGGGTTTCGATGGTGTCTTCGGTCGGCGCGCCGGCCGGCAGCATGACCCACACGGCACGCGGCTTGGCCAGGCCTGCGACCAGTGCAGGAAGATCGGCGACTCCGGTAGAGCCCTCGGCGGCCAGGGTGTCGACAAAGGCGGTATTGCGGTCGTAAACAACGGTGGTGTGACCGTTGAGCATCAGACGCCGTGCAATATTGCCGCCCATGCGGCCCAGTCCAATAATCCCGAGTTGCATGTGCTGATGCTCCTTACTACAAATAAAAGTGTGTCAAAGGTTATAGCCCAACGCTCTCATGGAGGTTAGTCCAGAGCGTCGGTGTGAAGTTTCCGGGCATTGTGCCCGATCCAGACTGATAACGTCGGGAAACGTGCCGAAGACACAACGACCATGAAAAATAAAAAAGTTCCATTCGCGGGCAAAAGAAACCAAAATCGGCGCCGATAGCAGGTCAAGGCTCGAAACCGGGGCTGACCTGCAGTTGAGACACGCCATTTGCGAGGTGAGCAATGGGCACAGTACACACAGCAATGCCGCCACAAACCCTGTATGTCACGATCCGTCGCGATGAACTGCGTCAGTTGAAAGACGAACGCGACCAGCTTAAACAAGAGTTGGCGCAATTGCGCCTGATGACCCAGGGCCTTGAGCCGCAGCCTCTGCCCCGCGTACAGCGCTTACCCCACGCCTGACCGCCCGCCTGATCCGGGAACCGCTGCCCTGCTGTTCCCGACATGATCCGCTCTCTGCCATTTGCGGCAACTAACGAAGTTTTCACATTCGCTTGTTGATACTCCGGCCCATTCTGTCGTGCGTGTCTGCGCGCGGCTTCCGTTCGTCGGTTTTCATGCTCTGGTTCATGAAACGTCCCGGCGGTGGTAATGGTGATCGAGTTGGAGTGCTGAATGGCATTGTTCAAACGCAGCAAAACTGCTGCGGCAGGTTTTGACTGGGCCGGGTTCCTCTGGCTGTTTGTTTTCTTCTGGTACTTCTCCGGTATCACTCAACTGCTGATCCAGCTGACCGGCACCTCCGGATTCTCCGGCTTCCGCCAGGCGTTCGTGATGAGCGCGGTGTGGCTGGCACCGATGCTGCTGTTCCCCAAACGCACCCGTCTGCTCGCCGCCCTGATCGGCGTGGTGTTGTGGGCCTGCTCGATGGCCAGTCTGGGTTACTTCTTCATTTATCAGCAGGAGTTCTCCCAGAGCGTCATCTTCATCATGTTCGAGTCGAACGTGTCGGAAGCCGGCGAGTACATGACCCAGTACTTTGCCTGGTGGATGATCCCCGCGTTCCTCGCTCACACGGCGTTCGCCTACTTCCTGTGGACCCGCCTGCGTCCGGTCTACATGCCGCGTGGCCGGGCCTTCGTGGCAGCCATGGCGATTCTGATCGCGGTGGTCGGTTATCCGCTGATCAAGCAGACCCAGCGCACCGGCAGTTTCGCCGGCGGTTTCGAGAAATTCGAAACCCGCATCGAACCGGCCGTGCCTTGGCAGATGGCCGTGGCCTATCACCGTTACCTCGAGACCCTGGGCGAAATGCAGGGCATGCTCGACAGCGCGAGCAAGATCCCGCCGCTGCACAACCTCAAGGACGCTGGCGCCAATCAGCCTGCGACCCTGGTGCTGGTGATCGGCGAGTCGACCAACCGTCAGCGCATGAGCCTCTATGGCTATCAGCGCAAGACCACACCGGAACTGGACAAGCTCAAGGATCAACTCTCGGTCTTCGATAACGTCGTCACCCCGCGCCCGTACACCATCGAGGCGTTGCAGCAGGTGTTGACCTTCGCCGACGAAGAGAACCCGGATCTGTACCTGTCCACGCCTTCGCTGGTCAGCATGATGAAACAGGCCGGCTACAAGACGTTCTGGATCACCAACCAGCAGACCATGACCAAGCGCAACACCATGCTCACGACCTTCTCCGAACAGGCCGACGAGCAGGTGTACCTGAACAACAACCGCAACCAGAACGCCGCGCAATACGATGGCGATGTGATCGAGCCGTTCAACAAGGCTCTGACCGATCCGGCACCGCGCAAGCTGATCGTTGTGCACCTGCTCGGCACGCACATGAGCTACCAGTACCGTTATCCGCCGACCTTCGACAAGTTCCAGGACCGCAACGGCGTGCCGGCCGGTGTGCGTGACGATCAGGTGCCGACCTACAACAGCTATGACAACGCAGTGCTGTACAACGACTTCGTGGTCTCGAGCCTGATCAAGGACTACGCCAAGTCCGATCCGAACGGCTTCCTGCTGTACCTCTCCGACCACGGTGAAGACGTGTTCGACTCGGCGGGCCACAACACCCTGGGCCGTAACGAAAACAAACCGACCGCACCGATGTACACCATTCCGTTCATGGCGTGGGCATCGCCGAAGTGGCGTGAAAACCACGACTGGAGTTTCGCCGCAGACTTGAGCCGGCCTTACAGCAGCGCGCACCTGATCCACACCTGGGCAGACCTGGCGGGTTTGAGCTTCGATGAACTGGACCGCAGCAAAAGCGTGGTCAGCGACAGCTTCAAACAGCGTCCGCTGCTGATCGGCAACCCTTACGAACGTGAGCAGCGAGCCTTGATCGACTTCAGCCTGATGAAGCCGAAAAAGCCCGACGAAGCGCCGAAGGAAGTCGTCAAGCAATAACCTGAAAAGGGCCGGAAACGGCCCTTTTTTCATGCTGTCGCAATACCTCGAAATGACAATATTTCTCGTTTGTTACTAAATCGCACTCCCCCTCTTCGTCTTTGAACCAAAGGAAACTTTCTCTCGAAGACAAGGAGTCGGCTGCGATGTTCGCGCCCATCACCCGTTCCATGACCCTCACCCTGGGCCTGTGCAGTGCTGCATTGAGCCCGGATCTGCTGGCTGAAACCGACGCCGAAAAACAGCCCGAGGCCGCCGCTCCGGCACTCGAGCTGGCCTCCACCAACGTCACCGCCCAAGGCTTGGGCAGTACGACTGAAGACACCGCTTCCTACACCACCGGCGCCATGAGCACGGCCACGCGGTTGAACCTGTCGATCAAGGAAACCCCGCAATCGGTGTCCGTGGTGACCCGCCAGCAGATGGATGATTTCAAGCTCGGTACATTGTCCGAAGCCATGAGCCAGACCACGGGCGTTGTGGTTCAGCATTACGACTCGGACCGGGTCAACTATTCGTCTCGCGGCTACTCGATCAACAACTTCCAGATCGACGGGATGCTCAACACCTTCAGCCGGATGAAGTCCGATTCCGACACGATCATTTACGACCGTATCGAAGTGGTACGGGGCGCCACCGGCCTGACCACCGGCGCAGGTGATCCTTCGGCCACCATCAACATGGTACGCAAGCGCCCTACCGCGCAATTGCAGGCGCTGGCCGGGGTCAGCGGCGGCAGCTACGACGATTACTACAGCTACGTGGACGTGGGCGGCCCGCTTGCTTTCGACGGCCGTTTGCGCGGACGCAGCGTGCTGGCGTATCGCGACAGCCAGTCAATTCGCGACCATTACGCGCTGCAACGGGAAGTCGGCTACGGCATTCTCGAAGGCGACCTGACGGAATCGACCGTGCTCGCGGTCGGCTATGACTATCAGAACAAGCACGTACAAGGCAGCTCATGGGGCACGGTGCCCTACTGGAATGCCGACGGCGGCAAGGCCGGTCTGGGCCGCTCGACCAACATGGCAACGTCATGGAGTTCATGGCCGATCGAGGACAAGACCGCTTTCGCCACCCTCGATCAGGCACTGGCGGGCGGCTGGCACTTAAAAGCGGCGTACACCCATCGCCAGAGCGATACCGACGGCAAGGTCTACTACGGCGGCACCGGTTTTCCCGCAGACGACCGCAGCGGGATGGCAGCCTACATATCACACATGATCGGCACGCAAAAAATGAAGACCTATGACTTCAACGTGTCGGGCCCCTATGCGCTGTTCGGTCGCGAACACGAGATGATGTTCGGTTATGGCGAGGCCGAGCGCAGCGAGCGCTCCCCTTATACGATCGACGGCACGTTTCCACCGGGTTACGGGCGGATTCGCGACTGGAAATACATGGGCGATATCGCCAAATTCCCCGACACCGTCACAAGTTTGACCGGCTCCACCTCCAGCACCCGCCAGAAAGCCGGATATCTGGCCACTCGCCTGAGTTTCACCGATGACTTGCATGCGGTACTCGGCAGTCGTTATGGCAGCTGGAAAGCGTCAAAAGCCGACAATACGTATGACGACAATCGGCAAGTGAGCGCGGTCGACGCCAGCCGCCAGCAACACAACGATATGTGGACGCCATACGCGGGGCTGCTCTACGACTTGACGCCCGAATACACCGTGTATGCCAGCTACACCGACATCTTCAACCCTCAGGAATACCGCGACGCCAATCGCAAATTCCTTGAGCCGGTGGTTGGCAGCAACTATGAAATAGGCCTCAAGGGCAGCCTGCTGGACGAGCGCCTGAACCTGGCCACGGCCGTGTTCTGGAGCAAGCAGGACAACGTCGCCGAGCTCGACGACTCGGTACCACCGGATCCGGTCACCGGTGAGGAGTTCTACAAGAGCGGCGGCAAAGGCAACAAGGTCAACGGTTTCGAGGCCGAGCTCTCGGGTGAAATCCATGACGGCTGGAACATGACCGCCGGCTACACCTACACCCACGCACTCAACGGCGAGAAAAACCGCACCAACACCAACCAGCCGCTGAACATGCTTCGCGTCTCCACCGCGTATCGCTTGCCGGGCGACTGGAGCGCCCTGACCGTGGGTGGCGCGGTGAACTGGCAGAGTGACGTCTACGGCAATTCCAACCGCCCGGTCGGGCGCGGTGCCAATGGCCGGGTCATCACCGAACGGACACGAATCAGTCAGGGCGCCTACTCGGTGGTCAAGCTGATGTCGCGTTATGAGTTCGACAAACACCTGTCGGCATCGCTGAACGTCGACAACCTGTTCGACAAGAAGTACTACGACAACGTCGGCTTCTACAACGGCGTGTTCTGGGGCGATCCGCGCACGGTGACGCTGAGCCTCGACTGGAAACTCTGACGCCCTTCCCCGCGAGCTGCACGCGTCAGCGGCGCGTGCAGCCTTCGTCCGCCACCCTTGGAAACATTCGGTAAAACCTGCACGGAACGCGCGTTAACCCTTGGTTAATGCCCTCGACGGACACTGCGCCCCGAGGTTCTGATTCATGGATGAACGGCTCCGACTTTTTTCGTAGGAGGCACCATGAAAACCACGACTGCAATCCTTGCCGGTCTACTTGCTATTGCATCCGCCGGCGCTTTCGCCGAGGGCGGTGCCGAGCGGATGCGATATCACTGGGAGAACTTCCCGGTCCACACCGAACAAAGCCAGCAGACAGACACGAAAGCCAACGAGCTTCGCGTGCCGGATGACCAGACCGCACAGGTCACCGAGCACTACCGTCCTTGATGTAGACAGGTTTACCGATGGACCTGCGATGGCTCCGCTCTGGCTTCGCAGATGACAGTTGGGCGCCCTTTTCGGGCGCCTTTTTTTATGCCTGCAATTCCTTGATCCAGAACAGCATGCGCCCGTGACTCGGGTCGAACATGCCCGGAGCAAAACCGAATTTGGCGTAGGAACCCTGGGCCACGGCGTTACCTTCGAGCACTTCCAGGGTGATCTTGCAGCACCCGCGCTGACGGGCGATGTCCTCGACCTTGCGCAGCATTTTCTGGCTCAGCCCCAGGCCTCGAAACTTCGTCACCACCGACACGTCATGGACGTTGACCAGCGGCTTGCAGGCAAAGGTCGAAAACCCTTCAAAGCAGTTCACCAGCCCTGCCGGTTCGCCGCCGACAAAGGCCAGGACACTGAACGCGTGAGGCCGCTTGGCCAGTTCTGCGGGCAGTTGCTGCAGCAGTTCAGGGGCAATCGGATGGCCGCCGCCCATCGGGTCTTCGGCGTAATGATTGAGCACCACACCGATGGCCTCTGCATGCACCGGATTGGTATAGCTGGCTTGAAGCACAAGAATCTCTGCGGAATCCATTTCCTTCCTCGATCGCACGGGGCCCCGGCACGTTTGATACGCACTGATAGGCTGTCCGACCTTAGCGCGAGGCGGCCCCCGGCCACAACCCAGCCGTTTCAGTGGCCCCAGATCAGTTCTTCCGTCCAGCCCAGTTCGGCGAAATCCTCGGCCCGCAAACCGGACTCGCCGACACAGAAAAACTCATCCAGTTGCGGCGGTTTCACCGGTGTGCCGCTGAGCATGGCGTGGACCTGACCACGATGGTGGATCTGGTGTTCGAACAGGTGCGAAATCATCCGCAGACGGCTGTCGTGCTGCGGCGTGTCGCGGGCGATGGTGACGATGCGCCCCAGATCGGCATCGCGCAGTTGCTCGCAATAAGCGATCAAGCGGCGATCGACATGGGCCTGCTCACGGCGCAAGGCCTGCGCCTCGGTGAAGGGTTCATCCACGTTGAAAAACACGTAACAGTCGGGATGCGGCTCATCACCGCGCAACTCGCGCTCCAGCGCATCGACGTAGAACCAGTCGCAGGTGAGGATGTGATTGAGGGTCAGGCGAATGCTCGGGAAGAAACTCACTCTCGGTGCCGCCAGTTGTGCATCGTCGAGTTGCCGCCAGGCCTTGGCCAGTCGATGGTTGGCCCAGGCGTTCTGATAAGCCTGGGTCAGCAAGTGATGGGACAGTGGCTGAATCATGTCGCACCCTCCGTGCATCAAGTGTCGGCAAAGCGTTGCAGCTGCATCTCCTGCAAGCGGCTGAGGGTCCGGCGGAACGGGAATTCCAGATAACCCTCGGTGTACAGCGCGTCCATCGGCACCTGCGCCTCGATGTACAGCGGCACCTTGCGGTCGTAGCACTCGTCGACCAGCGCGATAAAGCGCCGTACACCGTCATCGTGCACTGACAGTTGCGGCAACTCGCGATCGCCGGCCACCACCCGCTCCGCACCGTCTTCGGTGCCACGGGCGATTCGCCCTTCACGCTTTTGCGCGCTCAGGTTCGGCACCTCGCTCAACAGAATAGCCCGGTAGGTGTCGCACAGCGCGATGAAGTCCATGGCCGCGAACGGTTGCTCGCACAGATCCGCGTAACGGCACCACAACACGGACTCGCTGGCCTTCACGACATTCAAGGCGCGGTAGCCGACCGGCACCGCCTCGGAGCTGGCGCCCTGCCCGGCCGCCAACGCGTCGAACACCCCGGCCAGCGCGCAATCCTGCTCCAGCGCCGCCACCCAGTAGCGCTGCTCGAGGGCGCCCGGATGCAACCGATGGTCCTCGGCGCCGTTCACCGCGACCACCTGCATATGCTGCTTGATCGCCGTGATCGCTGGCAGGAAGCGGTCACGGTTAAAGCCGTCGGCATACAACTGATCCGGCGGCAGGTTGGAGGTGCAGACCACCACCACGCCTTCGTCGAACATCACCTGGAACAACCGGCCGAGGATGATCGCATCGCCGATGTCATTGACAAACAGCTCATCGAAGCACAGCACCCGCACTTCGGCCGCCAGTTCCCGGGCCAATGCCCGCAGCGGATCGGCGATGCCGGTCAGTTGAAACGAGCGCTGATGGACCCAGCCCATGAAGTGATGAAAGTGCTGACGCCGGGCCGGCACCCGCAGGCTTTGATGGAACTGGTCCATCAGCCAGGTCTTGCCGCGCCCGACCGGCCCCCACAAGTAAACGCCGGTGACCGAACGGGCACCGGCGTGCAGGGCTTCATGGCATTTTTGCAACGCCCAGACCGCGTGCTCCTGGGCTTCATCCTGGATGAAGCCCTTGTGCTCGACGGCATGTTGCCAGGCGCTTAGGGGAGAGTCGAAAGTCATGCGCGGCAGTATGCCACGATGGCTACACGGAAATATCCAGCCGTGCGATTTTGCCCTGCTCGTTGAGGCGAAAGGTGTAACGCAGTTCCAGCGGACTGCCGGGGAACGTCCCGGAGATCAGCCCTTGCACCAGCACTTTGCCGGTGCGCTGCTGGACGCCCAGCACTTCGACTCGTGGCTGATAGCGTCGGGCGGTGTCTTGCATCCAGTGGGCGATGGCCTGCGGACCGACCTGATGATTGCCTTCATCGAACACGTGGGCATCCTCGGCAAAAAAACTGCCGACCCGGGTCGTATCGCGAGCGTTGGCGGCGTTGATGTACTCAACGATGGCCGGGGCGAGTATCGAGGTGGGATGGAACATGAGTGCAGCTCCTGTTTTCGGGTTCTGTCGCCATCCTAGAACAGCCCTGCGTCAGTTTTTGTCAGGAGTGAAACGCCCGTTTTCGTCCAGTTGCATCTGCCGCTGCCAGGTGCGCAGCAGGTCGCTGCGACGTCCTGGATAACGCTCGCCCTGCAGGCTGGCCGCTGAGATCCGGTCGGTTCGGAACGTGCGATACGCGCTGCGCAACTCGCACCACGCGACAATGATCCGCACCTCGTTGAGAAACCCCAGCGCCAACGGCCAGATCAATCGTTGGCTCGGCACCTGTTGTGCGTCGGCGTAATCGATGTGCAGCTTGGCCTGATCGCGGATCGCCTGACGAAACACATTCAACGGCACTGCGTTCTGCGGAAACCCGTAACCGGGCGGCCCGGGCATGACCGTCGGATTGCGCATCGCCTCCTGGGCCTGGGGATCCAGCACCGCCGCAATTTTTGCCAGAGCATCCGCTGCGGCTTTGCTCAGGACCTCGTCGCCACGCTGATCGACATAGCGCAGGCCCAGCACGATGGCTTCGGTCTCGTCGGCGTTGAGCATCAGCGGCGGCAGAAACAGGCCGCTGCGCAAGACATAACCAATGCCCGCCTCGCCGTGGATCGGCGCGCCGAGCGCCGTCAATTCGGCGATGTCGCGATAGAGGGTGCGCTCGGAGATTTCCAGCTCGGACGCCAGCGTCGCCGCAGTGACCGGGCGTTTCTTGCCGCGAAGCACTTGCAGCAAAGTCAGTAGACGAGTGGTTCGTGACACGGCGTGAGGCTCTGTGCGGAATTTTGCCGGAGCTTAGCAGAGCCTGGTGTCAGAAATTGTCAGGAGCTTTCACCAGGCTCAGAGCCGATCACGCGTCGACTTTGTGCCTCGCTGCGTACAGGCACAGCATCTCCATGGCCAGCGTCGCCGCCGCCAGCGACGTCACGTCTGCGTGGTCGTAGGCCGGGGCCACTTCCACCACGTCCATGCCCACCAGATTGATCCCACGCAGACCGCCAAGGATTTCCAGTGCCTGCACCGTGCTCAACCCGCCGCAGACCGGTGTCCCGGTGCCCGGAGCGAAGGCCGGATCCAGGCAGTCGATGTCGAACGTCAGGTAGACCGGGTTGTCCCCGACCCGCGCACGAATCGCCTCGACAATCGCTTCGCAGCCCCGGCGATGTACCTGCCGCGCGTCCAGCACCTGAAAGCCCTGATGATCGTCATTGGTGGTGCGCAAACCGATCTGCACCGAGCGCGCCGGATCCACCAGCCCTTCCCGCGCCGCGTGCCAGAACATGGTGCCGTGATCGACCCGTTTGCCGCCCTCGTCCGGCCAGGTGTCGCTGTGGGCGTCGAAGTGAATCAGCGACAGCGTGCCGTGCTTGCGCGCATGGGCCTTGAGCAGCGGATAGCTGATGAAGTGATCGCCACCAAAGGTGAGCATGGCGCTGCCGGAACTGAGGATGTGCTCGGCGTGGGCTTCGATGCTTTCCGGAATCGTGTGCGGCGAACCGTAATCGAAGTCGCAATCGCCGTAATCGATCACCGCCAGATGATCGAACGGGTCGAACGCCCACGGCCAGTGCCGTTCCCAGGCAATCCCGGTGGACGCCGCACGAATTCCGCGAGGCCCGAAACGTGCGCCCGGACGGTTGCTGGTGGCGGTATCGAACGGCACGCCGCTGACGGCCACGTCCACGCCGCGCAAATCTCGGCTGTAGCGCCGGCGCATGAAACTGGTGATCCCGGCGTAGGTGCTTTCGGCAGCGGTGCCGTAGAGGCTGTCACGGGTCAGGGCCTGATCGTTCTGCATTGGCACGTCCATCGGTGTGCTCCTTTGGTTTTTATCCAGCGTTATTGATGGCTACGGAAAGTGGTCCACAAGCGCGTGCGCTGACGCATGTCCTTGAGGCTCATGCTGCGGTCGGCGTACAGCCGTTCGCGCACTTCGGGTTTCGGGTAAATGTCCGGATCGTTGCGCACCGCTTCGTCCACCAGCGGCGTGGCGGCCTGGTTGGCGGTGGCGAAGAACAGCGTATTGGTCAGCGCCGCCACGGATTCGGGGCGCAACATGAACTCGATGAAGGCCCGAGCGGCCTCCGGGTGCGGCGCGTCTTTGGGGATGGCCAGATTGTCCTGCCACACCAGCGTGCCTTCTTTCGGAATCCGGTAAGCGACTTCAAACGGCTTGTTGGCCTTGCGCGCCTGATCGGCGGCCATGCTTGCGTCACCGTTGTAGGTCAGCGCCAGGCACACGCTGCCGTTGGCCAGATCACTGATCTGCCGGCCAGTGGCGACGTACAGCACCGAGGGCTGCAACTTCTGCAACAAGGCTTCGGCGGCGGCCAGATCGTTCTTGTCGGTGCTGTAGGGATCTTTACCGAGGTAGTGCAACGCCAAGCCGATCACTTCCTGCGGGGAATCGAGAATGGCGATCCCGCAGTCCTTGAGCTTGCTGGCGTATTCGGGCTTGAACAGCAGATCGAGGCTGTTGAGCGGCACATCCGGCAGCCGTTGCTTAAGCGCTTCAACGTTCATGCCCAGACCGAGCGTGCCCCAGGTGTACGGCACGCCATAGCGATTGCCCGGGTCGACGGCCGCGAGTTTTTCCAGCAGGTCCGGATCGAGATTGGCGTAACCCTTGAGCCCGTCGTGAGGGATTTCCTTCAACGCGCCAGCAGCGAGCCCCCGTGCCAGCACGCTGGATGACGGCACCACCACGTCGTAGCCGCTGCCGCCGGTAAGCAACTTGGTTTCCAGCACCTCGGAGGTATCGAAGGTGTCGTAGCGCACGTGAATGCCGGTTTCCTTTTCGAAGCGCTGCAGGGTTTCAGGCGCCACGTAATCGGCCCAGCTGTAGAGGTTGAGCGTCTTGTCCTCGGCCTGGGCGGCGATGGAGACAGAGAGCAACAGTGCGGGTAAACACAGCTTGAACAAGGGAGCCATGACGAAACACCTGACCGGAGGAAGTGGTCTCAGGATGCGCCGTCGGATACATTCCAGAAATATCAAGTTTGTTAACCTGACTTTATCCAAGGCTAATGTGATGTTCGGTCAACTCCACGATGTCGATTTGCAGCTGCTGCGCCTGTTTCTCGGGGTGGTCGAGTCCAATGGTTTCAGCGCCGCCCAAGGCGAACTGGGGCTGAGCCAGTCGAGCATCAGCCAGCAAATGGCCAAGCTGGAAACCCGCCTCGGCTATCGGGTGTGCAACCGTGGCAAGGGCGGTTTCAGCCTGACGCCCAAGGGCGAACAACTGCTGATTGCCGCGCGAAGCCTGTTCGATTCGATCGAAACCTTCCGCCATCAATCCAACGGCGTCGCCGGGCGCCTGATCGGCGAAGTGCGCCTGGGTCTGTCGGAAGCGGTCGATCAATCGGTGCTGCAACGGGTGGCCGAGGCGATCCGGCGCTTTCGCGAACGGGACGAATCGGTACGCATCGAGCTGATCAGCGCCATGCCCGGTGAAATGGAGCGCCTGCTGCTGCAACAGCGGCTGGACCTGGCCATCGGTTATTTCTCCCAGGTGCAGAGCGCCTTTGATTACCGCGAGCTGTTCAGCGAAACCCAGCATTTGTACTGCGCGCCCGGCCATCCGCTGTTCACCGACGATGCACCCGATGACGCAGCTTTGCTGGCCTGTGACCGGGTCGATCACCCGTATCGGTTCCTGCGCAGTGATGAGCCGTTTCAGGGCAAGCTGTGTTCAGCGCGCTCCGAGCAGGTCGAAGGCACCCTCGCCTTCATTCTGTCCGGCAAACACGTCGGTTATCTGCCCAACCATTACGCACGCCAATGGCAGGACAAAGGTCTGTTGCGAGCGGTGCGCGAGGGTGAGTTGAGCTTTGAAGTGGCGTTCCATCTGGCCCGCCATCGAGCGCAGGTGCCGGGGGATGCGCAGAAGGCATTTGAAGAAGATCTGCTGTCAGCCTTTGGTCGAACCTGACCTTTTGGGCAGTTTTAATGCGTTGCCCTCGCTCCCCGCTTGCGGCATCCTGCGCACCCATTTTCCGACCCGGCCCCGCATTGCGGCACGCAAACCACCATGACCGTCTCTGAAAAAGCCCCGCGCAACAACGATTTGATCTACGGTCTCAACGACCGACCGCACTTCACCGCCACGGTGTTTGCCGCGCTGCAACACGTGCTGGCCAGCTTCGTCGGCATCATCACCCCGACCCTGATCATGGGCGGCGCCCTCGGTCTGCAAAGCGAAATCCCGTACCTGATCAGCATGGCGCTGTTCGTGTCCGGCCTCGGCACGTTCGTTCAGGCCAAGCGTTTCGGCCCGGTCGGTTCGGGACTGCTGTGCCTGCAAGGCACCAGCTTTTCCTTTATCAGCGTGATTCTCAGCGCCGGCTTCATGGTCAAGGCCCGGGGCGGCGGCACCGATGAGATCCTGTCGACGATCTTCGGCGTGTGCTTCTTTGCCGCCTTCATCGAAGTGGTACTGAGCCAGTTCATCGGCAAATTGCGCATGCTGATCACCCCGGTGGTGACCGGCACCATCATCACGCTGATGGGCCTGTCGCTGATCAAGGTGGCGATGACCGACATTGCCGGCGGCTTCGGCGCAGCGGATCTGGGCGCGGCCAGCCATGTGTTCCTGGCGGCGCTGGTGCTCGGCACCATCGTGGTGCTGAACCGGGTCGACGTGCCGTTCCTGCGCCTGGGCGCGATCGTCATCGGCCTGACCCTCGGCTACGTGGTGGCGTGGCTGATGGGCACCGTGGATTTCGCCAATCTGCCGGAAGTGCCAGTGGTGAGCGTGCCGGTGCCGTTCAAGTACGGTTTCAACTTCGACTGGGTGGCGTTTGTGCCGGTGGCGGTGATTTTCCTGGTGTCGCCGCTCGAAGCTGCCGGAGACCTGACCGCCAACTCGATGATTTCCCGGCAGCCAGTCAAAGGCCCGCTGTACATCCGCCGAATCAAGTCCGGCCTGCTCGCCGATGGCCTCAACTCGGCCATGGCGGCGGTGTTCAACAGCATGCCGATGGTGACCTTCGCCCAGAACAACGGGGTGATTCAGCTCACCGGAGTGGCCAGCCGTTATGTCGCGTTCTTCATTGCCGGTCTGCTGGTGTTGCTGGGCCTGTTCCCGATGATTGGCGCCGTGCTGCAACTGATGCCGAAACCGGTGCTCGGCGGCGCGGAACTGGTGATGTTCGGCACCGTGGCCGTGGCCGGGATCAAGATCCTCGCCGAGGCCGGCCTGCATCGTCGCAACATGCTGATCGTGGCCATTTCCCTCGGTATGGGCCTGGGCATTGCCGCCGTGCCGGAAGTGCTGCGTGAGTTGCCGCAGGCGCTGCGCAATATTTTCGAGTCGCCGATCACCGTTGGCGCGCTGTGTGCGATCGTGCTGAATATCTTCCTGCCGGAAGAGTTCATCGAACTGGAAGAAGATGACTTCGACCCGGAAGCCTCTATCCTTCAGGTCATGGAAAACCCCGACGTACCGGCCAAAGCTGAACCCGCATCAAAGGCCGCTGTCGCACAGTTGAACCGTTGATCCTGTCCGCTCGATGAAAAAAGGGCTGATACCGGCAACGGTTCAGCCCTTTTCAATGAGAGAGCATCAATGCGCCGCATCCAAGCCGTCATCCTGTCCCTGCTTCTGCTCTCCCTCAGCGCCTGTGCGCTGTTTCCCAACCGTGATCCGGTGAACATCAACGTGGTCGGCGTCGAACCGCTGCCGAGCCAGGATCTGGAAGTGCGCTTCGCCATCAAGCTGCGGGTGCAGAACCCCAACGAAACCGCCATCGACTACAACGGCATTGCGCTGGACCTTGACGTCAACGGTCATTCGTTCGCTTCCGGTGTCAGCGATCAAAGCGGTTCCATTCCACGGTTCTCCGAAGCCATTGTCAGCGTCCCGGTGAGCATTTCGGCGTTCTCGGTGCTGCGCCAGACTTTGGGTCTGAGCCAGACCCAAACCCTCGACAATCTGCCTTACGTATTGCGCGGCAAACTGGCGGGCGGTGTGTTTGGCACCATGCGCTTCTTCGATTCCGGCAAGCTCAGTCTGCCCAAGGCCAGTGCCGCAACCTGGTAAAGATGCGGTAGCCTGCACGGCTCACTGACAGAAACAGGGAAGCCGCAGGTTTATGGAAGACACCCCCACGCTGCACACCGAACGGCTGATCTTGCGTCCGCTTGAACTGGCGGACGCCGAGGCCATCCAGCAGCAATTTCCCCACTGGGAAGTGGTGCGTTATCTGAACGCCTTCGTGCCCTGGCCGTATCCGGACGACGGCGCCTTCACCTACCTGCGGGACATTGCGCTGCCGGCGATTGCCGCGGGCAAAGAGTGGCACTGGACGATCCGCCTCAAGTCGGCACCGGCGCAATTGATCGGCAACATCAGCCTGATGATCGGGCCGGACGACAACCGTGGCTTCTGGCTTGCCCCGGCCTGGCAGGGCCAGGGCTTGATGACCGAAGCCAGCGAAGTCGTCACCCGGTACTGGTTCGAAACCCTCGATCAACCGGTGCTGCGCGCGCCGAAAGCCGCACCGAACCTTGGTTCGCGAAAGCTCTCGGAGCGCACTGGCATGCGCTTGGTCCGCTCCGATGAGGACAACTTCGTCGGCGGACGTTTCCCACGGGAAATCTGGGAAATCACCCGTGAAGAATGGCGGCGCCGACAGTCCGTCAAACCGTGAAGCGCACGCCCGGTTTCGCCCGCTCGTCCACGCTCAACTCGAACACATCGGGCCGTGCATAGTGGCCGACCACGTCGTAGTCGTAGCGGGCTCGCACCAGCTCTTCGGTGTCGATCTCGGCGGTGAGCAATCCGGCTTCGCCGCGCAGAGGCCCAGCGAGCACATCACCCATCGGCCCGACGATCACGCTGCCGCCGGCAATCAGCGGCCGGTCCGCCGGCCAGTTGGCGATCTGAACGCCCAGTTCGTTTGGTGAAGCCTGGACCTGACAGGCGCTGACCACAAAGCAGCGCCCTTCATGGGCGATATGGCGCATGCTGACCTGCCACATCTCGCGTTCATCCACGGTCGGCGCACACCAGACCTCAATGCCCTTGGCGTACATCGCCGTGCGCAGTAGCGGCATCATGTTTTCCCAGCAGATCACCGCGCCGAGCTTGCCGACCTGAGTGTCGAGCACCGGCAGCGTCGAACCGTCGCCCTTGCCCCAGATCAACCGCTCGGTGCCGGTGGGCATCAGTTTGCGATGCTTGGCCACCAGCCCCGCCTGCGGGTCGAAATACAGCGCGGTGCAATGCAAAGTGCTGCCCGCTCGTTCGATCACGCCGATCACCAGGTTGGCCCCGGTTCGCGCCGACAGCCCGGCCAGCGCTTCGGTTTCCGCGCCCGGCACATCGATGGCGTTGGCAAAATAACGGGCGTAGGCCTCACGCCCTTCGGGCAGGCGATAACCCAGTTGCGTACCAAAGCCCTCGCCTTTCGGATAACCGCCGAGCAACGCTTCGGGCATCACCACCAGCGCTGCGCCGGATTCGATGATCGCGGCTTCCCAGCTCAGGATCTGTTCCAGGGTGTCAGCCTTGCCGCCGGGCAAGGCGCCGATCTGCAGGGCGGCAACGATTGATTTGGGCATGGTGGTCACTCCGTGAAGTTCAGGTGTTGCTCATTCTCCGGCGCCACGGGATCATGAATAAAGCCCGACTCACTGCTGAATGATATGAACACAATGAATATCGCCACTGTCGATCTCAACCTGCTGAAAGTCTTCGAAGCGCTGCATGAAGAGTCCAGCGCCAGCCGTGCGGCGTTGCGTCTGGGCGTGACGCAATCGGCCGTCAGCGCGGCTTTGCGCCGGTTGCGCGAGGTCTATGGCGATCAATTGTTCGTGCGCACTGGTCGAGGGTTGGCGCCCACGCTCAAGGCGAATCAGTTGAAACCGGTGGTCAGTGATGCGCTGAACAAGTGTCGGCAGAGCCTGGCGATGGTCGACCCGACCGCCGATCATTACGACGGCCGCTCGGTCACCGTGGGGCTGTCGGATGATTTCGAGATTGCTTACGGCCGACGCCTGATCGAAGAGATCGCCCGCCGAGCGCCGAAGCTGCGTCTGATCTTCCGCCAGACCCACAGCCAGATCGTCGCCCGGGCCTTGATGGAGCGCAGCATCGACCTGGCGATCACCGCCGGCGGGTTTGCCGAACGGCTGCTCAGCCGTCAGGTGTTGGGTGAAGGCGGTTACGCGTGTCTGGTGGACCCGGCGAGCCTTGCGCCCGGTCAGCAGCAGATCACTCTGGAGGAATTTGTCGCCCGGGAGCACATTCTGGTGTCCTCGGGTGGTTTTATCGGGATCACCGATGAAGGGCTGGCCGCGTTGGGGCTGACTCGCCGGGTCTGCGCCTCGACCACGCATTTTGCGGCGTTGCCGCATCTGCTCAAGGGCAGCGCCAGTGTGGCGACCATCCCGACCCATGCGGCACAGGCGATTGCTTCAATGAGCGGGCTGGCACTGCTGCCCTGCCCGCTGGCGCTGCCACGCTATCCGATCGAGCTGGGCTGGCGCACCAACACCCAGATCGATCCGGTGGTGCTGAAGGTTCGCGAAGCGATTGTCGCCAGTTTCAAGACCGAATGATTACTTGTTGGCCGCCATCAGCCGGTTGACTTCACTGCGCACCATGTTGGCGAACTCCGGCGGCGACATGCCGTCCAGTTCGGCGCGCACGAATTCGGCCCATTTGCCCTTGCGCTTGGAGCGCTCGCCGAACAATCGCGCGGCTTCGCCCTTGGCTTTGCCCAGATTGTTCTGCCAGAGTTCGAACAGTCGGGATTTCTCGTCTTCCAGCGCAGCGCGCTCTGCGAGGGATTTGTCGGCCAGATTGAAACTCATGGGGAATTACCTGCTGCATGAAATGGCGACATCTTACACGCTGGACGGAAATCTCCGGCGCTGGTTTTTCTTCCTGAGAGAAATTCGCTGCAACTTTTCAAGCCGCGCCACACTCCATTGTTCACTGTCCATTCACCTGCAAGGAGTCACCCAATGGCCCGCAAAAGCGCCGTTCAAGCCGCTGAAGACCAAATCAAGGATCAAGCGTTCAGCGAACTCCAGGCTCTGATCGAAGAGTCGGACAAACTGCTCAAAAGCAGTGCCTCACTGGTCGGTGAAGAAGCGGAGACCCTGCGCGGACAAATCGCCCTGAAATTGCAGCAGGCGCTGGATTCTGTGTCCAGCGTGCGTGACCGCACCAAACCGGCGGTGGACGCCACCGAAAACTACATTGGTGGCCACCCGTGGCAGACCGTGGCGATTTCCGCCGGTTTCGGTCTGGTGGTCGGTCTGTTGCTCGGCCGCCGCTGAGCGCAGCGAAAAAAAAGGCGAGCCCTGCGGCTCGCCTTTTTCATGTCCGGTAAAACGTCACTCGCCTGCCAGCTCACGCAACTGCGCCAGGGTCTGCCCATCCAGCACAATGCCTTCGGCCAGTGATTTGGCGCGCTGCAAATGCCGCCGATCACCCGGCAAACGCTTGAGCCCTACCCCATGCATCTGCCTGACCAGTTCCTGGCTGCGTTCGGCGAAGCTCTGCCCGGCGGTCTTGCTCGGGTCGATCACGATCAGCAACTGACCGGTCCACGGAGTCTTGGCGCCGGGATGGTTCTTCCAGTCGAATTCGAACGAGAAATTGCCGCCAGTCAGCGCGGCGGCGAGCAGCTCCACCATCATCGACAGCGCCGAGCCCTTGTGTCCGCCAAACGGCAGCAACGCGCCGCCTTCAAGAATCGCTTTCGGGTCGCAGGTCGGCTGGCCCAGGCTGTCCACGCCCATGCCCGCCGGCAGTTTCTCGCCCTTGCGCGCGGCAATCTGTACGTCGCCATGGGCAATGGCGCTGGTGGCCAGATCAAATACGATCGGCGCACCGTCGGCCCTTGGCGCGGCGAAGGCGATCGGGTTGGTGCCGAACAACGGCCGGTCGGCGCCGTGGGGCACCACGCAGGTCATGCTGTTGACCACGCTCAGCGCCACCAGGCCTTCGTCGGCGAAAGGCTCGACGTCCGGCCACAGCGCGGCGAAGTGATGGGAATTGCGGATCGCCAATATCGCGATCCCGGCGCTGCGGGCCTTCTCCACCAACAGTGGACGCGCCGCCGCCAGCGCAGGTTGGGCAAAACCGTTGCCGGCATCGACACTGACAAACCCTGAGGCCACGTCCTCGACTTTCGGCACGGCCTGGCCGTTGACCCAGCCGCTGTTGAGGGTCGAGACATAACCGGGAATCCGGAAAACGCCATGGCTGTGAGCACCGTCCCGCTCGGCATTGGCGCAATTGGCGGCCAGTGTTCTGGCGACTTCGGTCGAGGTGCCGTGACGGATGAAAATCGTTTCCAGCAAGTGAGTCAGCTCATCCAGGGACACCGTGGACGAAACCGCATGATCGTGTGGCGCAGACATCTGAAGCTCCAGAGTAATTATTGGAGGGAACAACAGCGAACGAACAACCCGCCAGAGGATTAACCACGGCTGGCCGGTTGCCTGTCAACCCCGCGTTATTTATCTACCACCCGCGCGTCGCTTGTCAGTTTTAGCCTTGAGCCTCGACCCACGGTGCGTGCACACGCCCACCCCTGCGAGACTCAACCATGGCGACACCGACCAAACCGTTGTTATTCCCCGAAACCTTCAACTCACCCGGACTCTGGACAGAACTGGGCAAGACCCACGGTCTGGTGGAGAAGGATTTCAATTGGCTCGCTCACGTAAAACTGTCCACCGACGCCTTGCGCAACCGGCAATCCATGCGCGCCGAACGCATTCTGCTCAACGTTACAGACCAGACCCCGCTGATTTTGCCGGGGGCTTTTGTGCTGAGCGAGACACCCGATGACAAAGACGAAAAGGGTCTTTTCCTCTACACCCCTTACGGCGGCATCAAGAAACATCTCAACCGGGCCCTTCTCAAGCAACAGTTGGAATAGCGCCTGAACAACCCCGACGACCAGGATCAATTGTTCGCGTTTCTGGCATTGGTGCAGCGCAAGCGACTGCTGGATGCAGAACGCATTTCAGTGACATTCAGCCTGATCGACGGCGATGTCTTCGACGAACAGCGTCACTCGTTTAAACAAGGTCAAGTGCTCAATGCGCACGCGATGCGCGACGAGCTCAAACAGTTGCCGACGCTCACCCCCATGCTCGACAGCGCACTGGATGAACTGCTCAAGGCGCATTTCGGATCCCTGCAGCAAAGCCGTACGCGCGTCAGTTTTTACGTGGCCGGCGACAAAACCGACGGCACGCTAAAACACTGGCTCGACTCCATGAGCCTGAGCGACGCGGTCCTGTTGCATTACCGCCACCAACGCTGGCCGGGCGACGCCTTGCGCGAGTATGCAAACCCCGGCAGAGAGGTGAAGACAGATGACCAGAAGCAATGGGAAGACGCCGTCACCAGTGCCTCGAGCAAATTGCCGGTGTTGCTGTTTCGGCAACTGGAAACGTACTGGGACGCGCCGTCCGCTGACGGCTCGCCGCGTCGCACGTTTTTTGCCGACGTTCTGGAGGACCAGGCCCGGGCCGAATGGATGGTCAAACGTGAAACGGGCATCATCGATGCACCGCAGTTCAATGCACTGCATCAGTTGATCAGCCCCAGCGCAGACGGCCCGCACCGCCCATTCACAGAAACCGTGCGTCTGTGGGAACACGAAGCCAACTACGTCGAACTGGCCGGCTCGCTGATGATCAGCGGCCCCGACGCATTCCTCTACACGCCAGTGCAAGGCCTGCAAGTGCTC
This sequence comes from Pseudomonas sp. FW215-R2, assembly GCF_058789255.1. Lineage (NCBI taxonomy): Bacteria > Pseudomonadati > Pseudomonadota > Gammaproteobacteria > Pseudomonadales > Pseudomonadaceae > Pseudomonas > Pseudomonas sp. FW215-R2. Next base: position 45,519 of record NZ_JBYTBO010000019.1, read on the forward strand.
ACCGATTACAACGATCTGAAACAGACGTTGCAGAGCAAGTTCATGGCCAAAGGGCATGAAGACGAACTCTACGGTCTGCTCAGTCTGGACGAACGCAATCGTTTTCTCGGCTTCGATCAGCCGCAGGTTTCAGGCGACCGGATCGTCGGTGACGTCTTCAAAATCCTTTTCGAACTGATCATCACCAAGCTGCGACAAAACATCGAGTATGCCTTGCAGGTGTATCGCCACAGCGATGGCGTCGTGAATCTGCATGCCCTGTTCGACAAGAGCCTGGACATCCGCTCCATGGTCCATGAGCGTTTGCAGGAACTGGACAGCGCGGGCCGCTGGAGCACGTACCCGGTGGTCTCCGGCAGCCAGCAGCCCTCCCTGGTGCTGGCAGACAAGGCGCGCGCGGCGATCAAGACGTTCACCAGCATTGAAACCCCGCTTGCCGCAATGCTCAAAACACAACCTATGGCGACCGCAGACGTCCAGCGACCGTATCTTGAAAAACACAAGGCCAGCCTTGCCCACGCCTGGTTTGCCGGAGTGACCGGCGAAGCCCGGCTCCGCACGCTGGACGGCACGTTGCCCGCTTCAGTCCAGGCGATCGTCAATACGGTGATCAATCCCGACCAGCCGACACGTGCGTCAAGACATGCGATCGAGGGTTTTCGCCCGGACGCCTATTCGCTCACCCTCGAAGTTGCCGGCACCCAGGATTTGGTGCCGCTCGCCCATTGTCTGCTGATGACCGAACGCGGCGGCCTCGATCCCCAACACTCCGGGCGGGCCGTGTTATGGACGCCCGCGCTCGGACTGGAAGTGTTCGACACCGTCGCGGTCGCGCGGCACCGACTCAGCCAACGTTTGCAACACCGCACGCAACGGTTGTCATTGCTGGAAAACATCCTGCCTGCGCAGTCGCAAGCTCACCGGTACTACACGCTCGGCGTGTTCCAGTTCATAGAAGACAACATACTGCACAATCGCATGCAATCGACCATCGAGCACTTTCTGGGTCGTTGTGAGCAGGTGAGAACACGCGTCAAAGATACGGCCAGCCGTAACAAGGCACTGACGCAACTGAGCGATTCGGTCTTGCACACCAACCTGAAACTGGCTGGCGCGCATGCGCAGGCGATCGCTGCACGGCAGACCTACCCGGCCTGGCTGGGCATGGCGCCGGTCGCAGAGCAGAAACTGCACATCGAACTCATGGAGCAGTGGCACCAGAGTGTCGTCGATGACAAGGATTACCTGGCGGGCATTCCGACGCTGGTCAGCCATGTCGAACAGACCTTGAAATCACTGCTCGACAGCCGCTTCCCGAAAAGTTCGCTCAATCCCCGTGACATCCAGATTACCCCCAACCTGGCCCTGGTCGGCCCGGCTCGCAACCTGGTCGAGTTTGCCCTGAATCACGTTAACGGTGCCCAAGGCACCGGATTCAAAGTGACTTCGAGAACCACCGGTGCATTGCCCAAGGGGCTCGATCAAAGTGCTGTCACGCAACTGCTGCAGTCGCTGGCGATTCCCACCACCTACAGCAAGACAGTCAGTGATGCACTGGCGACAACCACCGTCGCAGGTCTGGCCCGGCAGCAGATTTTCTTTCGTCAGTTGCCCTGGCAGTTACTGCAACATGCCCACGCACTGAAACTGCAGCAGCATTTGTCCGAGACCGCATTCAGCTACATCCGTCAGGTCCTGGACATGCCTGACACCCTCGCGCGCGCAGCCGTCGAAGGCGCACACGCCATCGCGTGTGCGCTGTCCCTGATCAAGACAGCCAACGCCAGCGCAGTCAAGGCCTGCGGGCTGTACGTCTTCGCACCTGGCACCGGCCACAAGGGACCGCTGGTGCTCTATGCGCCGTATGCCGAACAGGCCTTTCACGAATTCGTCGATGAAAAGGCGTTGATTGCGGCGCTGAATATCCCGGGATTTCTGCAGAATCTGCTGCTGCGCCGCTTGCCTGAGGCGCACCGCGCGACATTCCGCAGCCTGCTGGCCTCCACGGTGGGGCAAATCAGCGAAATCACCCTCGATAATGTGCCGATTGCAGACAACCTGCTCAAGCAGCTGTACCAGGACAACCTTGAGTTGTTGACGCAGATGCTCGGCTCACAGAAAGACAGCGACGGCCAGCCCGACTGGGAAAACGCCAGGATCCTGTTCAGTGACGGGATCAAGCAGGCCTCGGACATGCTGCAGGGCAAACTCGCCTATGTGCGCTTCCTCTGGCAAGCCTATGAGGACTTCAAGGACTCGGCCGAGGCATTGCAGAATCATCACTGGAAAAAAGCACTGAGGTCTTTCATCGATGGCGCGGAGCAAATGGTGCTTGTCGGCATGATGCCCGAGATGGCTGCCGAGCGCGCGCTGGGTGCCGACACCAGCGAGCAGACAGTCGCCACCGGCACTCAAACAGTCAAAAAAATCACGGCCCCGAGCCTGGCCGAGATTGAATCGACCTCGCCACAACGCACGCTGCTGCAGCCTTTCGAAGCAACGGATGTCGCACTCAAGGATCTCGCCTACAGCGCGACTCAAGGCGTCTACCAGAAAGTGTCGAACAACCGTAGCTATGCGGCGGTGGACGGCAAGGTTTACCAGGTTGTCAAAAGCGGTCCGCACTGGCAATTGGTAAAAGATGCAGTGCGCGGCCCGACGCTGCTCAAGACTGATTCACGAATGGTGAAGATCACAAAAGGCCAGACCGTTCACTTCGGCAAAGCCTTTTCCAAAATGATCGAACACGACAAGTACTCACGCATGCGTCGCACGATGCTCAATATCGAAGCGCACGGTATGGGAGAAATCACTCGGCGATACCCCGAAAAAGCCCGGATTCTCGGGCGTGCAGTCGCGATGGCCCGGGACTATGCGTTCAACTGCCTGCATAACCTGGCCATTCTGGACATCAATGTCGTGCCCGGTGGAAGGGTCAACCGGTTTCTCATGGAGTTTTTTGATGTACCGCGCGTCACGACACAGATCCTGTCCAGGATAAAAACGGCGATCGTGCCCATCTGCAATGCATTGGTGGATCCGACTGATGATTTGCTCAATACCGATCGTTTCATTGTCGGCTCGACCCGATGGTTCCACGACGTGATCGCGTTTGTTCTTGATGGCGATCAGAAGAACAAAGTCCATTTCACCCAGCATTTTTTTGATCAGGAACTGGACGACTACCTGCCCGTCGTGGCACAGGGATTTGATATCGACGGCCACGCACAAGCCGAAACCCTCATACACGAGATGGCCCATCAACTGAGCAATGCATGGGACATTGCAACGGTCAGGGGGCGCGAGCCGTTTACTGACCTGATTTCACCGGCCACACCTGAGGGTGCCAACCTGTTCCAGGACCTGCAAGACGAACGAAGAATGTCGCTGTCACTGGCCACGCCGCGAGCGCAATTGTTCGCGGAATGGGACGCTGGCAGCAAGGCCTGGATCGACTTCGACAGAATTGCGGAGAAGGCGACCACCACGGCGGAAATCTTCAAACAGACGCAAAGCACTACCATGAACGCAGCACGCAATGCGTTCATGGATCAGAACTCATCGGACGCCCGTGTTGGTGTCATCTTGCATAACGCCGACTCGATCGCCCTGTTGATCTGCGAAGTCGGCCGGCAACTGGATTCCGTTCCCGCGCCGTGATTCGCACAAAAAATGCGCAGGCTCGACACCTGCGCATTTTTATAATGGATCACCCTGTCCGAAATCAGTCCTTCTGGTCACGCAAGACGTTGCCCGATGCACCGTCAATGCGGAATTCATACACCACACCGTCAGCCTTGCGCCCTTCCCCTTTCCAGTAGCCGTTGTTGTCGGCTTCGATCTCGTAGACCTCGACATACCCGGCCTTGGTCTTGACGATTTCAATGGCTTTTTCAATGGTGATCCATCCGGCGCCCGGCCGGTCGGCCAGCGCCACACCGGCACTCAGAAGACTGGCTGTCGCAACGAAAGCGGCCAAGGTTCTTTTGATCATTTTTTCACTCCATTTGTGGATAGTGCTCATCGGATGTCCTGCTTTTTGGGCGCCCGAGTGAAAAATAAGTTCCACTTTGATGGGCAATTGCCATGACGGATGTTCTCGGCACCTTGCCCTCAAGGTTAGAATGCCGGAAATCAGGACGAGTCAATGACCCAGAACACCCTCTCCGAAGCCGAATACGATGCGATCACCGATGCCGCTGCGCATTGGTGCATGCGCCTGCACGCCGTCGACTGCACCGCCGAGGAACGGCTGGCGTTCGAGCAATGGCGCGATGCGCATCCGCTGCACGCGTTCGAATACGAGGCCATGCTGGAAATCTGGGATGTCGCCGAACACCTTCCGCGCCCGGAGCCAGCGGTGATCGTACCGATCAGCCCACCGGCCCGGACCTGGCGTCAATATGCGGTAGCAGCGTCCGTTTGCGCGCTGGCGTTGCCACTGGCAGCCTGGACGGGATGGAATCTGGGCTGGTTGCCCAACAGCTATCAGCATTTCGCTGCCACCGACAATGTCCGCCACGTCACCCTGGGCGATGGCAGTCAGGTCGAGCTGAACCTCAATACCGATCTGACCTTCAGCAATTACAAGGACGAGCGTCGTGTCACCCTGAAAAAGGGCGAAGCCTTTTTCGAAGTCAGCCATGACCTGAACCATCCGTTTATCGTCAGGGCCGGCGAAGGCAAGATTCGCGTCACCGGCACTCGCTTCAATGTCTGGATGTATGAGGACCAGGTGAAAGTGAACCTGGTTGAAGGTTCGGTGCTGGTCACCAGCAACACTCAGTTATCCGGCGATGGCCTGCGCCTCGGCCCTTCGATGCAGGCTCGCTACAAACACGGCGATTACATGCCGCAAATCAGCCAGACCTACGCCAACGACACCTCGCTGGCCTGGCGCAGCGGCAAGTTGATTCTCGACAACCTGGCGTTGAACGAAGCCCTGCCGCTGATCAACCGTTACCTGGACAAACCGCTGATGCTGGCCGACAGCGCCACGGGGTCGATCCGGGTCGGTGGTATCTACAACATCAAGGAGCTCAACAGCTTCGCCGGCTCGATGCCCAAAGTCCTGCCGGTGTTCATCACCCGCAACAAGGACGGCAATCCAGTGATCAACCCGATGCCGCAACAACCCCCAAAAAGCTGAAGGCCGCCCCTTTTCGGGGGCGGCCTTCAACGGCTGTCGCAACGTTCTGACGACTAATTACTGCGCCGCCACTTTCCCCGTTTTATCCAGTTCTTCACGCACACTTTGCACCTGATACTGCGGGTCAGCCTTGATCTGCTGTTCGGTGAAAGGCAGTGCACTCCACTGTTTCTTCGAGAAGGCTTCTGTCTGATCCCGCGAGTATTTCGACGCGGGATCGCTGGACAGCGAGAACGCAAGCAGGCCCTGAGCGTGCGGCCCCTTGTCGTCGAACGTCACCACTTGCAGGTAACTGGTGCCGCTGACCACTTCCAGCTTGCCGTCTTCACGCGGCACGCTCTGGATTGCGTTGTAGATGCCCAATGTCCCTGGCCCGCCATGGATCGGCGTCTGCTGACCACCACTGCTGACCACCTGGACATCACCCCAGCGGGTTTGTGCGGTCAGGCCCATTTTGCTGGCCGATTCGGCGGACGCCAGCATCGCTTCGCGCAACGCCTTGGCCACTTCGGGCTTTTCAGTCGCCAGTCCGCGCGGCGTGTGCTGCGCGTCCTTCGGATCGAACGCCACGCGCCAGACATCCGGCGATTCCTGCAAGGCTTGCATGATGGTCTGGAAATGCACCAGGCCCATTCCCGAATCCAGGTTCGCGCGACCGTCCCAGGCCTTGAGACCGCTGCACACCGATTTCAACGCGGCCTCGGCGCCGCCTGGCGATGCACAGAATTTCAGCAGATCCGGCAGCACTTGAGCGGCCAGAAACACCTGATCATCCATCACCATGTGTTGCAGGTCCTGCACCGACACCGAACCTTTTTTGCTCAGGGTCGCCAGACGATCCAGTGCAAAACGCGAGCGCAGCCCCAGTGGCTGGCCCTCCTGGCTGATCAGCGGCGAGAAACCAGTCAGCGGTTGCGCCGGGTTGGCCAGCCACGCCGAATCGTTGGAGTGCTGGACGAAATCCTTGCGCAACAATTGCGGCAATTGACTGGACGCGTAAATGCCTTTTTGCGCGGCTTGCGGATCGATGTCCCAGGCGCAGGCGCTGTTGGCGCCGTCGAGCACGATCATTTTCAGGCCGATACGCGGATCGCTGCACTGGGCCAGTTTGGCGGCACTGACGTTCGGCACCACCGACAGGTTCATGTACAGCGTCTGACCCTTGTCATCCACGGCCAGGGTGTTGACCCACGGGATACCCTGAATCTTGTGCACCGAGTCCTGCAGATCCTTGAGGTTGCCTGCACGGTTCATCGCGTACCACTGCGTCAACACCCGGTCGTTGTCGAGGTTGGCATCGCGCAGGCTGTAGGCGTACTGATGGTCCCAGTCGAGCTTGCCCGGCCACTGCACGATCGGGCCGAATTGCGAGCTGTAGATATCACGCGATACCGGCGTCACCTGCCCGTCCGCCTGTTTGACCTGCACCGTCACCGTTTGCTTGTTCAGCGGCAACGATTTGCCATCGAGCACATAGCGGGTCGGATCGTTCGGATCGAGTTGCAGGCGATACAAAGTGAAGTGCTTGGACGAGTCGACCGTGTGGGTCCAGGCCAGGTGCTGGTTGAAACCGATGTTGATCATCGGCAGGCCCGGCAGCGCCGCACCCATCACATCCAGTTTGCCGGGAATGGTCAGGTGCATCTGATAGAAACGCATGCCGCCGACCCACGGAAAATGCGGGTTCGCCAGCAGCATTCCACGACCGTTGAAGGAACGCTCGCTGCCCACCGCCACCGCGTTGCTGCCACGGTCCAGGGCGAAGCGTTGCAGGCGTGCGGCGGCGAGGTCATAAGCGCGGGCGTGGCTGTCGTTTTGCGCAGTGGCTTGTGGCGGCGTGGCGCCTGCCAGTGCTTCGGCGAACTGACCGACGCCACCCTCGACGAGCAACCGACGCGTCAGCTTCACCAGGTCTTCGGCTGCAATATCGCGCACCCATTCGCCCTGGCACTGTTGCGGCAGCCCTTGCTGGCGGCGCTCGGCCAGATACCGGTTGTAGCCGGCGGCATAACCTTGCACCAGATCTCGGACTTCGACCGGCTGCGCCTGCCAGAAGGCATTCACCGCTTGCGGGGTATTGAGCCACTGGAAGAACACGTCACTGACGCGGTTTTCGCGCTCTTCGACGGTGACCTGATCCGGCCCGAAGTACCTCGAGCGTTCGCCGTTGACGGTCACGATTTCGTTGGCCAGCAGGCACAGATTGTCCTGCGCATAGGCATAACCGATGCCGAATCCGAGGCCACGCTCGTTTTCCGCGCGGATATGCGGCACACCAAAACTCGTGCGACGGATATCGGCCCCGGCCTGGGTGGAAGGACTGAACGCATGCGCCGACAGACTTAGCCCGAGAAACATGCCGGCTAGGGTCAGTCCGGTTAACTGCCTGGAAATAATCACGCTCGCTCCTGATCGAAATACCCAAGAGCGCAGCCGCGCACCCTGTTCGAATACGTGCGCAGCGGCTACGCCCTGAAATCACCCACGCGTCCACGCGCAATGAGCCTTTCCAGAAAACGAAGCCGGGGGGAAAAATTTAGTCAGTCACAAGCCCGTTTCGAGCCCGGATCACGGAGAAAGGACGAATCAACGACAAATTTTCTACATTTTTCGCTTCATGATTTGTCGGGCTGATACGTCTTGTTTAGAGAGAGCACCCGTAACCCTTCCTGATCAGGCTCTGAAAAGGAGTAATCGCATGTACAACCCGCAACTACCATCGGACGGTAGCCAGGCACCACAAGGAGCTTCCATGGGTTCGCACGCCAGCGTATTCGGACAACGAGCCGAGCGCCACGGCAATGAACGTATTCGACTGCTGCTCAAGAGCTTCGGCCTGCGCACCAGCCTGATTCGCCTGAAAGTCATCGATGCCTTGCTGGTCGCCGCCCAGAGCGAGCGCAGTCTGGGTGTGCGCGGTGTTCACAGCCAATTACTGGAACTGGGCATTCCGCTGTCTTTTCTCAGCGTGCGCGAAGTGTTGAAGCGCCTGTGCGCCGAAGGTGTGATCACCTTCAACGCCGACAAGAGCTACAGCCTGCATCCACAGGCTGCCGCCGTCCTCAATAGCGATTGAGCCCCTTCTGGAGCGCCGTCAGGGTTTGACCTTGCGGCGCATCACCCCGTTGATCACCACCACGACCACCGCCACGCCAATGGCGATGTACTGGAACACTTTTTCGCTGATCATCCCGGCGTTCTGCATCCAGGACAGGCCGAACATGATCGCCAGTACGGTGAGGGCGATCAGAATCGAGTATTTCAAACGTTGCGACTGAGTCATTGCGAATTCCTGAAACTTTGAAATGTATCGGGTTTGTATCGACTTTCATGCCATGGGCATACCGTGTCACGGGGATGCGCCGCTGCAAACGGGGTCTCATGTTACAGCCGATGAAGAGCTTTGGCTCCATGCGGCGTTAACCATGAGGACTTTTGAAATGCTGCGTCGAATCACCTGGCTGATTCCTGTATTGGCGCTGCTCACGCTGAGCGGCTGTATCATTTTCCCCCACGGCGGCTGGCATGGCGACCATCGCTATTATGGCGCGCCCGGACCAGGCTACTACCAACATCGATAAATCCGACATTCGAACAACTCTCATATCCGCTTCTTCAAATGCAACATTTGATTGAGCACCCGTAAAAAATGCCCACGATGATGTGGGCATTTTCCGTATATATCCCCTATCAAAATGTCGGACATTTCACCCGCAGCAGTAAGCAATCCGCCTTCGGCAATACCCTGCAAACCTGCGACATACCACGTCGCAGCGGCGGCGTAGGAACATCCACCTCTCGCCCCTACCCTTTGCGCTCTCCCCTTTGAAGGCCATGGAAGCGCATGCAAAGAACACTCATCGATATCCCGCCACTAAAAACGCTTGGCTTCTGTCTAGCCATCACGCTGTTCGAGTGGCTGACCTACATGGCCAGCGACATGATCATGCCGGCCATGCTCAACGTCACCGCAGACCTCGAGGCTGATCCACGGCATATCCCCAACGCGTTCAACCTGTACCTGCTCGGAGGCGTCTGCCTGCAATGGCTCATCGGACCACTGTCCGACCGGTTTGGCCGGCGCCCCTTGTTGCTCATCGGTTGTGCGCTCTTTGCGATGACCTGTCTGGCTGCAATCGCCACGCCCGGCATTGAAGCCTTCAATGCATTACGGCTTCTGCAAGGCATGGGACTGGGATTCGTGGTGGCTGTCAGCTATCCCGCGCTCCAGGAAGTGTTCTGTGAGGCGGATGCCGTGCGGCTCATGGCGCTGCTGGGCAACGTTGCGCTGCTGTCGCCGCTGCTTGGCCCGTTGTTGGGCAGCCTGTTGCTGGAATGGCTGAGCTGGCGCGAACTGTTCCTGGCCCTGGGCCTGGTCGCTGCCATCGCGTGGGCCGGGCTCTACGTCTGCATGCCGGAAACCATCGGGGTCGTTCGCCGAGACGGCGGCCAGCAGGCGCCGATTCCGTTGTCGTGGCGACAGACATTTCGTCGATACCTGGCCCTGCTGCGCAACCCGAGGTTCCTCGGCGCGAGCCTCGCGCTCGGGTTGATGAGCCTGCCGTTGATAGCGTGGATCGGGCTCTCGCCCCTGCTGTTGATCCAGCGGCTTGCCTTGTCCACGCGTGAATACGCCTTGTGGCAGATACCGATCTTTTCGGCGGTCATCGTCGGCAATCTGATTCTCGACCGTTTGCTGACCTCGCGCGAATTGGTGCAGTTGATTCGCCTGGCGCTCTGGCCGTTTTGCCTCGGGCTCTTGACCCTGCTGGCGGGTGCTCTGACAGACCTACCCCTTGGTTTGTTGATTTCAGGCCTCGCGCTGTACGCCGTGGGGCTGGGCATGAGCAATGCCGCGCTGTATCGACTGGCGCTGTTTTCCAGCGATGACAGCAAAGGCCTGGTCTCTGCCGCAGTGGGCATGATCTCGATTGCAGTGATGGGCACCGGCGGTTCGCTCATCGCGGTAATCGTCGGCGGTGCCCGCCTCGATTCCTTCGCCCTTTGGGCTGCACTGGGCGGGCTGCTGAGCCTGCCTCTCTTGTACCGGTTTCTGCGTGAACCTCCGGCAGAAACCGCTTCCTCGACACATCAATAAGGACGCCTGATGTTCCATTTCCCCCACAGCGACGCGCTCTGTGCGTTGTCGCAACCCTATTGCCCGGAATCCGTACCGGCGGGGTTTTTCGATCAGGCCATGGCCGAAATCAGCCGTTTTCACAGTGAACACACCCCCGGGTATGAACACTGGTTGAACGCCAATGGACTGACCGTGACGGATCTGGACAGCCTCGACGACTGGTCGCGACTGCCACCGATCTTCGCCAGTTTCTTCAAACAGCAACAACTGCTCAGCCCGACCGGTGCAGACGCACTGGAACTGACATCGTCAGGCACCAGCGGCGAGAAAAGCCGCATGCGCTATGACGAACGCAGTCTGGCCGCCGCCCAATACATGGTCGAACGGATCTTCCACCACTATGGCTGGGACAGTCCGCAAACGCCGTGCAACTACTTGCTCCTGAGCTACGAGCCTGAAGCCAGCATTACCTTGGGAACGTCGTTCACCGACCAGTTCCTGTGCCGGTTCGCTCCGGTCAACCGCGTGGTGTATGCCTTGCGTCGGACCGGTGACGGTCACGAGTTCGATGGCTTTGGCGTCATCTCGGCGTTGCAGTCTTTTGCCGAAGAAGGCCTGCCGGTGCGAATCTTCGGGTTTCCTGCATTTCTCTGGCAGACCCTGCAACGCATGCAGACCACTGGCGTGGCCGATCTGCAACTGGCAACTGACTCCCTGGCGCTGTTTGGTGGCGGCTGGAAAACCAACGCCGCGCAGGAGATCCCCCGCCGGAAGCTTTACGAGCGTATCCACCAGCAATTGGGAATCGACATCGCCCGCTGCCGCGACGGTTACGGTGCGGTCGAGCATCCGGTGCCTTACCTCGAATGCGCTCACCATCACTTCCATGTGCCGGTCTATTCGAAGGTATTTGTGCGTAGCCCATCCGATTTCACCGTCCTGCCCTATGGTCGGCCGGGGTTACTGAGTGCGGTATCGCCCTACATTTCTTCGAGCCCCGCCCATGCGGTGGTCATGAGCGACCTCGCCACCCTGCACCCCGGCGCAAGCTGCGGCTGCGGTCTGGACAGCGACTGGTTCGAACTGCATGGCCGCGCCGCCACCACCGCTGGCAGAAGCTGCGCGATGGCGGCGTCCGAACTCTTGGGGAGGCACTGATATGTACCTGATCAATGGACAACTTCACGCGGACATCGGATTCGATACCGCTCTGGATCAGTTGCGTCAGGCCCTGCCCCAACGCCTGAACTCGCCTCTGCACAGCGAGACGGTCATCCATGCGGCGGCCACGCTCGCCCTTCGGTTGGGCGACATCAGCCTGACCCTGCCGCTCGACGCCGAACAACGCGAGTCACTGATCGAGTTCTGCCAGCCTCAAGGTCTGCGGCGCAAACTCGAACGGGAGCTTGGCGTTCAACCCGCTACACTGCGGCGCTTCGACTATCGCCAACCACGTTTCGAACGCTGGAGCCCGCTGGGCCTGGTGGTCCACATCACCCCCGGTAACGCGGCACTTCTGGCGTTCTGCGCAGTGATCGAAAGTCTGCTGGCCGGCAACGTCAACTGGCTGCGTCCCAGCAGCAGCGATCAGGGGCTGACCGCGCAATTGCTCCACGCGCTGACGCAATGCGACCCCAGCGGCCAACTCGCAGGGCATGTCGCTGTCGTTCCGGCGACCACCGCGCAAATCGGCCAGCTGTGCCAATGGGCCAACGGCGTCTCGGCCTGGGGCGGCGAATCGGCACTCCAAGCGATTCGCCAGCAAATCCCCGCCGGATGCCGCTGGATCGATTGGGGACATCGCATCAGCTTCGTTTATCTGACACCGGACGCCGCCTCACCTCAGGCGCTGGACGCCGTGGTGGACGAAGTCTGCCGACTCGATCAGCAAGCGTGCTCGAGCCCGCAATGGTTGTTGGTGGACAGCGACGATGAGACCGTACTACGCGGTATCGGTGAGGGTCTGGCCAAAGCATTCGAACGCCGCGCCGGACAATGGCCGGCATTGCTGCCAACGATTCAGGAAGCCTCGCAAATCACCACCGACACCGCCATGGCCAGGCTCGCACACAGTTTCGCCGAAGTGGCTGGCGAGGTCTGGACAGCACCGGGCTGGCGGGTGATCTGGACCCATGACCGACCATTGAAGCCTTCGCCACTGTTTCGCAGCCTGCTGCTCAAGCCACTGCCGCACACACGGGTGATCGAGACCCTGATGCCATGGCGAAACGTGCTGCAAAGCTGCGCCCTGATCTGCCCGGAGCAGCAGATTGCAGAGCTTTCACAGCTGCTGATCACCGCCGGCGTCACCCGGGTTGCTCCGACGGAAGCGATTCACGATGGCTACGACGGCGAACCTCACGACGGCGTCTATGCCCTGCAACGCCTGAGCCGGCGAGTCTCGGTCAGTCTGTCGCCGACAAAACTGCCCTCCCACGCCACGCTCAATGGCTCAGGCATTGCGCCCCGTGTGATGAACCTGCCGATCATGAGCAAGGAAGCGTTCATCGCCCGCCCGATCAACGCTTCGGCCCAACTGTATTTCCGTTCCGGCGGCAGCAGCGGCGTGCCGGCCTTGTCTGGTTTCAGTTATCGGGACTTTCGCCAACAGATGCGCGCTACAGCCGATGGTCTGTTTGCAGCGGGTCTCGATCCACGTCGGGACCGGGTGATGAACCTGTTTTTCAGTGGCGGTCTGTATGGCGGTTTTTTCAGTTTCTCCAAAGTACTGGAGCAACTGGACGTCACTCACCTGCCGATGGGTGCCCCGGCCGATGATGACTACCGGGAGATTGCGCAATTGATCGTCGATCAGCAGGTGAACACGCTGATCGGCATGCCAAGCACCCTGCACCGTTTGTTCCTCAACGAACAAACGCGTCTGCGCACCTATGGCGGGGTCGAAAAAGTATTTCTCGGCGGCGAACACCTCGGCGAGCAGAGCCGGCAGTTGCTGCAAGACTGCGGCGTCAGCCTGATCCGCTCGGCGATCTACGGCAGCGTCGACGCCGGACCGCTCGGTCACGCGTGTTCAGCCAGCGGCGACGGTGTGTTTCATCTTTTGAGCGATATCCAGCACCTGGAAATTGTCGCGTTCGAAACCGACCAGCCAGTGCGTGACAACGAGACCGGTCGCCTGGTGTTCACCTCCCTCGCTCGAGAAGGTCAGGACGTTCAGCGTTATGACGTCGGCGACAGCGGCCGCTGGGTGCCCGGACGGTGTGGCTGTGGTCTGCAGACGCCGCGCTTCGAACTGCTTCAGCGCCACGGCAGGCTGGTGCGCATCGGCACCGATTTCATCTGCCTCTCGGAACTGGCGCAGCACCTGCAGACCGAGTTTCAGGTGATCCTCGAACATGCCCCCGACGGACTGGAATGCATGAAATTTCTAAGTGTGCTCGAACCCCAGGACGTGCATCGCCGACTGCTGGGTTACCCGACGCTGGCAACCCTTGTGCAGACCGGGCTGCTGACAGTGGACGCGCAGGTCTGCGCCATCGACCGGTTCACCCGAAACAAACACAGCGGCAAGACGCCGCTGCTGATCGATAACCGAGGAGCCCGCGCCTCCTCCGTTCTGCAAGGAGCACACCATGATCCCAAGGATTGAATTGCAGGAGCTGGTCGCTTTTGCGCGTCAGCATTCAAGCTTTTACGCCAGCCACTTTGCCAGCGTCCCCGAGCAGGTAACGGCACTGACCGATTTACCCGTGATTGACCCCGCGCACTACTGGAAAGGCAGCCAGGACCTTGACCGCTGGCCGGTATTGACCGCAAGCCTGGGCAACGCACTGGTGTTCAAAACCGGAGGGACCACCAGCGATGGCAAACTGTCGGTCTTCGAGCGGCGGGAATGGCAAACGCTGGTGGAGGATTTCGGTCGCAGCCTCACCGGGCAACTGAACAAGGGCGATCGGGTCGCCAACCTGTTTTTTGTCGGCGACCTGTATGCCAGTTTCATCTTCACTCACGATGTGCTGGCGCATGTCGAGCCGGGTGTCGTGGAATTCCCTTTCACCGGCCATGTCGAGTCGACCGTGCTGGCCGATTCGATTTCCCGGCATCGGATCAATGTACTGGCCGGTTTACCGGCCCATTTGTTGACCTTCGCCGCGTGGCTGGAACATCAGGGACGCCGGCTGGAGTGCATCGAATGCCTGCTCTACGGCGGTGAAAGCCTGTTCCCGGCGCAGTTGCAACTGCTCGGCCGGGTGTTCCCCAATGTACGCGTCGCCTCCATGGGGTATGCCAGCGTCGATGCCGGCTTTATCGGCGCCAGTCATCGCGACTGCGCCCTGGGTGAACACCGGATGGCGCAGGGCCACAGCGTGCTGGAGATCCTCGACGAACAAACCGGTGAGGTAATCGAAGAATGCGATCGCACAGGCCGCCTGGTGATGACCAATCTCACCCGGCGGTTGATGCCGCTGATTCGTTACCCGGTCGGCGACCGCGCCTGTTGGCGAGAACTCGAGCGAACGCCCACGCGCAAATTCGCGCTGATGGGCCGCAGCGCCGACAGCCAGCGAGTCAGAGTGGGAATCCTGACACTGCTGCCCGATGAAATCGGCGATACGGTGCAACGCCTCACCGGCAGTGACGATTGGCAACTGGTGATCGAACAGGCCGGAACGAAAGACATCCTGCGCCTGAAATGGGCTCCGGACGCTGTGCAACCTGCTTCGGCAGACACCGACCGGAGGCTGCACCACGCGTTGATTGAACACTACCCGTTGATCGAACAACTCAATGCCGATCACTTGCTGGACGTGGAGATTCACTGCTGCACGGTTCAGGACCTGTCACGCCATCCGCGCTCCGGCAAACGCCAGCGCGTACTGGATCTGCGCGTCTACGACAGCCCGCCCATGGAACACCGCTGATGGAAACAGTTACCCTGCGCAGTTACCGCAACAGCGACGCTGTGGCCGTGAGCAACCTGTTCCGAAAAACCTACGGCGATCTTTACGCCCAGCCTCACGTCTATCTGCCCTGCATGATCGATCGCAACCATGCGCTGGGTCGCTGGCACTCTCTGGTCGCCGTCGCCGAAGATCAAATGCTGGGACACGCGACCTTGATTCGTGCCAAGGGATCGCACATCGCCGAGCTGGCATTGAGCGTAGTTGCCCCCGAAACCCGAGGTCAGAACATTGCCACTCGCCTGGGACGGCAGCTGTTGATTCATGCGCAAGCGCTGGGATACCGGGGCGTGACGATCAAACAGGTCACCGGCCATCCCTACACACAGCGCATGGCAGCCAGTCTCGGCTTTCAGAGTGTCGGATGGCTGCCCGACCATGTCCCGTCTCCGTTCAATGCCTCGGCGCGGGAATCGCTGGTCATCGGTTACACGCCTGTCGACGATAACCGACGCCCGCTCCCGACCCAGGCGTGGCCCGAAAGCTGCCGGGATTTCATGAGGCAGATGTGCAGCGTGTTCGGAACACAGGACAAGGCCGCGCCCTGGGTGGGCGAACCAGTACAGCTGGAACAACAATTGAACCGGTATGAAGGCATTTTCAAAGAGCTCGATGGCGGCTTGCTCAAGCAGTTGCAGGAACTGCCGGCGCATTGGCTCATTTCAGTCAGGCTCAGGCTGGCAAAGGAATTCGCAAGCGCTTTTCACTTGCTGACGACGGCAGGATTCGTGTTCACCGGGCTGGTGCCGGATGAGAGAGGAGCTGGCTGGCTGGCGTTGTTTCATCGTGGCGCCAGGCCACCGGCGTTGACGCTGATTTGCCCGCAGATGCAGCGGCTGCATGACGACCTGCAATCGCTCATTGCCAAGCCATCATCGTCCGTGTAACGCAAGAATGCCCAGGCCCTGCGCATCGGAGGGCCTGGTTTTACGCGATCAAGCCTTGGCGCTGACGCCTTTGTCGGTCGGAGGCGGACGTTCACCGCCCTGTCCGTAGGTTTTCAGGCTCTGCAGCACATAAATGGCTTTCTTGTACTCCGGGATCAACGTATTGGCGTACTTGTTGCCCTTGAGGCTGTTGTTGTTGATGGTGTCCAGTTGCGTGGCGAAATATTCCAGCGCATTGAACTTGGCATCCGGGTCTTTCTGAATGCCGAAACGATCGAACTTGTCACCGGCATTGAGCAGCGTCATCGAGGTCACTTCGGAAATGAGGCCCCGGCTGCGCAGGAAGTCAGTCAGTTTGCCCAATTGCTTGGGAGTGACGTTTTCCGGATCGAACCCCTTGATGTTCTTGTGCAAACGCTGCTTGTCCATTTCCGCCGTGTTGAGAACGGTGGGGTCGTTGCCGACCAGGGCCAGCATCTGCTTGACCTTCACGCTTTGAGAAACCGGTTTGCCCGAGCTCCCTGCATCTCGAACCAGCAAACCTGCCTTGGGCTGCCACGCGCCGGTATAACCAACGGTCATGAGCGTGCTCCTTGCGAAAAGAACATGAAAATATCCTTGTGGAACGTCTTGAGTTGCCCGGAGTATCGGCCGGCAAACTGATGTCACCAATCTGTTTTTCACTTTTTTACAAATTTTGTACATTCTCGATACAAAGCACTGCAAGCCCCGCAGATATTGAGCCAGAGCCGCTTGGCCAGTCCGGCGAAAATCGGCTTTTTACTCTAACGAACGGGCTGGTTAGTTTGCATGTGTCGGATCTGTTACTTGCCGGTCAGCGTTTCAAAACTTTTTAGCACGTGAGTACCTAAAGCTTCCTCGCGCCGCGACGATACGTAAGGGATACCCCTACTGTTTTACTCCTCGCCCCTAATAAGAAACGCTGCTCAAGGACCGGTCTCCATGCCCGCATTCCGTACCATTCAGGCTCGCTACACGCTGTTTCTGGTTCTATTTATCCTGTTGCTGTCGGTCCTGACCGTGGTAGGCATCAGCCAGTTGGTCGCGCCGAAACTGCGTCATACCGAAGAGCAGGTGGTGCTCAACCGCATTGCCGAGGTCGCCGAGCAGATCCAGGGCGAACTGAACAAGGTTCAATCGCAGCAACGCAGCATCACCCAGACCATCCCGCTGCTCGACAGTGCCGCCATCGATACGGTGCTGCCGGGGCTGGTGGACCAGTACGGTGAATTGAAAGTATTTGGCGGTGGTATCTGGCCACTGCCCGGTCAGCGTGAGGCGGGACGCAACAAGTTCAGCACCTTCTGGCATCGCGACAGCTCCGGCAAACTCGCCGTGAACACCTTCTGGAACAGCGACGCAGCGCCCAACTATTACGACCAGAGCTGGTACAAGGGCGGCCTGCAGACACCGCGCGGCCAATGCGCCTGGGCCGCCGCCTATAAAGACGATGCCAGCGCCGAGCCACGCACCAACTGCGCCATGGCCATTCAGAAGAACGGCACGACCTGGGGTGTATCGACCATCGACGTGACGCTGGGCTTCTTCAACGACCTGGTGGCGCGCAAGGAAAAAGACCTCAGTGCCGAAATGCTGATCGTCGAGGCCGACGGCAAAATCATCAGCAACAGTTCGCGCATCAATGGCCCGATCGTGCTGAAAAACATCAGCGAGCTGGCTGGCAGTTCACCTTTCGCGAGTCAGGTAAAGGCTGGCTTGCAGCAGCGTGATCAGGCCCAGCGCGTCGAGTTCGACAACAACGGTGAAGCCAGCACCTTCTTCATGCGCCCGATCGAAGGCACGCCTTGGTTCCTCGCCACCGCCCTGCCGACCAAATTGATCACCGCCCAGCGCGATGACGTGCTCAGCACACTCAGCCTGTTGCAGATCCCGCTGGTGATCCTGCTGGTGCTGTGGCAGGTCTATGCGATCCGCCAATTGATCCAGCGCATGAAGGCCCTGAAAGCCAACATCGATCTGCTGTCCAGCGGCGATGCCGACCTGACCCGCCGCATCACCATCCGCGCCGAAGACGAACTCGGCGCGATCGGTCACTCGGTCAACACCTTCATTGCCTATCTGCAGAACATGATCGGCGAAGTCACCCAGGCCACCGGCGCCATGGCCTCGAGCCTCGACAACCTGCAACGTACGTCGGCGCACACCAGCCAGATCCTGCTGCGCCACGCCTCGGAAACCGACCAGACCGTCACCGCGATCAACGAGATGAGTTCGACCGCTGAAAGCGTCGCGCAGAACGCGGCAGAAACCGCCGCCTTCACCCAGCGCGCCAACGAAAACGCCGACCGTTCGCGGGTGGTGGTCGGCGAAGCGTCGAGCAGCGTGGTCGCGCTGATCGACGAAGTGGCCAGCGCCACGCACAAGGTCGAAAGCATGCAACAGGACGCGCAGCGCATCACCGAGATTCTCGGGGTGATTGGCGCCATTGCCGGCCAGACCAACCTGCTGGCGCTGAACGCCGCCATCGAAGCCGCCCGCGCCGGTGAGCAGGGCCGCGGCTTTGCGGTGGTGGCCGACGAAGTACGCGCCCTCGCCGCTCGCACCCAGGCCAGCACCTCGGAAATCAACGAAATGTTGACCCGTCTGACCCAGGGCGTGAGTTCGTCGGTCAGCGCCATGGAAAACACCCAGGCCAGTTGCCAGTCGGCCGCCGACGCCACGGCGCGAGTCAACAGCGGCCTCGACGAGATGGCCGGCTCGGTCAGCCACATCAACAGCCTCAGCACGCAGATTGCCACCGCCGCCGAACAGCAAAGCGCCGTCACCGAAGAGATCAACCGCAGCATGGTGCAGATCCGTCACATGGTCGATGAACTGGTGCAAAGTGGTCAGGCCAGCGAGCTCAACACCCGACAGTTGCTGGAAGCCAACAGCCGGGTCGGCGCGATCATGGGCCGGTTCAAGGTGCGCTGATCCTGACAGATCTGTCATCTCTCGCTCAGCGGGCTGTCAGCCTTGATCTACGATCATGCTGGCAACCCGCCTTGTATTACTTGGAAACACTCCGTTGATGCCGGGCGGAAAATTCCGGTCAAAATGCGTTTTTTTTACCCCGAGCCGAGAGCCCTCCATGCGAAACCACCTGCGTCTGGCCGCCCTGAGCGCGCTATTCATCTCCTCCCTGGCGCAAGCCGCCGACCTCATCCCGATCGAAGTCCATCGCGACGCCAACTGCGGCTGCTGCAAAAAGTGGATCAGCCACCTGGAAGCCAACGGTTTCAAGGTCGAGGATCACGTTGAAGCCGACATGAGCAGCTTCAAGCAACAACACGGCGTGCCACCACGTCTGGCGTCCTGCCACACCGCAATCATCAACGGCAAATTCGTCGAAGGTCACGTCCCCGCCGAACAAGTGCTGGCGCTGAGCAAGCGTGACGATCTGCTTGGCGTGGCGGCACCGGGGATGCCGATGGGCTCGCCGGGCATGGAAATGGACGGTATGAGCGATGCCTATCAAGTCATCGGCCTGAAAAAGGATGGGGCTGATGTGGTGGTGGCGGATTACCCGGCCCATTGATGACAGCGGGTTACATCGGGCTGTTCTTCGCCGCGTTTGGCGCCGCCACACTGCTGCCGCTGCAATCGGAAGCGGTGCTGGTCGGGCTGCTGGTCAGCGATCGCTATTGGCTGTGGGGGCTGCTGGCGGTGGCGACGCTGGGCAATGTCCTCGGTTCGCTGGTCAACTGGTGGCTGGGGCGAGGACTGGAGCGGTTTCAGGGTCGGCGCTGGTTTCCGGTCAGCCCGAAGCACATGGCCCGCGCTCGCATCCACTATCAACGTTATGGTCACTGGTCGCTGCTGCTCAGCTGGTTACCGGTCATCGGTGATCCCCTGACGCTGATCGCCGGGGTCATGCGTGAACCGCTCGGGCGATTCCTGTTGATCGTCACCCTGGCCAAAGGCGCCCGTTATGCGGTGCTGGCAATGCTCACGCTGGGTTGGCTCGGTTGAACGATCAGGCGCGGGCATTGCCTGTGTTTAACGTCGCCCTAATCCGGCCGTTCCAGCATCGGCCGATTTCCTGTGGAGTTGTCTCATGTCTGTGTCGCTGACCCGCTGGCTGCCCGGCCTGTTGCTGACCGCTGCCCTGCCCCTGTTTGCTCACGCCGAAGGCCCGCAATACGGCCCGGAACTGCAAGGTTTCGACTATCCCTACACCCTCAAGCATTTTGCCTTTCAGTCCCAGGGCAAATCATTGCAGATGGGTTACATGGACGTCGCCGCCCACGGCAAGGCCAACGGGCGCACCGTGGTGCTGATGCACGGCAAGAATTTTTGCGGCGCCACCTGGGACAGTTCGATCCAGGCCCTGAGCGAGGCCGGTTACCGGGTGGTTGCGCCAGATCAGATCGGCTTCTGCACCTCCAGCAAACCCGATCACTACCAGTACACCTTCCAGCAACTGGCGGCCAACACCCAGCAATTGCTCAAGGCGCTGGGCATTCAGAAAGCCACCCTGCTCGGCCACTCCACCGGCGGCATGCTGGCCACCCGCTACGCCCTGCAATACCCGGATCAGGTCGAGCAATTGGCGCTGGTCAACCCGATCGGTCTCGAAGACTGGAAAGCCCTTGGCGTACCGTATCGCAGCGTTGACCAGTGGTATCAGCGCGAACTGAAAGTCACCGCCCAAGGCATCCGCGACTACGAGCGCAGCACCTATTACGGCGGTCGCTGGAAACCCGAATTCGACCGCTGGGTCGACATGCTCGCCGGCCTGAGCAATGGGCCGGGCAAGACTCAGGTCGCATGGAACTCGGCGCTGATCTACGACATGATCTTCACCCAGCCGGTGTACTACGAGTTCAAGGACCTGAAGATGCCGACCCTGTTGCTGATCGGCACCTCCGACACCACAGCCATCGGCAAGGACATTGCGCCACCCGAGGTGAAAGCGAAAATCGGCCACTACGACGTGTTGGGCAAACAGGTCGCCAAACTGATTCCGCAGTCCACATTGGTGGAATTCCCCGGCATGGGCCATGCCCCGCAGATGGAAGAGCCGACGCAGTTCCATCAGGCGCTGCTCGGCTGGCTGAACAAAACCAATCCCGTTCGTTGAGGAGTCAAGGCTGATGGCGGTGCAGATTGCGGTGATCGATGACTGGCAGGACGTCGCGCGTGATGTGGTCGACTGGTCGGTGCTCGACAGTCTCGGCGAAGTGACCTTCGTCCATGATTACCCGGCGGACAACGCCACGCTGGCCGAACGCCTCGGGCGGTTCCAGGTGATTTGCGTGATGCGCGAACGCACGCGCTTCGATGAAGACCTGCTCAAGCGTTTGCCGAACCTCAAGCTGCTGGTCACCGGCGGCATGCGCAATGCAGCGCTGGACATGCCGGCCGCTGCCCGGCTCGGGATCAAGGTCTGCGGCACCGACAGCTATAAGCATGCTGCGCCGGAACTGACCTGGGCGCTGATCATGGCCGCCACCCGCAACCTGGTGAACGAGGCCAACGCCCTGCGTGCCGGCCAATGGCAGCAAGGTCTGGGCGGCGACCTGCACGGCAAGACCCTGGGCATTCTCGGGCTCGGCAGTATCGGCCAACGGGTGGCGCAGTTCGGTCAGGTGTTCGGCATGCGGGTGATCGCCTGGAGCGAGAACCTGACCGCCGAGCGCGCCGAACAGGCCGGTGTCACCTATGTCAGCAAGCAGCAATTGTTCGAACAGGCTGACGTTTTGTCGGTGCACCTGGTGCTCAGCGACCGCAGTCGTGGCCTGGTCGATGCTCAGGCGCTGGACTGGATGAAGCCAACCGCCCTGCTGGTCAACACGGCGCGCGGGCCGATTGTCGACGAAGCCGCGCTGATCAAGGCCTTGCAGAAACAGCGCATCGGTGGCGCAGCCCTGGATGTGTTCGATGAAGAACCGTTGCCGGCGCTGCATCCGTTTCGCACGCTGGACAATGTGCTGGCCACGCCTCATGTCGGATACGTCAGCCGACAGAACTATCAGCAGTTCTTTTCGCAGATGATCGAGGACATTCAGGCCTGGTCAGCGGGAGAACCGATTCGTCTGCTGAACTGACCTTCCTCCGATTCGCGGGCAACCCCTGCCCGCGAAGCAGCACCCACTGACCGCACGCCAACACAACTGTCCGCACCGCAACAGTGCACACGCACTTTCCTCGCGCCCGAAAACGTGACCAGCCGGTCACCGTTTTGCACCGTCCGCCCCTTCAAACATGCACTTCGTCGGTGCGATCACCCGCTCAAAGCCACGGTTTCCGTGAGCCTGCAACAGATTGTCGAACAATTCGTCCGATTGCCCTGGCCCGCTCTAGGATCTGGCCTAGACTGGTTTTCGCGGGGCGAAACCGGTCGGTCACAATGTGGAAATTTTGTCGAAACTTTTGCTGATCGCGACGGGTCATCTGAAAGACAAGGCCAAGGCGACTGGTTCATTCCTTGCAATGGCCTCTTCACCCATTCTGCTTGCGCGTGTTGGGTAGCGTTTGCTCACCGATGCGTGGCGCGTTTGCGCCCGGCCACAGGATTTGGCCATGGACATCGCTTGTTCAAGACAAGAATCAGATCAACAAAACGGGAGATTCATATGATCAGTGCGGCATTGGATATTCAGGGAGAGCGTGCTCATCAGCCGGTCGGCGAATCGAGCACCGTGAGCGTTCCCGGCAGCCGGTCGATCAACGTCCCGGGCACCAAGACGCTGACACCGCTAGCCAGTCAGAATCCCAACAAGAAGAAAGTGTTGTTCGTGACCTCGGAAATCGCCGATCTGGTGAAGACCGGCGGTCTTGGTGACGTTTCTGCCGCCCTGCCCCGCGCGATGGCGCATCTGCATGATGTCCGGGTGCTGATCCCCGGTTACCCGCAAGTGATGAACAGTGAAAATCCGATCCACATCATCGGCGAACTGGGCGGCCACGCCGCGCTGCCACCGTGCAAGATCGGGCGCATGGACATGCCTGACGGCCTGGTCATTTATGTGTTGATCTGCCCTGAACTCTACGCTCGCGACGGCGGCCCTTATGGCGCCAACAACGGACGCGACTGGCCGGACAACCACATCCGCTTCGCCCGCCTGGGTCTGGCCGCCGCCGATATCGCCGCCAACCTCGCACAAATCCACTGGTGCCCGGATCTGGTGCACGCCCATGACTGGCCGGCCGGTCTGGCGCCCGCCTACATGCACTGGCGCGGGCAACGCACGCCGACCCTGTTCACCATTCACAACCTCGCCTATCAAGGCGTGACCAGCCTCGGCTCGTGCCCGGAACTCGGGATTCCCGCCCATGCCCTGCAACAGGAAGGCATGGAGTTCTACGGCAAGATGTCGTTCCTCAAGGCCGGCATGGCCTATTCGAGCCACATCACCACGGTCAGCGCCACCTACGCGCAGGAAATCACCACCCCTGATTTCGGCTGCGGCCTCGACGGCTTTCTCGCCGCCAAGACCCAGCAAGGTTTGCTCAGCGGCATCCCCAACGGTATCGACGAGAGCTGGGACGCCGCCACCGACCCGCACCTGTTCGCGCCGTTTGCCATCGGCGACTGGGAAGGAAAAGCCGTCAACGCCGCCCACGTACGCGAACTGTTCGGTCTGAAAGACTCCGAAGGCCCGCTGTTTGCCGTGGTGTCGCGGCTGGTTTATCAAAAAGGCCTGGACCTGACCGAAGCGGTGTCGGAGTACATCGTGCAGAACGGCGGCCAGATCGCCATCATCGGACGCGGCGAGCCGGAAGAGGAACAGGCCATGCGCGAACTGGCCCTGCGTTTTCCCGGCCAGATCGGCGTGCGCATCGGCTTCAATGAAACCGACGCCCGGCGGATGTTCGCCGGCAGCGATTTCCTGCTGATGCCGTCGCGTTACGAACCTTGCGGCTTGAGCCAGATGTACGCCCAGCGTTTCGGCTCGCTGCCGGTGGCGCGCAACACCGGCGGGCTGGCCGACACCATTGAAAAC
Organism: Pseudomonas sp. FW215-R2; assembly: GCF_058789255.1. Classification (NCBI taxonomy): domain Bacteria; kingdom Pseudomonadati; phylum Pseudomonadota; class Gammaproteobacteria; order Pseudomonadales; family Pseudomonadaceae; genus Pseudomonas; species Pseudomonas sp. FW215-R2. Next base: position 69,527 of record NZ_JBYTBO010000019.1, read on the forward strand.
GGCGTCACCGGGTTCCTGTTCAACGAGTCCACGGCTGACAGCTACCGCGAGGCCCTGAGCCGCGCGTTCAAGGTGTTTGCCTTCCCGGATCTGCTGCACGCCATGCGCTGCCGGGCGATGGCTGCCCCGTTCAACTGGTGCAAGGCCGTCGAACCCTACGCCGAACTCTACGAACAACTGGTGGCCAAGGCGCTGGGTAAAACGCACCACAAATAACCAGGGAGGTTTTCAACGATGCCGTTACGGTCCCTTGAAACCTGGCCCCACGGCGCGATCATGCTGGATGCCGACCACACGCAATTCGCGTTGTGGGCGCCGGATGCGTTTTACGTCAGCGTCGAGCTGGGCAACGGTCGCTCTCTGCCCATGCTGCCGCAGGCTGACGGCTGGTTCGTGATCAAGAGCCGCTGCCCCGCCGGCAGTCGCTACCGCTACAACATCGACGGCGAACTGGAGGTGCCCGACCCGGCCTCCAGGGCGCAGGACGGCGACCTCGACCGCCAAAGCGTGGTCGTCGATCCGCACGCCTATGCCTGGCGGAATACAACGTGGCAGGGTCGGCCCTGGAACGAAGCAGTGATTTACGAGCTGCATGTCGGTGCCCTCGGCGGTTTTGCCGAAGTCGAGCAGCATCTGGCGCGCCTCGCCGGGTTGGGCATCACCGCCATCGAACTGATGCCGATTGCGCAGTTTCCCGGCGAGCGCAACTGGGGCTACGACGGCGTGCTGCACTACGCGCCGCAAGCTTCCTATGGCACGCCGGAACAACTCAAACACCTGATCGACAGCGCCCACAGTTATGGCCTCGCGGTGATTCTTGACGTGGTCTACAACCACTTCGGCCCCGACGGCAATTACCTGCATCGCTACGCCAAGGGTTTCTTTCGCGAAGACAAACACACCCCGTGGGGCGCGGCCATTGATTTCCGCTGCCGCGAAGTACGGGACTTTTTCGTCGAAAACGCCTTGATGTGGCTGCTCGAATACCGTTTCGACGGACTGCGCCTGGATGCAGTGCATGCCATAGAAAGCCCCGACTTCCTGCCTGAACTGGCGCAGCGCATACGGCAGCAGATCGATCCGTCGCGGCATGTCTGGCTGACCGTGGAGAACGAGCACAATCAGGCCAGCCTGCTGGAAGACGCCTACGATGCCCAGTGGAACGACGACGGCCACAATGCCCTGCACGTGCTGCTGACCGGCGAAACCGATGCCTATTACGCCGACTACGCCGAACACCCCACCGAGCAATTGGCCCGCTGCCTGAGTCAGGGTTTTGTGTTTCAGGGCCATCTGACCCGCCACGGCACACCCCGTGGCGAGCCGAGCGAACATCTGCCGTCCACCGCGTTCGTGCTGTTCCTGCAGAATCATGACCAGATCGGTAACCGCGCCTTCGGCGAGCGCCTGCATCAACTGGCCGATCCGCGCGCGCTCCAGGCCGCCACGGTGTTGTTGCTACTGTCACCGATGATTCCGCTGTTGTTCATGGGTGATGAATACGCTGCCGAGCAACCGTTCCAGTTCTTCACCAGCCACCACGGTGAGCTCGCGAAGCTTGTGCGCGAAGGCCGGCGTAACGAGTTCGCCGCGTTCAGCGCCTTCGCCGATCCGCAACGCCGCGAGCAGATTCCCGATCCCAACGCCGAGCAGACGTTCCACGCCTCGCAACCGAGGCTGATTGGCAGCGGCACGCCGAAACAGCAGACAACGCTTGCGCTGTATCGACACCTGTTGCAGCTGCGCCACCAACACATCACCCCGCATTTGCCCGGCACCCAGGCACTCGGTGCACAGGTGCTGGGGTTTGGCGCCGTGAGTGCACGCTGGCGTCTGGGCGATGGCAGCGAGCTGCGAATCGACCTGAACCTCAGCAACACGCCAGTGGTCAACCCACCACAGGCCGACGCGGTGTGGCTCTTGCAGCAACCGCCCGCCGCCGGCCTGCCGGACGCGGGCCGACTGCCCCCGCATTGCGCGCTCGTCAGCCTCACGGCCGCAACCCCTTTGCCACCCCTGGATGGAGAGCGCCTATGAGCGATGCGCAACTGGAAATTCTCGCCAGCCGAGCCGGCCTTGCGGTCGACTGGATCGATGCCAATGGCCGCCCGCAAAAAGTCGCGCCGGCCGTGCTGCGCAATGTCCTTACCGGGCTCGGTCACCCGGCCGGTTCAGCCCAGGAAATCGACGCCAGCCTGCTGGAACTGCAACAAGTGCAACAGGACCGCCAACTGCCGCCCTTGCTGACCGCCGATGTCGGCACGGATCTGGACCTGGCGCGCTATTTCGAACCTGAAAGTCCCTGTGAGATTCATCTGGAGGACGGCACGCGGCTGTCGCTCAAGCTGGATGCCGATGCGGTGTTGCCCGGTGAGATCCCGGTCGGCTATCAGCAAATTCACATCGCCGGTCAACAATTCACCCTGGCCGTGGCCCCCGAGCGCTGCTACAGCGTGGGCGATGCCGTGGACAGCCCGATCCCCCGCGCCTGGGGCCTGAGCGTTCAGCTTTACAGCCTGCGCCGCCCCGGCGACGGTGGTTTCGGCGACACCCAGGCGCTCGAGGAACTGGCCCGCAGCGCCGGCGAACGCGGTGCCGACGCTTTGGCGATCAGCCCGCTGCATGCGATGTTCAGCGCCGACACCGGGCGCTATAGCCCGTATTCGCCGTCCAGCCGCCTGTTTCTCAATTCGCTGTATGCCGCGCCGGGGACCATTCTCGGCGAGCGCGCCCTGCGTGATGCCATCGACACCGCCGGCCTCAACGATCAGTTCCAGCAACTGGAAAACCTGAAACTGATCGACTGGCCCAGCGCCGCCGACGCCAAGCAAAAACTGTTGCAAGCGCTGTACGAAGGTTTCACCCGTGGCGAACATCCGTTGCAGGCGGATTTTTCCAGTTACCGCGACGCGGGCGGCGAAGCGCTGGAAAACCACTGCCGCTTCGAAGCGATTCAGGAAATGCGTGCCGCCCGGGGCGAAAATCTCGACTGGCGTGAATGGCCGGAGCACTGGCACGACCCGCGAGGTGCCGCCCTCGGTGCGTTTGCCGAGGAATACGCCGAGCGCATCGGCTACTTCGCGTTTTGCCAATGGTTGATCCACCGCTGCCTGGAGCGTGCACAAAACGCCGCTCGCAGCGCCGGCATGGGCATCGGCCTGATCGCTGATCTGGCGGTGGGTGCCGACGGCGCCGGCAGTCAGGCCTGGAGTTTTCAGGACGAATTGCTGGCGTCGCTGACCGTCGGTGCGCCACCGGACATCCTCAATCGCTCCGGCCAGGGCTGGGGCATCTCTGCATTCTCCCCGGAAGGCCTGATACGCAATGGTTTTCGTGCCTTCATCGACATGCTGCGCGCCAATTTTGCCCACGCCGGCGGCTTGCGCATCGACCACGTCATGGGCCTGCAACGGCTGTGGGTGATCCCCAACGGCGCAGCCCCGGCGGACGGTGCTTACCTGTATTACCCGGTGGACGACTTGCTGCGGTTGCTGACCCTCGAATCCCACCGCCATCAGGCGATCGTGCTGGGCGAAGACCTCGGCACCGTACCCGATGGCCTGCGGGAAAAACTGATCGCCCGCGCCATGCTCGGCATGCGCGTGCTGTTGTTCGAGCAGGACAACACCCATTTCAAACCGATCCTCGACTGGCCGGACAACGCGCTGGCCACCACCAGCACCCACGACCTCCCGACGCTTAATGGCTGGTGGCATGGCCGGGACATCGACTGGAATGCGCGACTCGGGCTGATCGACGCCAACGGTGAAATCGACTGGCGCCGTTATCGCGAACGCGAGCGCGAAGGCCTCCGGGGTGCCTTGAGCCAGGACCCGCAGAATTTTCGCGAGGAATCCCACGAGGCCGATCAAGTGGTCGACGCCAGTGTCCGTTTCCTCGGCCACACCCGCGCGCCGCTGGTGCTTCTACCGCTGGAAGACGCGTTGGGCCTGGACGAACAGGCCAATCTGCCCGGCACCATCGACACCCACCCCAACTGGTCACGGCGCCTGCCGGGCACCAGCGAAACGTTGCTCGACGGGGTCGATGCCGCGCGACGTCTGGAACTGCTCGCCTGCGCCCGCCTTCAGGCGGCCGAGCGTGACCAATGAGTGCACCGCCAGGCCAGTCGTTGCGGGCCACGGTGCGCCTGCAATTCCATAAAGGTTTCACCCTCGATCAGGCAGTGCCGCTGGTGGCGTACTTTGCCCGGCTCGGCATCAGCCATGTTTACGCCTCGCCGCTGCTCGCCGCCCGCGCCGGTTCCATGCACGGCTACGATGTGGTCGACCCGACCCGGGTCAACCCTGAACTCGGCGGCGAACCAGCCTTGCGCCGGCTGGTCGCGGCCCTGCGTGAACACGGCATGGGGCTGATCCTCGACATCGTCTCCAACCACATGGCGGTCGGTGGCGGTGACAATCCGTGGTGGCTCGATTTGCTGGAATGGGGCCGGCTCAGCCCCTATGGCGAGTTCTTCGATATCCAGTGGCACTCGCCCGATCCGTTGATGGAAGGCCAGTTGCTGCTGCCCTTTCTTGGCAGCGATTACGGCGTCGCGTTGCAGGACGGCACGCTGCCGCTGGTGTTCAACGCCGAGTGCGGTACCTTCCACGTCGAGCATTACGAGCATCACTTCCCGATCTGCCCCGGCGATTACGGCGAACTGCTCAAAGCCGACGAGCCGGCGAACGAGGCGCTCAAGTCGCTGGCCGATCGCTTCAGCACCCTCAGCTACCAGACCGACGCCCGCTCGCTGGCCATCCCGCTCAAGGAAGAACTGCAGCAACTGGCCAGCGACCCGCACATCCTGCAAACCCTTCAGCGCAACCTCACGCGCTACGACTCAAAGACCGACGACGGTTTCCAGCGGCTGCATCAATTGCTGGAGCGGCAAAGCTACCGCCTGGCCAGTTGGCGCACGGCGGCGGACGACATCAACTGGCGACGCTTCTTCGATATCAACGAACTCGGCGGTTTGCGCGTCGAACGGCCTGCCGTGTTCGAAGCTACCCACGGCAAGATCTTCCAGTTGATCGGAGAAGGCTTGATCGACGGTCTGCGCATCGACCACATCGACGGCCTCGCCGATCCTCGGGGTTATTGCCGCAAGTTGCGCCGACGCCTCGACTTTCTGGCGCCGGGGCGACACTTGCCGATCTACGTCGAGAAAATTCTCGGCGACGGTGAAACCCTTCGCGCCGACTGGGCGGTGGATGGCAGCACCGGTTACGAGTTCATGAATCAGCTGTCGCTGCTGCAACACGACCCGGCAGGTGAACACGTGCTCGGCGACTTGTGGCAACGGCGCACCGAGCGCCCCGCCGCGTTTATCGAAGAAGCACGGCTGGCACGTCAGCAGATTCTCAACGGCTCGCTGGCCAGTGATTGCGAAAGCGTTGCCCAGGCGCTGTTGCAAGTGGCGCGGGACGACCTGATGACCCGCGACCTCACGCTCGGCTCGATCCGCCGGGTGTTGCAGGCGTTGATCGTGCATTTCCCGGTGTATCGCACCTACATCAGTGCGCTGGGCCGTTCGGCGCAGGACGAGGTGTTTTTCCAGCAGGCCATGGAAGGTGCGCGCCAGACATTAAGCGAAAGCGACTGGCCGGTGCTTGAGTCCGTGTCCGCCTGGCTCGGCGGCCAGCCGTGGCGGCGCAAACCCCGTGGGCGTTCGCGCAAGATCCTGCGCCACGCCTGCGTACGCTTTCAGCAACTGACCTCACCCGCCGCCGCCAAAGCCGTGGAAGACACCGCGCTGTACCGCTCGGCGGTGCTGCTGTCGCGCAATGACGTGGGCTACAACACCGAACAGTTCAGCGCCCCGGTCAGTGATTTTCACGCAACAAACCTGCAACGTCTGGCGACATTCCCCGACAACCTGCTGGCCACCGCCACCCACGACCACAAACGCGGCGAAGATACCCGCGCGCGCCTGGCTGTGCTCAGCGAGCGAAGCCACTGGTACGCCGAACAGGTCGAGTTGTGGCGCGCCCTCGCCCGGCCGCTGCGCAGCGACGATCAGATGCCGTCGGCTGCTGACGAGTTGATCCTCTATCAGGCGCTGCTCGGCAGTTGGCCGCTGGAACTGCACAACGACGATCAAGGTGGTTTCACCGACTACGCCAAACGCATCTGGCAATGGCAGCAGAAAGCCCTGCGCGAAGCCAAGTTGCAAAGCAGCTGGAGTGCGCCGAACGAAGCCTACGAAAACGCCGCGCAATCCTTCACCGAGCAGCTGTTGTTGGCTCCCGAAGGTGAACTGTTGCGCGGAGCACTGGCCAAGAGCGTCAACAGCATCGCCGCGGCCGGCGCCCTCAACAGTCTGGCGCAAACCTTGCTGCACATGACCGTACCGGGCGTACCGGATCTGTATCAGGGCAACGAGTGCTGGGATTTCAGTCTGGTGGATCCGGACAACCGCCGGCCGGTGGACTACAGCTTGCGTGAACAATCACTGAAACCTGTTTCCGTATCGGAACTGCTGTCGAACTGGCGCAACGGGCGCATCAAGCAAGCGTTGATCGCTCAGGTACTGAACCTGCGCGCCGAACACACCGAGTTGTTTCGCCGCGGCTCGTATCAGGCCCTCGAGGTGCTGGGCAGCCAGGCGCACAACGTGCTCGCGTTTGCCCGCGAGCATGGGGGCCAACGGGCAATCGTCATCGTGCCGATCCGTTGCGCAACACTGCTGGAAAACGGTGCCGTCCCGCAGGTCGATGCGCTGCGCTGGGGCGATACGCGGGTCGAATTACCGTTCGCCGCCTTGGACGAAAATCTGAAGGGACTTTTTTCGAGCACCGCAGTCACAAAAAACAGGGAGCTGGAGGTCAGCGCTGCGCTGGGGGATGTCCCGGTCAATCTGTTTATCCAACACTTCTAGAAGCATGAGTTCAGTTCAGGAGCATTGCGATGAGTACCGACGATAAACGCATCCGCGAATTCGCCTATCAGATCTGGGAATCGGAAGGTAAGCCCGAAGGCCATGAAGCCCGCCACTGGGAGATGGCGCGCAAACTGGCCGAGGCCGAAGCTTTGGCACCGAAGAAATCGCCGAAGGCGGCGACTGGCAAAACGGCAGCCACCAAAGCCTCTGAGGCCAAGACGCCTGCGGCCAAGCCCAAGGCCACGACGGCCAAAGCCAAACCGGCGAGTGCCGCGAAAGTGATACCACCGGGCGAAAAAGCCACCGAGAAAAAGCCCCGCGCACCCCGCAAGCCCCCGGCAGCCTGAGGCTTTTCGAACCGTTGAACTGAATGGCCGTGTGGCGGGTTCGCTCGCCACCGAGGGTTCACTCGCCCTTTAAAAATGCCCACCCCGATTTGCAGGAGCAATCATGACCCGTCCAAAGAAAGCCGAGCCCGCCGCACACGCCGAGCCCTCGCGAATCCGTGAAGGCCTGCCCTTCCCGCTCGGCGCGACCTGGGATGGTCTGGGGGTGAACTTTGCGCTGTTTTCCGCCAACGCCACCCGCGTCGAACTGTGCATTTTCGACGATGCCGGCGAAGTCGAACTCGAACGCATCGAACTGCCGGAATATACCGACGAAATCTTCCACGGCTACCTGCCCGACGCACACCCGGGCCTGATTTACGGCTACCGGGTCTACGGCCCCTACGACCCGGCCAACGGCCACCGCTTCAACCACAACAAATTGCTGATCGATCCCTACGCCAAGCAACTGGTCGGCCAGTTGAAATGGTCCGAAGCGCTGTTCGGCTACACCATCGGCCACCCGGATGCCGACCTCAGTTTCGACGAGCGTGACAGCGCGCCCTTCGTACCCAAATGCAAGGTCATCGACCCGGCGCACACCTGGGGCAACGACCATCGCGTCAGCGTGCCGTGGGACAAGACCATCATTTACGAAACCCATGTGCGCGGCATCAGCATGCGCCACCCCGCCGTGCCGGATAACGTGCGCGGCACGTTTGCCGGGCTGATGGTCGACGATGTGCTGGAACACATCCGCAAACTCGGCGTGTCCACTGTCGAGCTGCTGCCGATCCACGCCTTCGTCAACGATCAGCACCTGCTGCACAAAGGCATGACCAATTATTGGGGTTACAACAGCATCGCCTTCTTCGCCCCGGACCCGCGTTATCTGGCCAGTGGCAAGATCGCCGAGTTCAAGGAGATGGTCGCGCACCTGCATGAAGCCAATCTCGAAGTGATTCTCGACGTGGTCTACAACCACACCGCCGAGGGCAACGAGCAAGGCCCCACCCTGTCGATGCGCGGGATCGACAACGCTTCGTACTATCGGCTGATGCCGGACGACAAGCGCTTCTACATCAACGATTCCGGCACCGGCAACACCCTCGACCTGAGCCACCCGTGCGTGCTGCAAATGGTCACTGATTCGCTGCGCTACTGGGCCAGTGAAATGCACGTCGATGGTTTCCGCTTTGACCTGGCAACCATTCTTGGCCGCTACCACGACGGTTTCGACGAACGTCACAGCTTCCTCGTCGCCTGCCGCCAGGACCCGGTGCTGCGCCAGGTGAAACTGATCGCCGAGCCGTGGGACTGTGGCCCCGGTGGCTATCAGGTCGGCAACTTCCCACCGGGCTGGGTCGAATGGAACGACAAGTTCCGCGACACCGTGCGTGCATTCTGGAAAGGTGACGACGGTCAGCTCGCCGACTTCGCCAGCCGCATGACCGCTTCCGGCGAGATGTTCAATCAGCGCGGCCGCCGTCCCTATTCGTCCGTGAACTTTGTCACCGCTCACGACGGTTTCACCCTCAACGATCTGGTGTCCTACAACGACAAGCACAACGAGGCCAACGACGAAAACAACCAGGACGGCAGCAACAACAACCTGTCCTGGAACCACGGCGTCGAGGGGCCCACCGACGATCCGGAAATCAATGCGCTGCGTCACCGGCAGATGCGCAACTTCTTTGCCACCCTGTTGCTGGCCCAGGGCACGCCGATGCTGGTGGCCGGCGACGAGTTCGCCCGCACCCAGGACGGCAACAACAACGCCTACTGCCAGGACAGCGAGATCGGATGGGTCAACTGGGGCCTGAGCGAGGACGGCAAGGCGCTGCTCAAATTCGTCAAACGCCTGATCAAGCTGCGCCTGACCTACCCGATCCTGCGGCGCGGGCGTTTTCTGGTGGGTGAATACAACGAAGACATCGGGGTCAAGGACGTGACCTGGCTGGCACCGGACGCCACGGAAATGACCACCGAACACTGGCACGATGCACACAACCGCTGCCTGGGCATGTTGCTCGATGGCCGCGCCCAGGAAACCGGCATCCGCCGTAAAGGCGCCGATGCGACGTTGCTGCTGGTGGTCAACGCCCATCACGACATCGTCAACTTCACGCTGCCGGAAGTGCCTGAAGGCAGTTTCTGGACCTGCATGGTCGACACCAACCAACCGTCGATCCGCGGTCAGGAGCGCTTCGATTTCGGGCATCAATATTCGGTTACAGCGCGCTCGTTGCTGTTGTTTGAACTGCAACGCGACGAAGAAGACTGACCACAAGACACCGACACATCGGCCTCCACCGCTGGGTCTGCGATCACGACTTGAGAGTTACGGCACAGCTTGAATAAAAAAACCGGAGCAGATTGATCTGCAACGCGACGAACCGTGCGTCTTGAGCAATACTCAGCATCGCGGCAATCCAGGGTTCGGAGCGCTGCAGGGTTATCAACCAGCCTTCAAGGGTCAGACACGCATTGCCGTGGGTGACTGAAGGCTAGACTCAACAAGGACGTCCTGCCCCATGAAACCGTTATCTCTCAGCGAAAGCGGCCTGCCGGCGCAAATCTGGAACAGCGCCGCGCAACTCGACAACATCCCCGTCATCAACACCCATAGCCTCGTGCCGCCCGGCGCGCGTGCGGTGGTCATTGCGCCACACCCCGGTGACGAAGTGGTGACCTGCGGCGGCTTGCTGCAACTGTTGTCTTCCCTTGGTCATCCCCTGCAATTGCTCTCGATCACCGACGGCAGCGCCAGCCATCCCGGCTCGCGCCAGTGGTCGGAAAAACGCCTGAGCGTGTTCCGCCCCCAGGAAAGCGTCGAAGCCTTGCGCCGCCTGGGCCTGCCGATGCACAGCCTGAAATGGGTGCGCGGCGGTTTCACCGACAATGCCCTGTTTGAACAGGAAGCCCAATTGACCGAGTTCATCTCGCGTTACCTGCGACCCGGTGACGTGGTGTTCAGCACCTGGTGCGAAGACGGCACCGAAGATCATGAAGTGGTCGGTCGGGCCAGCGCCAAAGCCGCACGACTGGCCGGTGCCAGCTACCACGATGTGCCGGTCTGGGCCTGGCACTGGCCCGAGCGCGATCAGGCACAGATTCCGTGGCACCGCGCGCGCAAGCTGCGCCTCGATACCTGGACCGTCGCGCGCAAAAGCCACGCTACCCACGCCTACGCCAGCCAGTTGAACGGCGAACCGGCCATCGGCATTGCACCGTTGTTGCCCAGGGCTATTCTGGAGCGCATGCGCCTGCCTTATGAAATTGTCTTCGTGGATTGAAGGTCGGGCGCGGGCAGTCACTCAATGTGAACTGCCCGCGCCCGGATCAGTCGCATGAAAAGGCAGTCATGATTCAGAGGAGCGACCGTGTCCAGCGACCCCAAGCGTCACGTCATCGACGCACAGCCCTTGAACCCGTCGACCATCCATCGCCTGCGGGTGTTGACGGTCAACACGCACAAGGGTTTTACCGCACTCAACCGCCGTTTCATTCTTCCGGAGCTGCGTGAAGCGGTGCGCAGTACCCGCGCCGACCTGGTGTTTCTTCAGGAAGTGGTGGGCGAACACGAACGGCATTCGAATCGCTACAACGAGTGGCCGCAAACCTCGCAGTACGAGTTTCTCGCCGACAGCATGTGGAGCGATTTCGCCTACGGCCGCAACGCCGTCTACCCCGACGGCCACCACGGCAATGCCCTGCTGTCGAAGTACCCGATCCGCGAATACCGCAACCTCGATGTCTCGATCACCGGTCCGGAACGCCGCGGTCTGCTGCACTGCGTACTGGATGTACCGGGGCACGATGAGGTTCATGCGATCTGCGTGCACCTGAGCCTGCTCGAAAGCCACCGTCAATTGCAGCTGCAACTGCTCTGTCAGTTGCTCGAATCCTTGCCGGAGGACGCGCCGGTGATCATCGCCGGCGACTTCAATGACTGGCAGATGCAGGGCAACCTCACCCTCTCCCGCCGCGACTACCTGCACGAAGCCTTCGAGCGTCATCACGGCCGGCCGGCCAAGACCTACCCGGCGCGCTTCCCGCTGCTGCGGCTGGACCGGGTCTACCTGCGCAATGCCAGCAGCCATGACCCGCAGATACTCGGCAACAAGCCCTGGACGCATTTGTCGGATCACCTGCCGCTGGCGGTCGAGGTGCATCTGTAGTTCGACCCCGCCGCGAGTGTCTACGCCAGCACCGACTACAGTCGCAATATTGACAGCAATGACCTGCGTGGCCTGGCAGGAAATCCGGGCGTTCGCATCAGTTGGCAAGCCGATAGCAGGCTAAGCAAACGCTCTGTTTCGCGGTTTCAGGTGTGTTTTTCCCTGCAAACAACAACTTAGATATGTGCAGAAAAACAAACGCTTGCAACCTCTGATTTAGCCATACCGCTCATCGTCCAATTTCTTGACGCAGGGACATCGGTCTTCTTAGCTCTACCTTACTACCCCCGGAAACACTACCCGGGGCGGGCCTTCGGACACTCGTGAAAACGGGTGGCTGCGGGTTCGCCTCGCTCCATTCGGTCGCCCCTCGTTCGGGGTAGGAGAGACGCCAAGGCGAGATACCACATGCGCTAGCAAGGTAGATCTTCATGAAAACCTCACTCACCCCACACGAGATCAAAATCACCTTTTGCACCGTTTCAAGTTCTATCTTGCTGTGCTCATCCATGGAGGCGCAGGCGGGTCCTGTGGCGGATGAGACCACGCCCTGGTATCGCCAGGACGTGCCGATCCTGACGCTGCCCGCGACCGTCATCACACCCGACCCGCAACGCTTGAGCCCGCGCCCCGACCTGCGCGGCAACTACCTGATCACCGAAGACCTTGCCCCCTCGGCCTGGGATCAACTCTACGGACAAGCCTCTCGCCAGGCGCAGACCGACATCCTCAACCCCGGGTTCGCGACACCCGGCGGTGGAGCACTCAAAGGACCGCCAGTGCTGACTCTGCAAGGCAGCAGCGGCCAGACCCAACGGATCGGATTGATCGGCGGCACGTACCAGATCCAGGGCAACGGCAACGGTCTGATCGTCAATCGCGCCCTCGTCGATCCGACCACCGACACCCTCAACCTCCAAGGCCAGAGCCTCGGCGCCTACTACAGCCTGACCGGGTCCGAAGGCTGGCACGTCGACCTGTCGGCCAGCGGTGGCCGGGTCAGTGGTTTCAGCCGTAATGAACAGGGCGCGCGCCTGGCCACCGAAGGCAGCGCGATGACGTTCTCGGTGGAGGGCGGTTTCCCGATCGGCTTGAGCGAAAACTGGGTTGTCGAGCCGCAGGCGCAGTTGATCAATCAGCGGATCACCCTCGACACGCCCTATGCGGGTTCGGGCAACGCTTCATCGAGTGACATTTCGTCCTGGAGCGGCCGGGTCGGCGCTCGGCTGAAAGGCAGTTACGACCTGAGCGGTCTGCCGGTCGAACCCTACGTTCGCACCAACTTGTGGCACACGGTGTACACCGGCAACACGGTGACCCTCGATCAGGTGGACAAGATCAGCAGCAGCCGCAAGTCATCGACGGTGGAGTTGGGTCTGGGTCTGGTGGCGAAGGTCACGCCGTCGGTGAGCCTGTATGTCAGCGCCGACTACAGCAGTGACGTGGATGACAATGATCTGAACGGGTTGATCGGCAGTCTGGGAATCCGGATGCGCTGGTAAGGACACGTCCAGTCGCCCTGCGGGAGCGAGCCGCTCGCTCCCGCAGGTGCTTCATCAACGTTCGGGCTTGAGGATCAACACCGCCAGTGGCGGCAGATTCAGCTCCAGCGACAACGCCTGACCATGGCTGGGCACATCATCGGTGAACGCCCCGCCACCATTGCCGTAATTGGAACCGGCATAGGTGTCGGCATCACTGTTGAGCAACTCGCTCCAGCGCCCGGCAAACGGCACACCCACCCGATACGACTGACGCGGCACTGGCGTGAAGTTGGCCACCACCAGCACCGGCGAACCGTCCTTGCTCCAGCGCAGCCAGGCGTAGACGCTATTGATCGCATCGTCACCGATCAGCCACTGAAACCCTTGCGGCGCATCGTCCTGTTCGTGCAGAGCCGGCTCTTCGCGGTACAAACGGTTGAGGTCGCCGACCAGTTTCTGCACGCCTTTGTGCTCGGAATACTGGAGCAGATACCAGTCCAGTTGTTGATCGTGATTCCACTCGCGCCACTGGCCGAACTCGCAACCCATGAACAGCAGTTTCTTGCCCGGATGAGTCCACATGAAGCTCAGGTAAGCGCGCAGGTTGGCGAATTTCTGCCAGCGGTCGCCGGGCATCTTGTCGATCAGCGAGTGCTTGCCGTGCACCACTTCGTCGTGGGAAATCGGCAGGATGAAACGCTCGGACCAGGCGTAGACCAGACCGAAACTCAGCTCGTTGTGATGATGGGCGCGGTACACCGGATCCTGCTGGATGTAATGCAGCGAATCGTGCATCCAGCCCATGTTCCACTTGTAGGCAAAACCGAGGCCGCCCTGCTGGGTACTTTGACTGACGCCGGGCCACGCCGTGGATTCCTCGGCAATCACTAAAGCTCCCGGCGCCTCCAGCGCCACCACATCATTCAAATGGCGAAGGAAGTCGATGGCTTCCAGATTCTCCCGACCGCCGTGGCGATTGGGCACCCACTCCCCGGCCTTGCGCGAATAGTCGCGGTACAGCATCGAGGCCACCGCATCGACCCGCAATCCATCGACGTGGAAATGCTTCAGCCAATGCAACGCCGACGCCAGCATGTAGCCATGCACTTCAGTGCGGCCCAGGTTGTAGATCAGCGTGTCCCAGTCCTGATGAAAGCCTTCCAGCGGGTTGCCGTATTCGTACAGCGCGGTGCCGTCGAACTGCGCCAGGCCATGGGTATCGGTCGGGAAATGCGCCGGCACCCAGTCGAGAATCACGCCGATTTCCGCCTGATGGCAGGCATTGATGAACGCCGCGAACTCGTCCGGCGTACCGTAACGCGCACTCGGGGCGAACTGCGACAGCAACTGATAACCCCAGGAGCCGCCGAACGGGTGCTCCATGATCGGCATCAGCTCGATGTGGGTGAAGCCCAGTTCCTTGACGTAGGGAATCAGCCGTTCGGCCAGCTCCGGCCAGGTGTACTGGCGGGCGACTTCACCGAGATCGTCCAGTTCGCACTGCCAGGAACCAGCGTGCAGCTCATAGATCGACAGCGGCGCATTGTGTTGCTGGCGCTCGCTGCGTCCGTTCATCCAGTCCTGATCCTGCCAGTCGACTTGCAGCGGCGAGGCGACTTTGGAAGCGGTGTCCGGCGGCAGGCTGGTGGCCAGCGCCATCGGGTCAGCCTTGAGCGGCAGGATGCCGTGAGCGCCGAGGATTTCGTATTTGTACAGATCGCCCGCCTGCAGGCGCGGAATGAACAACTCCCAGACCCCGGACGGATGCCGCAGACGCATCGGATGCCGGCGCCCGTCCCAGACATTGAAGTCGCCGACCACCGACACCCGCCGGGCATTCGGCGCCCACACGGCAAACCGTACACCGTCGACGCCATCGACGGTTTTCAGCTGCGCACCGAGGCAACCGCTGAGATCGCGATGATTGCCCTCGGCGAACAGGTACAAATCCATTTCACCGAGCAACGGCCCGAAGCTGTAGGGGTCTTCCGCGACCTGTTCGCCACCGGCCCAGCGGGTGCGCAACTGATACGGCCGCGAAGGCTCGAAATGCCCGACGAACAGCCCCGGCGTTTCGGTCGCCTCCAGCGGACCGCGCTCCTCGCCGGTGTCCTTGTCCAGCACCGTGACACTCAATGCACCGGGCAGATACGCCCGGATGAACTGCCCGCCGGCACCATCGCCGTGGGGTCCGAGAATGGAAAACGGGTCCTGATGTTCTGCGCGCACCAAGGCATCGATGTCCTTCGCCCTGGGCAGCAAGCGTTCTTTAACGTGACCCTGTTCCTTGTTCGAGAAACTCATGACTACTCTCCACCAAGATCGGAAAAGGGTTCAAGCCCCGTCAATAACCCATACAAACCGTGCAACGGCACGGGCAGCCAGGTGGGGCGATTTTCGGCTTCATAGGCCACCTCGTAGGCCGCTTTCTCCAGGCCGAACAACGCCAGTGCGGCGTCGGCACCTTCAGGATCTTGCCAGGCATGATCAAGACTAGCTGCCGCCCGGCGATATGCCTCGACAAATGCTTCGCGGGCCTCACGCAAATAGCGTTCGGCGACCCGGCGACGCGCCGCCTCGGCTTCGGGACTGTTGTCGACGTTGTGCACATTGATGGTCATCGCGGCGGCGTAATCGAATGAGCGCAGCACCCCGCTGACATCCTTGTACGGGCTGTGCTTGCCACGGCGCTCGGCCAGTGGCCGCGCCGGTTCGCCTTCGAAGTCGATCAGGTAGGCATCGCCCTTGATCACCAGCACTTGCCCCAGATGCAGGTCGCCATGGACGCGGATGCGCAAGCTGCCGGCGGATTTTTTCGCCAGCTCCTGCACATGGGCGAGGATGGTTTTCTTGTGGTCGAGCAGACGACCGACCAGCTTCTGATCCGCCGCATCAAGTTCGCCCTGATGCTGCTTGAGCAGCTTCAGCGCATGCTCGACCTGAGCGCCCACGTCCTTGCCGGTCGCCTGCGCATCCTTGGCCGAGCTGACCTGCGGTGCGAAGTCCTTGTTGTCGCTCGGCGCCGCCAGCACCTGATGCATTTCCCCCAGACGCTGACCCAGCATGCCGGCGAAGTCCTTCAGTTCGCCGAGCGCATTGTAGTGTTGCGACTGTTCAGACACGGCGTCCGCCAGCTCATCGCGCAACGCCCGTTCGAGGTTGTTCTGCGTCCATTCCCAGGCGTCGCCCTGATTGCTCAAGTAGCCTTGGGCGATCATCAGCAGGTTGTCTTCGCCCTTCCCGTCCCGACGAATCACCGAGCCGAGCAGCGGGGAGATATTGGCAAACCCGGCGGCGGTCAGATAAGCGCTCATCTCCAGTTCCGGGTGTACGCCGGACGCGACTTTGCGGATCAGCTTGAGCACCAGACTGTTGCCGATCACCACCGAACTGTTGGATTGCTCGGCGGACAGGTAACGCACTTCGGACTCGGCGCCGAGGCCGAGCTTGTCCAGTTGCGGCGTGGACTCGAAACGGATTTCTCCGTCACTCGATTCCAGCACCGTGCCACTCTGCATACCTTGCAGCACCGCGCGAATGAACGCTTCAAGGCTGAAGGCATCGGTGATCAGCCCGACCTGACGCACCCGACGCACCCGCGCCAGGGCCAGTTGCTGCGGCAAGGCCGGTCCGACCTGATCTTCCGAAATGAAGCCGAACGGCAGTTGGTAACGACTGGCCTGCCCGCCGCCGCTGACTTCGATTTCGCTGAGCAACACCGGATGCTGCGCGTCGCCGAAACGCACACCATAGGCCAGCCGGACTTGCTCGATCGCCGCATCCTTGCCGGCGAACCAGCGGCGATTCTGCAACCAGTTCGGCAGGATGCCCTGTTCGAGGGTGACCCGGGACGGTGCTTCGAGCAGTTCTTCCATGCGTTTTTTCAGCACCAGCGTGGTGAAGTCCGGCAGGCTCTGCGCCGGTTCGACGTGCCAGCTCGGCATCTGGTTTTCCGCCGCGAGGCCGAACCAGTAGAAGCCGTACGGCGCCAGGGTCAGCAGGAAATTCAACTGACCGATGGGCGGAAACGCATTACCGCCGAGCATCTCCACCGGCACCATGCCCACATAGGCCGAAAGGTCCAGCTCCACGGCCTGAGCGCTGCGCGAGACGTTGGCCACGCACAGGATGATTTCGTGTTTGCCGTCCGGCCCGGTGTATTCGCGGGTGTAGGCCAGAACGCGACGGTTGGCCGGCGACAGCATCTTCAAGGTGCCACGACCGAAGGCCTTGGACTGCTTGCGCACGGTCAGCAGGCGACGGGTCCAGTTCAGCAGCGAATGCGGATCACCGGCCTGGGTTTCGACGTTGACCGACTGATAGCCGTACTGCGGGTCCATGATCGGCGGCAGCACC
The DNA here is from genome assembly GCF_058789255.1 of Pseudomonas sp. FW215-R2. Classification (NCBI taxonomy): domain Bacteria; kingdom Pseudomonadati; phylum Pseudomonadota; class Gammaproteobacteria; order Pseudomonadales; family Pseudomonadaceae; genus Pseudomonas; species Pseudomonas sp. FW215-R2. The sequence continues at coordinate 86,760 of NZ_JBYTBO010000019.1, forward strand.
AGACTGGCCGGGTCGGCCCGGGAGAATCCGCCGTTGCGGTCGATCGACCATTGCATCGGCGTGCGCACGCCATCGCGGTCGCCGAGGTAGATGTTGTCGCCCATGCCGATCTCATCGCCGTAATACAGGGTCGGCGTGCCGGGCATCGACAGCAGCAGACTGTTAAGCAATTCGATACGCCGGCGGTCGCGCTCCATCAGCGGCGCCAGACGCCGGCGAATGCCGAGATTGATCCGCGCACGACGGTCGGCGGCGTAGTAGTTCCACAGGTAGTCGCGTTCCTTGTCGGTGACCATCTCCAGCGTCAGTTCATCGTGGTTGCGCAGGAAAATCGCCCATTGGCAGTTGGCCGGGATCTCCGGGGTCTGGCGCAGGATGTCGGTGATCGGGAAGCGATCTTCCTGGGCCAGCGCCATGTACATGCGCGGCATCAGCGGGAAGTGAAACGCCATGTGGCATTCGTCGCCGTTGACGCCCTCGGCGTCGGTGTCACCGAAGTACAGCTGGGTGTCTTCCGGCCATTGGTTGGCCTCGGCCAGCAGCATGCGGTCCGGGTAGTTGGCGTCGATTTCGGCGCGGATCTGCTTGAGGACGTCGTGGGTCTCCGGCAGGTTTTCATTGTTGGTGCCGTCGCGCTCGATCAGGTACGGAATGGCATCCAGCCGCAAGCCGTCGATGCCCATGTCCAGCCAATAGCGCATCACCGACAGCACGGCTTTCATGACTTGCGGGTTGTCGAAATTCAGATCCGGCTGGTGCGAATAGAAACGGTGCCAGAAGTACTGGCCGGCCACCGGGTCCCAGGTCCAGTTGGACTTTTCAGTGTCGAGAAAAATAATCCGGGTGCCGTCGTACTTCTGGTCGTCATCGGACCACACATAGAAGTCGCGGGCCGCTGAACCGGGCTTGGCCTTGCGTGCTCGTTGAAACCACGGGTGCTGGTCCGAGGTGTGGTTGATGACCAGTTCGGTGATCACCCGCAAACCACGCTTGTGCGCCTCTGCGATGAAGCGTTTGGCGTCGGCCATCGTCCCGTAATCGCTGTGTACGCCACGGTATTCGGCGATGTCGTAACCGTCATCGCGCCGTGGCGAGGGGTAGAACGGCAACAGCCAGATGGTGTTGACGCCAAGATCGGCGATGTAATCGAGTTTGGCGATCAGGCCGGGAAAATCGCCGATCCCGTCGTTGTTGGAGTCGAAAAAGGATTTGACGTGGACTTGATAGATAACCGCGTCCTTGTACCAGAGCGGGTCCTTGATGAAGGTGGCTGACTTGGGTTTCTTCGCCATGTGAAACTCCTGATCAATGCAATAAGGGCGACCCGCGCAGATCGACAGATCGTTCCCACGCTCTGCGTGGGAATGCCGCCATGGACGCTCTGCGTCCGCCGTTGGGACGCGGAGCGTCCCGAGATGCGTTCCCACGCAGAGCGTGGGAACGATCTGTGAGTCAGTTCAAAAGGCGGTGATCCGCCAGATCCCGAACGGCTGATAAGCCGGGTCGATCCGCATGAACTGGTACTTGCCGTGCCAGTCCCAGCGATGGCCGTTCATCAGGTCTTCGCCGTGGGTGGTGGCGTCGTCCGGCAGGCCCATCTCCCACAGTGGCAATTCGAAATTGGCCTCCTGCACGTGGTGCGGATCGAGACTGACGGCCACCAGAATGAAATTGCTGCCATCGGCGCTGCGCTTGCCGAAATACAGAATGTTGTCGTTCCAGGCGTTGTAGATCTTCAGGCCCAGATGGCTGTGCAGCGCCGGGTTCTGCCGGCGGATGCGATTGAGCTGGGCGATCTCGGCAATGATGTTGTCGGGCGCATTGAAGTCGCGGACGCGGATTTCGTACTTCTCGGAATCGAGGTATTCCTCCTTGCCCGGCACCGACGCCGATTCGCACAGTTCGAACCCCGAGTACATGCCCCACAGGCCCGAGCCCATGGTCGCCAGCGCCGCACGAATGAGAAACCCGGGGCGCCCCGACTCATGCAGGAACGCCGGATTGATATCCGGTGTGTTGACGAAGAAATTCGGCCGGTAGCATTCGCGCCACGGCGATTCGTTGAGTTCGCTGAAATAGCTCGCCAGTTCAGCCTTGGTGTTGCGCCAGGTGAAATAGGTGTAGCTCTGGGTGTAACCGACCTTGCCCAACCGCGCCATCATCGCCGGGGTGGTGAACGCTTCGGCGAGGAAGATCACTTCCGGGTACAGCGTGCGCACATCGGCGATCAGCCATTGCCAGAACGGCAGTGGTTTGGTGTGCGGGTTGTCGACGCGAAAGATCTTTACGCCCTCCTCGACCCAGCCGACGACGATGTCGCGCAGCTCGACCCACAGGCTCGGAATCGCTTCCGGCGCATAGAAGTCGACGTTGACGATGTCCTGGTATTTCTTCGGCGGGTTCTCCGCGTATTTGATCGTGCCGTCCGGCCGCCAGTTGAACCAGCCCGGATGCTGCTTGAGCCACGGGTGATCCTGGGAACACTGGATGGCGAAATCGAGGGCGATTTCCAGACCATGATCAGCGGCAGCCGCCACCAGACGACGAAAGTCCTCGCGAGTGCCGAGCTGCGAATGAATCGCTTCGTGCCCGCCCTCTTCGCTGCCGATCGCATAAGGGCTACCTGGATCGTCCGGCCCTGCAATCAGGGAGTTGTTGCGGCCCTTGCGGTGGCTACGACCGATCGGGTGGATCGGCGTGAAATACAGCACGTCGAAGCCCATGTCCTGAATCATCGGCAACCGCGCGTGCACATCATTGAAAGTGCCGTGACGGGCGGGATCGTCGGTGATCGAGCGGGGAAACAGCTCGTACCAACTGGCGAACTCGGCCAGTTCGCGCTCGACGTCCAGCGGAAATTCATTGCTGATACTCAGATACGGGCGGTGATCGGCCTCGGTCATCAGTTGTGCACTCTGCGGGTGCAGAAACAGCGCCACCTGCTCGGTTTCGAGCAGCCCGGACAATTCGTGGTGCAGCGCCGCCAGCCGCTCACTGAGCGGGCCTTCGCTGCGTTCGGCCGCCTGTTGCACCATCGTGCGGCCCTCTTGCAACTCCAGGCTGACCGGGACGGCGGCGGTGTGCTTTTTCTCCAACTCGTACTGAAAACTGGCGAACAGGTCGATCCAGGCTTCGATCAGGTACAGATAGCGGCCCATGCGTTGAGGACGGAACCGGCCCTCCCAGCCATTGTTGCCCTGATCGGCCATGACTTCGCTTTGCCAGACTTCCTCGCCTTCTTCGCGCCAGCGGATGCGCACCGCCAGTTTGTCGTGACCATCGGCGAAGATCTTGCTGGTGACCACGATTTCGCGCCCGACCACAGCCTTGACGGCAAACTGCCCGCCCTCCAGCGAAGGCTGAGTGTTTTCGATGACGATGCGTGGCAGCAGCAACGCCTGCGACAGCGGGATGTGCGGGTTGTAGCTCTGTTCGGAGGGTTTTTCAGCAGTCATTGAGCATCTCTCCTTAACGCCCCAAGGACGCTCGCTTGCCTGTTTGGCGATCACGGCCGGGCCTGCGCCCGACGATGAACTCTCTCAGGTTCCGAGCGACCCTCGCCGGCAAAAGTTCACAGGGATTTGCCCCGCCACAAAATCGGATCGAATTCGCGGTGAAGTGGTCAACCCACTTAAGCACTTCTCACGCCATGTGCCACACGGAGGTTCATCTGATGAGTATTCCGATCCCCGCTGAAACGCCCGATCCGAACATCGACAAACCCGTCCTGCCCGAAACCGAGCCGCAGCCGATCCCCGAACAGGAGCCACCGGGCACCACGCCGCCGCCCAAGGAAGAGCCGCCGACGACCATGCCGCCAGTGATCGTCTAGCGACCATTAATCGGTTGCGCAGAACGATCCCCCGGGGCTGCGCCCTAACCTTTCAACACCCTTGGAAAAAGGACAGCCCCATGACCGTGCGCATCGAAAACCAGACCTGTTTTTTCGCCACCGAAAACGGTGAGCAGATTCGCCTGTGCGGTGACCTGACAATAATCACCGACAGTGAAAAATCGATGTCAGCCGTGGAAATCGAAGGCCGGCGCGTTTACATCACAGAGGCCGAAGCCGATGCGCTGACCGTCGCAGGCGCCCGAGACGGACGCAAACACCTCAAGGCCACCGACAGTGATTCGGTCATTTGACTGATCCCGGTCAAGATCCAGCGCAGACGTCTGGGATAAGCATCTGCGCCCCGGCCTGCCAGCTGCTTCAAGTTGTCGCAGGGCTGGGCGCAAAACCCATCTGATACGCTTTTTATTGAAATACCTGAGTCTGTTATGCAAACAGATCGGCGCTCATAGTTCACTGGCCTGATGGAGGCTGATGAGCGAACGACCATGAGCGAACGAATCCCCGTCCGAACCGTAGAAGCAACGCCTCACATAAAAAAAGTACCGGCGCGCCCAATGAAGGCGAAGAACGCCACCAGCGACAACCAGATCTTCACCCGCAGCTTCACCGGCCTGTTCCGCACCTTGCGCATGAGTGGCGCGGGGTTTCTGTTCCTGTTGTTTTTCGGCACCGTGTGGCTGAACTGGGGCGGACGTCAGGCGGTGCTCTGGGACCTTTCCGAAAGCAAGTTCCACATCTTTGGCGCGACCTTCTGGCCGCAGGACTTCATTCTGCTGTCGGCGCTGCTGATCATCGCCGCGTTCGGCCTGTTCGCCATCACCGTGTTCGCAGGCCGGGTCTGGTGTGGTTACACCTGTCCGCAGAGCTCGTGGACGTGGATCTTCATGTGGTGCGAGAAGATCACCGAAGGTGAACGTAACCAGCGGATCAAGCTGCAAGCTGCACCGTGGAGCCTGAACAAACTGGCACGGCGTGCGGCCAAGCACACACTGTGGCTAGCGATCAGCGTGCTGACCGGTCTGACCTTTGTCGGCTACTTCACCCCCATCCGCCCGCTGGCCGAAGAACTGCTGACCCTGCAGATCGGCGGTGTCAGTCTGTTCTGGGTGTTGTTTTTCACCGGCGCCACCTACATCAATGCCGGCTGGCTGCGCGAAGCGGTGTGCATGCACATGTGCCCGTATGCGCGGTTCCAGAGCGTGATGTTCGACAAGGACACCCTGGCAATTTCCTACGACGTGGCCCGTGGCGAAAACCGTGGACCGCGCAAACGTGACGTGGAGCCGGCCGAAGCCGGCCTCGGTGATTGCATCGACTGCCAGTTGTGCGTGCAGGTCTGCCCGACCGGCATCGACATCCGCGACGGCCTGCAAATGGAATGCATCGGCTGCGCAGCGTGCATCGACGCCTGCGATTCGATCATGGACAAGATGAATTACGCCCGTGGTTTGATCCGCTACACCTCGGAGCGTGAATTGCAGGGTGGCAAGACGCACTTGCTGCGTCCAAGGCTGATCGGTTACGTCGCGGTGCTGGTGCTGATGATCGGTGCCCTCGCCCTGGCCCTGGTCGAACGGCCGATGGTGTCGCTGGACGTGACCAAGGACCGTGGTCTGTTCCGCGAGAACGGCCAGGGCCAGATCGAAAACATCTACACCCTCAAAGTCATCAACAAGACCCAACAGCGCCAGGACTACAACCTGAGCCTGGTGGATGGCGACGGCTTCCAGCTGCAAGGCAAGACCGAGCTGAGCCTGGCGGCGGGCGAGATCGTCGATGTGCCGGTGTCGGTGGCGATGACCACGGAACGCCCGGCCAGCAGCTCGCAGACCTTGAGCTTCAAGATTGCCGACAGCGATGAGCCCGAGGTTTATAGCGTGGCGAAGAGCCGGTTTGTTGCGCCGATGAATCGTTGAACCTTTAAGATGCAACCCTTTGTGCCAATGGCGCTGCGCCCATTGGCACAACCGTTTTCCAAATCCCATCCATTGCAGGACACCGATGAAACGCTACGAAAAATTCGCCGACGACATCGCTGAACTGATCCGCTCCGGCGTCCTCGGCCCCGGTCAGCGGGTGCCGTCGGTGCGCTATGCGAGCCAGACCTATGGCGTCAGCCCGTCCACGGTGTTCCAGGCCTATTACCTGCTGGAACGTCGCGGCCTGATCCGCGCCCGACCGCGCTCCGGCTATTTCGTCAACACCCACGCCCCGAGCCCGTTCTCGGAGCCGGTGATCAGCAGCCAGGTCAACGAATCCACCAAGGTCGACGTCAGCGAACTGGTGTTCTCGGTACTGGAATCGATCAAGGACCCGAGCACAGTGCCATTCGGCTCGGCATTCCCCAGCCCCGAACTGTTCCCGCTGCAACGCCTGTCGCGTTCGCTGGCCAGCGCCGCCCGGGAAATGGACCCGCGCATGGTGGTCACCGACATGTCGCCGGGCAACCCGCAACTGCGCCGCCAGATCGCGCTGCGCTACATGGTCGGCGGGCTGATGCTGCCGATGGAAGAACTGCTGATCACCAACGGCGCCCTCGAAGCGCTGAACCTGTGCCTGCAAGCGGTGACCGAACCCGGCGACCTGGTGGCCATCGAAGCCCCGGCGTTCTACGCCAGCCTGCAAGTGCTCGAGCGGCTGAAGCTCAAAGCCGTGGAAATCCCCGTGCACCCGCGCGACGGTATCGACCTCGGCGTACTCGCCCAGACGCTCGAACGGCACCCGATCAAGGCCTGCTGGTGCATGACCAGTTTCCAGAACCCGATGGGCGCGACCATGCCCGAGGCCAAGAAACAGGAACTGGTGGAACTGCTGAAACGCCATCAAGTGCCGCTGATCGAAGACGACGTCTACGCCGAACTCTATTACGGCCAGCAGGCGCCAAAACCGGCCAAAGCCTTCGACACCGAAGGTCTGGTGATGCATTGCGGCTCTTTTGCCAAGAGCCTGGCCCCCGGCTATCGCATCGGCTGGGTCGCCGCCGGACGCTACGCGCAGAAGATCGAACGCCTGAAACTGATGACCTCACTCTGTGCCTCGATGCCGGCCCAGGCGGCCATCGCCGATTACCTGCAACACGGCGGCTACGACCGTCACCTGCGCAAATTGCGCTATGCCCTCGAAGAACAGCAAAGCGCCATGCTCGCGGCCATCGCCCGCTACTTCCCGGCCCAGACCCGCGTGAGCCAACCGGCCGGCGGCTATTTCCTGTGGCTGGAGCTGCCACCGCAGATGGATTCGTTGAAGTTGTTTCAGATGGCGTTGGCGCAAGGCATCAGCATTGCGCCGGGGCCGATTTTCTCGCCGACTCAACGATTCAGGAATTGCATCCGGTTGAACTACGGCAGCCCGTGGACCGAGAGTTCGGAGAAGGCGATGGAGACGTTGGGGCGGATTGTCCGGTCGTTCTGATGCGAGCGCTCCCACGCAACGCGTGGGAACGCTCCTTGACTAACGACCGCCGCCTAGATCGACAAAGGTCCCGGTCGCATACGAAGCCTTGTCCGACAACAACCAGACAATCGCCTCCGCCACTTCATCCGGTCTCCCGCCTCGGGCCATCGGAATCGCCGACTCCAGCTTGCTGACCCGATCCGGATCGCCGCTCAAGGCGTGGAAGTCGGTGTAGATGTAGCCCGGGCGCACCGCGTTGACCCGAATCCCCTCGCCCGCCACTTCCTTGGACAGACCGATGGTGAACGTGTCGAGCGCGCCCTTGGACGCGGCGTAGTCGACGTACTCATTCGGAGAGCCCAGGCGCGCAGCGACCGAGGAGACGTTGACGATGCTGCCGCCCTGCCCGCCGTGTTTGGGCGACATGCGCAGGATCGCGTGCTTGGCGCAGAGGATCGGCGCCAGGACGTTGGTTTTCATGATTTTGAGGATGCGGAATTCGGACATTTCGTCGACCCGCGATTTGTGCCCGACGGTGCCGGCGTTGTTCACCAGGGCGGTGACCCGGCCCAGCTCCGTGTCGACCCGATGAAACAGGCCGATCACTTCGTCTTCGATACTGACATCGGCGCGCACGGCAATGGCAGTGGCGCCGCGTTCACGCACCTGGTCGAGTACGTGGTGGGCTGCCTGTTCGTCCGTCTGGTAATTGATGCAGATCCGATAGCCTTGCTCGGCAGCCAACAGCGCAGTGGCGGCCCCGATTCCGCGACCGCCGCCAGTGATCACAATGACTTTATCCATGCAGGCTTTCCCCCCAATGCACACGTAACAGTCGCAGGAAGAATAACCGTCATTGCGGGGTTTTGCATGGCCTGTGTCAGTCGTTCAGTTCACCGCCAATGGCTTGCCACGCACGATGTCCTGCAGGAAGCGATCCGCCGGCATCGGGTGGCCGAGCAGATAACCCTGCAGCGAATCGCAGCCCAGTTGCGTCAAAAAGTCCTGCTGCACGCCGGTCTCCACGCCTTCGGCCACGATGCGCAGGCCCAGCGCCTGACCGAGCGCGACAATCGCCGAGACGATGGCGGCGTCGTCGCTGTCATGCTCCAGGTCGCGGACAAAACCGCGATCGATCTTCAACTCGTTGGCCGGCAGGCGCTTGAGGTACATCAGGCTCGAATAACCGGTGCCGAAGTCATCGATGGAAAGATCGACACCCATGTCGGACAGTTCCTGCAACACCGTCATGCTCGCGTCGGCATCGCTCATGGCCGTGGTTTCGGTGATTTCCAGGGTCAGACTGTTGGCTGGCAAGTGGTGAGTGGCCAAGGCCTTGGCGACGCTTTGCACCAGCCCGGTGTGGCAGAACTGCAACGCCGACAGGTTCACTGCGATTCGCCAGTCGGTGTAGCCCAGCACGTACCACTCGCGCATCTGTCGGCAGGCTTCGTTGAGTACCCATTCGCCGATCGGAATGATCAGCCCGGTTTTTTCGGCCAGGTCGATGAACTTGTCCGGCATCAGCATGCCGTGGAGCGGGTGCTCCCAGCGCAGCAACGCTTCGGCACCGACCGGACGACCGTCGGCCGCGTGGAACTTGGGTTGGTAATGCAGACTGAACTGACTGTGTTCCAGCGCCGCACGCAGGTCCTGCAACAGTTGCAGCTGCTTGCGCGCGTTGCTGTTCATCGAGGCGTCGAAGAAGCTGTAGCCGTTCTTACCGCCGCCCTTGGCGTGGTACATCGCGGCGTCGGCGTTCATCAGCAGTTCCTGAGCGTTCTGGCCGTTGCCCGGATACAGGGCAATACCGACGCTGGCGGAAATCTGCAGGTCATGCTCGGCCACGCGGAACGACTGCGCGATCAAACCGACCTGACGTGCTGCCAGACCCAGCGCATCGTTGGGCTCGGTCAGGCGCACCAGCAGGACAAATTCATCGCCGCCGATCCGTGCCAGCGTGTCGAGGCTGCGCAAATCTTCACGCAGACGCACCGCCACTTCGCGCAGCAACTGGTCGCCCATGTGGTGACCGAAAGCGTCGTTGACCGGTTTGAAGCCGTCCAGATCGATGAACATCAGCGCAAAGCAACCGCCCTGCTCGTTGACCTTTTTCATCGCCTGATTGATCCGGTCGTCCAGCAGCATGCGGTTCGGCAGGCCGGTCAGGGTGTCGTGCAGGGCCAGTTGGGTCAGTTCGCGGTTGGCCACGGTCAACGAATGAGCCAGATCAGCGGTGCGCGCTTCGAGACGGGCATCGAGAATCGAGGTCAGCAACGCGATGCTCAGCACCGCGAGCGTGGTGATCAGCACCAGATTATCGAGGCCATTGCCATTCAGGCCGCTAAGCGCTGCGCCGCAGAAACTGCCTTCGGGAAACCGCGCCGCCGCCATGCCGGTGTAGTGCATGCCGACAATCGCGATGCCCATGACAATGGCTGCGCCGGCACGAAACAGGCGCACGTAAGGCGAATGCTGACGCAGGCGAAAGGCAATCCACAATGCGGCGGCCGAAGCGCCGACGGCGATCAGCAGCGAAGCGCCGAACAGCGCCGGATCGTAATCGATGCCCGGTTGCATGCGCATCGCAGCCATACCGGTGTAGTGCATGGCGCTGATGCCGGCGCCCATGATCAAGGCGCCGAAGGCCAGTTGCCAGGCCGGCAGTTTCGGCTGGCTGACCAGCCACAGCGCAAAACCGCAGGACAGCACGGCGATCAGCAATGAAAGCGCGGTGATCGGAATGTCATAACCCAGGCTGATCGGCAGTTTGAAGGCCAGCATGCCGATGAAGTGCATCGACCAGACGCCGATGCCCATGGCGAACGCCCCGCCGGCCGTCCACAAATGCACGGCGCGACCCTTGGCGGTGGCGATGCGCCCTGTAAGGTCGAGCGCGGTATAGGACGCGAGGATCGCCACACACAGCGAAATGAAAACCAGCGTGAAGGAATAACTACCGATGAGCATGAGAATTCTCGTGACCACCCCACCGTACTGCTTCCGTTCTCAGCGGGGCCAAATGCGCCGATTGTACTGATTGCACAGAAGAACGCACTGACAAAGTAATCAAATGGCCATCAAGCCGATGAAACGCTTGTTTGATCGTTCGACAAGGCTCTAGCCCGGCAGTCGCAGTACTGATCGATCCCACGCGTTGCGTGGGAATTCAGGGTTACGGATTCTGGCTGGTTTCCAGCTGCCCGTCCCAGCCACCGCCCAGCGCCGCGATCAATTGCACACTGGCAATCAGTCGACTCTGCAGGATATTGAGCACCGTCCGTTCGTTGCTCAACGCCGTGGCTTGCACCACCACCACGTCGATGTAGGCAATCAGCCCGGCCTTGTACTGGTTCTGGGTCAGACGCAAGGAATCGCGCGCAGCATCAAGGGCTTCCTGGCGTACCGCCGCCTCGTCCTCGTACACTTTCAACTGCACCAGATAGTTTTCCACTTCACGGAAGCCGTCGAGCACGGTCTGCCGGTATTTGGCCACGGTCTCGTCGTACTTCGCTTCGGTGCGATCAACTTCCGCCGAGCGTCGGCCGCCGTCGAACAGCGGCAGGCTCATTTTCGGCCCTACCGACCAGAATCGGTTCGGCAGGCTGATGAGATCTCGCGAAGTACTGCTGCTGTAGCCGCCACTGAGGCTCAGGCTGAAGTCCGGGTAATACGCGGCCTTGGCCACGCCGATGTTGGCGTTGGCCGCGATCACCGAGCGTTCCGCCGAAGCGATGTCCGGGCGACGCTCCAGCAATTGCGACGGCAGGCTCAGCGGAATCTGCGGCAGCTTCGGGATGTCCTGGGTTTCGGCTAGCTTGAATTGCGCCGGAGGCTGGCCGGTCAGTACCGCGATGGCGTTTTCGAACTGCGCCCGCTGCCAGATCAGGTCCACCAGATCACCCTGGGTGGATTTGAGTTGTGTCTGCGCCTGGGCTACCGCGTCACGCCCGGAGACCCCGGCGTTGTACTGGTTCTGGGTCATTTTCAGCGAGCGCTCATAGGCCGCCACTGTCGACTCCAGCAGGCGCTTCTGCTGATCGATCACGCGCAATTGCAGGTAGTTCTGCACCAGTTCCGACTGCTGGCTCAGGCGCATCGCCGCCAGATCGGCGAAGCTGGCCTGGGCGCTGGCTTCATTGGCCTCCAGACCACGACGCAACTTGCCCCAGACATCGGCCTCCCAACTGACGCCCAACTGGGCGTTGTAGGTGTCACGAATCCCGCTGGAAGAACTGCTCAGGCTCGAACTGCTGCTGCCGGTGCCCTGGCTGGAACGGGTCTTGCCCGCGCTCAGGTCGATGCTCGGGTAAAACGCCCCGCGTGCATCACGCACCAGGGCCTGGGCCTGACGGTATTGCGCCTCGGACTGGGCGACGGTCTGGTTGGCGCTGTTGAGCTTCTCGATCAACTCGTTGAGCTGGCGATCACCGTACAGCTCCCACCAGGCGCCACGGGCCAGAGAGTCGGCAGGACTGGCCTGACGCCAGCCTTCGGCCTCTTTGTACTGGGCAATTTCGGCGGTCTGCGGGCGCTGGTAGTCCGGGCCGACGGCGCACGCACTGAGCATCGCCACGCACAGTGACAGGCTCAGCAAACGCGAGCCGCGGACACTGGCCAGTTGGATAAGCGAACGGTCATTCATAGCGGAGTTTCCAGAGCGGCATCGGTACGTACGCCACGCCACTTGTTGAAGCGGTGGCGGGCCTTGTCGAGATAGAGGTAAACCACAGGCGTGGTGTAAAGGGTCAGCACCTGGCTGAAAATCAGCCCGCCGATGATCGTCAGGCCCAGCGGCTGGCGCATTTCCGCACCTTCGGCACGGCTGAGCAGCAACGGCAAGGCACCGAGAATCGCCGCCAGCGTGGTCATCAGGATCGGTCGCAGACGTTGCAGGCAGGCGCTGCGGATCGACTCCAGCGGCGCCATGCCCTGATGACGTTCCAGTTGCAGTGCCAGGTCAATCATCAGGATCGCGTTCTTCTTCACCACGCCGATCAACAGGAACAACCCGAGCAGCGAGATCAGGCTGAACTCGCCGCCCAGCGCATAGATCGACAGCAACGCACCGACCCCGGCCGACGGCAGCGTCGACAGAATCGTCAACGGGTGAATGTAGCTTTCATACAGCACGCCCAACACCAGATACACCGCCAGCAGTGCACCGAGGATCATGAACGGCTGGCTCTTCTGGGTGGCCGCGAAGGCGTCGGCGGTGCCGGCCATTTTCGCGATCACGTCTTCCGGCAGACCGACCTTGGCAATCGCCCGTTCGATGGCGGCACTGCCCTGCTCCACCGTCACGCCTTCGGCCATGTCGAACGAAATGCTTTCGGAGGCGAACTGGCCTTCGTGGCTGACCCGGTCGTCTTCCAGGCTGTTTTCGTAGTGGGCAATGGTCGACAGCGGGATCCGCGCGCCATCGGCGGTGATGACCTGCACCTGATTGAGGGTGACCGGATCCTGGGCGTATTTCGGATTGACCTCCATCACCACCTGATACTGGTTGAGGCTGTCGTAGATCGTGGAAATCTGCCGCTGGCTGTAGGCGTTGTTCAGGACGGCGGTGACCATGTTCATGTCCACGCCCAGGCGTTTGGCCTGATCACGGTCGACGATCAGTGTCACTTGCTGCGCACCGCGTCCTTCACGGGCGTCGATGGCGGTCAGTTCCGGCAAGGCTCGCAGCGCGGTGACCACTTTCGGGTACCACTCGCGCAAAGCGCCGAGATCACCGCTCTGCAGAATGTAGGTGTACTGCGACGTGGTCTGCTCACGACCACCGCCAAATTGCAGGTCCTGGTCGGCCATCAACATCAACTGTGCGCCGGGCACCTTGGGCATTTCCTTGCGCAGACGCTCGATGACTTTCTGCGCCGAGATATTGCGCTCCTTGATCGGCTTCAGACGCACCAGCATGAAGGCGTTGTTGGTGCCGTTGTTGCCACCGATGAACCCGGCGACACTCTCGACCGCTTCGTCCTTGAGCACGGCGCGGCGGAAAGTCTCCATTTTCGGCTGCATCACGCTGAACGACAGACCGTCGTCACCGCGCACGAAACCGATCAACTGGCCAGTGTCCTGTTGCGGCAGGAACGTCTTCGGCACCACCACGTACAGCGCGACGTTGACGCCGACCGTGATGATCAGGCTCAACAGCGTCAGGCGCCGATGACGCAGCACCCAGTCGAGGCTGGTGGCGTACTTGCCGACCATCCAGTCGTTGGTGCGCCGGCTCCAGCGTTGCAGACGGTTTTCCTGGCCCGGCGTGTGCGGCTTCAGCCAACGGGCACAGAGCATCGGGGTCAGGGTCAGGGAAACCACCAGCGACACCACGATGGCCGCGGCCAGGGTGATGGAGAATTCGCGGAACAGACTCTCGATGATCCCGCCCATGAACAGGATCGACAGGAACACCGCCACCAGCGACACGTTCATCGACAGCAAGGTGAAACCGACTTCCTTGGCCCCGAGGTACGCGGCCTTCATTGGTTTGACGCCTTCGTCGATGTGCCGGGAAATGTTCTCCAGCACCACGATGGCGTCGTCCACCACCAGCCCGGTGGCGAGAATCAGCGCCATCAGCGACAGGTTGTTCAGCGAGAAGCCGTAGAGGTACATCACCGCAAAAGTGCCGACCAGCGACACCGGCACCGCCAGGGTCGGAATCAAGGACGCGCGGAAATTGCCGAGGAACAGGAACACCACCAGGATCACCAGCGCCACGGCGATCAGCAGGGTCATCTCCGCTTCGTGCAGGGTGGCCTTGATCACCGGCGAACGATCCATCGCCAGGTTCAGCTTGACGCTGGCCGGCAACACGGCCTGCAACGCCGGCAACTGCGCCTTGATCTCGTTGACCGTCTCGATGATGTTGGCGCCGGCCTGCCGGTTGATCACCAGCAACACCGCCGCGTCGTCATTGAAGAAACCACTGTTGTAGCGGTCTTCCACGCCGTCGGTGACCTTGGCCACGTCCTTCAGACGCAGGGCCGCACCGCCGTTGTAGTGGATGATCAGCGACTCGTAGTCCTTGGCTTTCTCCAGTTGGTCATTGGCCTGGATCTGCCACAAACGCTGGTCATCCTCGACCGAACCCTTGGGCCGGCGAACGTTGGCGCCAGCGATAGTCTTGCGCACATCGTCCAGCGCCACGCCGTACTGGTTCAGCGCCTGGGGTTCGAGTTCGATGCGCACCGCCGGCAATGAGCTGCCGCCGATCTGCACCTCGCCCACGCCCTGCACCTGGGACAGGCTCTGGGACAGGATGGTCGAGGCCAAATCGTAGAGCTGGCCTTTTTCCAGCACATCCGAGGTCAGCGACAACACCATGATCGGCGCCTGCGACGGGTTGACCTTCTTGTAGGTCGGCATGCTGCGCATCCCGCTCGGCAGCAGATTGCGTGAGGCGTTGATCGCGGCCTGCACTTCCCGCGCCGCGCCGTTGATGTCGCGGTCGAGATCGAATTGCAGAATGACCCGGGTCGAGCCCTGGCTGGAACGGCTGCTCATGGTGTTGACGCCGGCGATGGCGCCGAACGAGCGTTCCAGCGGCGTCGCCACGGTCGAGGCCATGACTTCCGGGCTCGCGCCGGGCAGGCTCGCCTGCACCACGATCACCGGGAAGTCCATTTGCGGCAGTGGCGACACCGGCAGCAGGCCGAAGCTCACGCCGCCCAGCAGCATGATCGCCAGGCTCAGGAGCATGGTCGCCACCGGGCGCTTGATGAAAGGACCGGACAGGTTCATGGCTGTTCTACCGGCTCCACGGCCGAAGGCGCACGGCCCCAGCGTCGACCGAGGCGGTCGAAGTACAGGTAGATCACCGGGGTGGTGAACAGTGTCAGCACCTGGCTCACCAGCAACCCGCCGACCATCACCAGACCCAACGGCTGACGCAATTCAGCGCCGGAACCGGTGGCCAGCATCAGCGGCACCGCGCCGAACAAGGCCGCGAGCGTGGTCATCAGAATCGGCCGGAAGCGCAACAGCGCCGCCTGATAGATCGCCTGCTCCGGGGCCATGCCCTGGGTGCGTTCAGCGTCCAGAGCGAAGTCGATCATCATGATCGCGTTCTTTTTCACGATACCGATCAGCAGGATGATGCCAATGATCGCGATCATGCCCAGGTCATTGCCGCTGAGCAGCAACGCCAGCAAGGCGCCGACCGCCGCCGACGGCAGGGTCGACAGAATCGTGATCGGGTGGATGTAACTCTCGTAGAGCACGCCCAGCACGATGTACATGGTCACCACCGCCGCCAGAATCAGCAGCAAGGTGCTCGACAGCGAGGCCTGGAACGCTTCGGCCGCGCCCTGGAACTGAGTCTGCACACCGATCGGCATGCCGATGTCCTTCTGCACCTGCTCGATGATGTCCACCGCATGGCCCAGCGCCACACCGTGGGCAAGATTGAACGACATCATCACCGCCGGGAACTGGCCAATGTGGGTGATCGCCAGTTGCGCCTGACGCTCCTCGACATGGGCCAGGCTCGACAACCGCACCTGGCCGCCATCGGTGGTCTTGACGTGAATCTGATCCAGCGCCTGCGGGCCGATCTTCTCCCCGGCCTGAGCCTGCAGCACCACGCGGTACTGGCTGGCCTGAGTGTAAATGGTCGAAATCTGCCGCTGGCCAAAGGCGTCGTACAGCGCATCGGTGATATTCGCCACCGACACGCCGAGGCGCGAGGCCGCGTCACGGTCGATCACCAGGAACACCTGCAAGCCCTTGTCCTGCAAATCGCTGGCGACGTCGGTCAGTTCAGGGCGCTGGGCCAGTGCTTCCACCAGGCGCCCGCTCCACAGGCTGAGCAGTTCGGCGTCCGGCGAGGACATGCTGAACTGGTACTGGGTGCGGCTGACACGGTCTTCGATGGTCAGGTCCTGCACCGGCTGCATGAACAGACGGATGCCCACCAGTTTGTCCAGTTGCGGTTGCAGGCGGGTAATCACTTCGGCGGCCGTCAGGTCGCGCTGACCGTGGGGCTTGAGGTTGATCAGCAGACGACCGCTGTTGAGCGTGGCGTTGTCGCCGTCGACGCCGATGTAGGACGACAGGCTTTCCACCGCCGGATCTTCCAGAATCACCTTGGCCAGCGCTTGCTGACGCTCGCCCATGGCGGCAAAGGAAATCGACTGCGGCGCTTCGGAAATCCCCTGGATCACCCCGGTGTCCTGCACCGGGAAGAAGCCCTTGGGCACCACCATATAAAGGAACACGGTCAACGCCAGCGTGCCGATGGCCACCAGCAACGTCAGCGGCTGGTGCTTGAGCACCCACTGCAACTTGCGCCCGTAAGCCGCGATCATCCAGTCGATGAACGCACCACTGGCCCGGTAGAAACGGCCCTGTTCATGTTCTTCCGGCTCACGCTTGAGCAACCGCGCGCACATCATCGGCGTCAGGGTCAGCGAGACCACCAGGGAAATCAGGATCGCCACCGCCAGGGTGATGGCGAATTCGCGGAACAGCCGCCCCACCACGTCGGCCATGAACAGCAGCGGAATCAGTACCGCAATCAGCGACAGGGTCAGGGAAATCAGGGTGAAACCGATTTGCTTCGCGCCCTTGAGCGCGGCCTGCATCGGACTGTCCCCTTCCTCGATGAAACGAGCGATGTTCTCCAGCATCACGATCGCATCGTCGACCACGAAACCGGTGGCGATGGTCAGTGCCATCAGCGTCAGGTTGTTGACCGAGAAACCGGCCAGGTACATCACGCCAAACGTACCGATCAGCGACAGCGGCACCGCGACGGACGGAATGATGGTGGCACTGGCGCGACGCAGGAACAGGAACGTCACCATCACCACCAGAGCGATGGCGATCAGCAGTTCGTGCTGCACGTCGGTGACCGAGGCGCGGATGGTCTGGGTGCGGTCGGTCAGCACGGTCACTTCAAGGCCGGCCGGCAGGTTGTCGGTGATGCTCGGCAGCAGCGCCTTGATCCGGTCGACCACTTCAATCACGTTGGCGCCCGGTTGACGCTGAATATTCAGCAACACTGCCTGATTCTGGTTGGCCCACGCGGCCAGACGCTCGTTCTCGGCGCCGTCGACGATCTGCGCGACATCCTTGAGCCGCAACGGCGCGCCGTTCTTGTAGGCCAGGATCAGGTTGGCGTAATCCTTGGGCGAAGTCAGCTGGTCATTGGCATCGAGCATCGACACCCGGGTCGGGCCGTCGAAGTTACCTTTGGGCTGGTTGACGTTCGACGCGCTGATCAGCGTGCGCACGTCCGACAGGTTCAGGCCGTTGGCGGCGAGCGCTTCCGGGTTGACCTTGATCCGCACCGCCTGACGCTGACCGCCAGCGATGCTGACCATACCCACGCCGCTGATCTGAGCGATCTTCTGCGCCATGCGCGTATCGACCAGATCGTTGAGTTTGGGCAGCAACATGGTTTTCGAAGTGATGGCCAGGGTCAGCACCGGGGTGTCCGCCGGGTTGACCTTGTTGTACACCGGTGGCGCTGGCAAGTCGGTCGGCAGCAGATTGGTCGCAGCGTTGATCGCGGCCTGCACTTGCTGCTCGGCGACGTCCATGTTGATGTCGAGGCTGAAACGCAGGGTCAGCACCGACGCGCCGCCGGAACTGGTCGAGGCCATTTGCGTCAGGCCCGGCATCTGCCCGAACTGGCGTTCAAGCGGCGCGGTGACGGCGCTGGTCATCACGTCCGGACTGGCGCCCGGGTACAACGTCATGACCCGGATGGTCGGGTAATCCACCTGCGGCAAGGCCGAAACCGGCAGCAGGCGATAGGCGATCAGGCCGGCCAGCACGATGGCCAGCATGCTCAGCGTGGTGGCGACCGGGCGGAGGATGAACAGACGCGAAATGTTCATGCGCCCTTCTTGGCCTTGTTGGTGGCAGCGGCGTCAGGCGCGGTGGCGGCTGACTTGCCTTGCAGGTGTTCGGTCGGTGTGGCCGGCACGTCCTGGCTGTCGTTGACCACTTCGACTTCGCTGCCTTCTTTCAAACGGTCGGTACCTTCCAGCACCACGCGGTCGCCGGCGGCCAGGCCTTCGGTGATCACGGTGTTCTGACCATCGCTTGCACCGATCTTCAATTGGCGGATGGTGACTTTCTTGTCGCCGTCCAGCGCGTAGACGAAGGTGCCGTTGGTGCCGAACTGGATCGCGGCCGACGGAGCCAGCACGACGCCTTTGAGGGTGTCGGCCAGCAGGTGGACGTTGACGAACTGGTTGGGGAACAGCGACTGATCGCGGTTTTCGTAGCGTGCCTTGAACTTCAGGGTGCCGGTGGTCACGTCGATCTGGTTGTCGAGGCTTTGCAGCACGCCGCTGGCTTGCAGTTTGGTGTCGCCACGGTCCCAGGCTTCGGCGGGCAGCTTGGCGCCGCTGTGGTAGCGGGCGAGTACGGTTTCGAGGGTGTTTTCCGGCAGCGTGAAGACCACGCTGATCGGTTGGGTTTGGGTGATCACGGCGAGGAACGTGGTGTCATTCGCCGCCACCAGGTTGCCGACGTCGAGTTGACGCAGGCCGACGCGACCGGCAATCGGTGCGCGGATCTTGGTGAATTCGAGGTTGAGCTTGGCGTCGTTGACCGCCGCCTGATTGGTCTTCACGGTGCCGAGGTACTGGCCGACCAACGCTTCGGCGGTATCCAGGGTCTGCTTGGCGATGCTGTCTTCCTTGAACAGGCCGCGATAGCGCTCGACGTCGACCTGGGCATTCTTCAGCTGAGCCTGGTTCTGCAGCAAGGTGCCTTCAGCCTGAAGCAAGGCGTTCTGGTACGAGCGCGGATCGATTTCCGCCAGCAGATCACCGGCCTTGACCATCTGCCCTTCTTCGAAATAGATCTTCACCAGTTCGCCGCCGACCCGGCTGCGCACGTTGATGGTGTTGAGCGCGGTCACGGTGCCCAGCGCCTTGTAATACAGCGGGAAGTCACCGGTGACGGCCGGCGCCACGCGCACCGGGATCGGACCTGCCGCGCCGCCGAAGCCCGGACGCATCATCCCCGAACGACCGGTATGACCGGCCGCGGCTTTCTCGCCGCCCTCTTTGTGGGTCGATCCGGCGGGCCAGAATTTCCAGCACAGACCGGCGATGACCAGCAGGACAAGCAGGCTGAGCAGCCAGCGACGAGAGTTTCGGGAAGACGATTGCATGGAGTGATTAACCATTGGGCGCGTGGGCTTCTTTTACGGGAGGCTGAACGATAAGCACTGGTGGGGGTAAAGCAAAGCAGCTTTACCGGCAATTTACCTTCAACTTACGTTTCAAGGTGTGAGCCAAAACACTGATACACAAATGAAAACGGCCTGGACAGGGCCAGGCCGTTAACAATTGTAAAGCGCTTGTTTCAGAACACTTATTTCAAAACCGAGAGAGCTGCCTCGTAGTTCGGCTCTTCAGCGATTTCCTTGACCAGCTCGCTGTGCAGCACATTGTCGTTTTCGTCCAGCACGACTACCGCACGGGCGGTCAGGCCTTTCAGCGGGCCGTCAGCGATGGCCACGCCGTAGTTCTGGATGAACTCGGCGCCACGCAGGGTCGACAGGTTCTGTACGTTTTCCAGGCCTTCGGCGCCGCAGAAACGGGCCTGGGCGAATGGCAGGTCAGCCGAGATGCACAGCACCACGGTGTTGGCCAGTTCGTTGGCCTGAGCGTTGAACTTGCGCACGGAAGTAGCGCAGGTCGGGGTGTCGACGCTTGGGAAGATGTTCAGCACTTTGCGCTTGCCGGCGAAGTCTTTCAGGGTGACGTCGGACAGATTGCCGGCTACCAGGGAAAAGGCTGGTGCCTTGGAACCGGCTTGTGGCAATTGGCCGTTGACTTGAACCGGGTTGCCTTTGAGCGTGACTTGAGCCATGAACGGAGTCCTTCTTAACGTTGTTGGGAAAGCATGCAAGAGGCGGAAGTTAACCACGAAATTGTCCGACGACCTATGCCTGAACCGAAATTGTCATGTGCCACCACACAAGATTGGATACAACCTTGAGCGCTACCCAAGCAATTGCAGCATGTTGCGATGGCGGGCCTCGAATATCCGCCGCATGTAGCCGTTCACCAGCAATCGCTCGCTGAACACCCCGCCAATCGCCGAATACGTCACGCGGTCGGTGTACAGCGTACCGCCCTCACCCGCCGCCACCCGATGTTCATGACGAAAGGCACGCAGCGGTCCCTTGAGCATTTCATCGACAAAATGCGTGTCGCCGACTTCGCGGATCGTCACCGTCCAGTTCGACGGGATCAGATTGAACATCCAGTGCCGGAAACGGAATTGCCGCCCGGCTTCGATACGCAGGTTGTTCAGGTCGATATCCCCCAGCGGCGTAACGCGTTCGGGAAAGATCTTCGGGAAATTGACGCCTTCCAGGCAGAAGTCGAGTACCTCGCTCGGGGTGCGATCGGGGATCAGGGTCGTGAGTTCCAGTGTGGGCATGGCGGACACATTCCGTATGGAGGCGATGCTTGTTAAAACGCGAGTCTGCATCTTTTATTTAACGACCTGTCGATTCAAGCCCCCGCCATTCGACAAAGCAGTGAATCCCTCACTTTCCAGCGGAGAAACACCATGCGCTTCATGATCATTGTCAAAGCCAGCCAGGATTCCGAAGCCGGCGTGATGCCCAGCGAACAACTGCTGACCGACATGGGCAACTACAACGAGGAACTGGCGAAGGCCGGCATTCTGGTGTCCGCCGACGGCCTGCACCCCAGCAGCAAAGGCGCTCGCGTGCGTTTCAGCGGTGAAAAACGCAGCGTGATCGATGGCCCCTTCGCCGAGACCAAGGAGCTGATCGCCGGTTACTGGATCTGGGACGTGAAGTCGAAGGAAGAAGCCATCGAGTGGGTCAAGCGCTGCCCTAATCCCATGCCGGGCACCGAAGCCGAGATCGAGATTCGCCAGGTGTTCAGCCCGGAAGATTTCGGCGCCGAGTTCACCCCGGAACTGCGCGAACAGGAAGAACGGGTACGCGAGCAGGCAAAAAAACACTGACTTTGCACAGGGCCCACGCCAGTACACAATCTGGCGTGATCCTGCGCACAAAACCAAAGAATTAATCCCTCTGACTGGCTAACCCCCGATTAACTGCTAGCTTCAACAGACATGTCCTACAGGCTTGATAAGAAAAGGATTACGCCTTAACGGCCGCGAAGTGCCGAGTCGTCCACTGAGCCACCAGGGAATCGGGGAATCATGTCGAATAAAACGGAAGTTCACGCCTTTTCGTCGGCGCGCTCGCTGACGTCCGTCCTCTGTAACCGGTCGAAACCAGCCCTCAAGGTGGCGGCATACAGCGTCATGGCCACGTTTGTCAGCTGTGGCGTGGGTGCTCAGGATTTCACCGCCAGCCCCGATGAAGCCCGGGGCATCGCCAAGGAAGCCTACCTGTACGGTTTCCCGGTCGTGGAGATGTACAAGACCCTCTACACCCAGGCTATCGACACCAAGAGTCCGAACTACAAGGCGCCACTGAACAGGATCGGCAACACTGCCAAAGCCTTCACCGCAAAAGACACCGCATTCGTCACGCCCAACGCCGACACGCCTTACTCGTTCGTCTGGATGGACCTGCGTGCCGAGCCGCAGATTCTCACCCTGCCGCCCATCGAGGAGCACCGTTATTACTCGGTGCAACTGATCGACGCCTACACGCAGAATTTCGCTTACCTGGGCACCCGCAGCACCGGCAACAACGGCGGTCACTTCATGATTGCCGGGCCGAACTGGCAGGGCCAGCAGCCGCTGAACATCGACCGGTTGCTGCGCAGTGAAAGCAACATCACCTACGCGCTGTACCGCACGCAACTGTTCGACGACAAGGACCTGGCCAAGGTCAAGCAGATCCAGAAAGGCTACAAGGTCGAACCCCTCAGCCATTACGTGAAACAGAAAGCCCCGGCGCCAGCGCCGAAAGTCAGCTGGCCGAAACCGACGCCGACCATGAGCGAAACCCCGGACCTGTTCCGTTACCTGAATTTCATGCTGGCCTTCACGCCGCCGCAGGATGTCGAGAAAGACCTGCTGGCCCGCTTCGCCAAAATCGGTATCGGTGCCGGCCAATCCTTCGATCTGAAGGCCCTCAGCGCCGAGCAACGCAAGGCACTGGAAGACGGCATAGCCGATGCAAAAGCCGAGTTCGCCGCGTTCCAGAAAGACAAGGTCGACACCCACCAGGTCTCCAGCGGTGATCTGTTCGGCACTCGCGATCACCTCAAGGGCAATTACCTGTACCGCTACGCCGGCGCCAACATGGGGATCTTCGGCAACTCCGCCGAAGAGGCCAACTACATCGGCTATTTCGTCGACAAGGACGGGCAGCACGCCGATGCCTCGAAACACGACTACACCCTGCATTTCGACAAGGGCGCCCTGCCCCCCGCCGATGCGTTCTGGTCACTGACGATGTACGACGGCAAGACCAAACTGCTGGTGGCCAACCCGCTCAACCGCTACCTGATCAACTCGCGGATGCTGCCGGACCTGAAGCTCGATGCCGATGGCGGTCTGACCCTGTACGTGCAGCACAAGAATCCGGGGAAAGACAAACAAGCCAATTGGCTGCCTGCGCCGGACGGCCCGTTCTACGGGGTCTTGCGCCTGTATCTGCCAAGACCGGAAGTCGCCAGCGGTGAATGGAAAATGCCGTTGCTCAACCCGGTCGACACAAAACAATAAGCGGAGTCAGTGATGGTCAAGCCTTCCGTTGTGCGCCCGTTGCTGGCGCTGTGCATGCTCGGCAGCCCGGCGCTGTACGCCGCCGAGGGCGGTGTCGGGCGACCGATTACCGGCCAGCAGGTGTTTTCCAATGCCGGGGTCGTCCCGCCGGCACCGGGCTGGGTGACGTCGTTTACCAGCATCTGGTACGACGGCGAGCTCAAGGGCAGTCGTGGCGCACCGATTTCCGGGGCGGTCAGCGCCGGGATCAAGATGAAAGTCTCCTACACCATGGCCAACGTCACTCACGTCTGGGACACCGGCAAAGGCCGTTGGAACTATGCCTCGGCCATCGGCATACCGGTTCAATATACCGACATCGATGCGGCCATCACCGGCCCCCGTGGACGCACCCTCGGCACCAGCGATTCCGGCACCCAGTTTGCCGACGCGCTGATCACGCCGATCGCCGCCGGCTACCACTTCGACGAGCTCAACCACATCTCGTTTTCGCTGCCGATTTACGTACCGACCGGTGCCTATAACGACAATCGCCTGGCCAACCCCGGCCAGAACAACTACACGTTCATGCCCACCGTGGCGTTCTCGCATCTGGACGGCAAGGGTGGCGAGTTTACGCTGTCCGGCAACCTGCAGTTCTACACCGAGAACAAGGCCACCGATTACCGTACGGGCGACATCTTTTCCCTCGAAGCCCTGTGGACCCACGGCTTTGGCAACGGCTGGAATGCCGGGCTGGTCGCCGGCTACATCCAGCAGGTGAGCGACGACAAGGGTGACACCGCCGACACCCTGAACGGCTTTCGCGGTCGTTCGGTCGGTGCCGGCCCGACCGTTGGCTGGAGCGGCAAGTTCGCCGACGCCCAGGCCAGCGTCAGTGCCCGTTGGGTGCCGGAGTTCGACACCAAGAACCGTCCTGAAGGCAATGGCGTTTCCGTCAACCTGACCCTGGCGTTTTTCTAAGGAGGCGCCAGGGATGGCCATCGCTCGCCACTTGACCTTATGCAGCGCATTGTTCAGCAGCCTGGCCTGCGCGGGCGGTGATTTACCGGGGCTCGGTAGCGCCCCCGCCAACCCGGTCAGCAAAGGCGATCCGGAAACCTGCCATCGCCTGCAACAGAACTTCGACATCGACCTGAAGGACGTCGTGAAGGCCGGTTGCGACCCGTCCACCGAACAGATCTCCAAACTGATGGATAACCCGGTGGGCAACCTGGTGCTGCTGGTCAACCAGTTCGACTACACCGCGCTCAAGGGCCCGAACAGCAACGGCACACGGATGCTCGGCAAGTACAGCTTCATGCCGACCTTCCCGATCTCCCTCGGCGAAGACTGGAATCTGATCAACCGCGTGCCGATCAGCTACGTCAGCGCTCCGGTCAACCACAGGGCCGGCAACCTGATCGGCATGGGGCCGAATGAAATTCTCAGTGATCGCGACGATTTCGCCTCGGTGGTCGAGGATCCGTTTGACCGCACCAGCGGCTTCGGCGACCTGACCTACGTTGGCGTGTTCTCGCCCAAGCAACCGGTGCGCTTTGCCGGCGGCGGCAAGATGGTCTGGGGCTTCGGCCCGACGGCGATGTTCCCTACCGCTGAAAAGGACGTGCTCGGCACCGGCAAATACTCGCTGGGCCCGGCGTTTGTCGCTGCCTATCTGGGCGAAGACTGGACGCTGGGGGTGTTCCCGCAGCACTGGTGGTCGGTCGGCGGCGACAGCCAGCGCAAGGACGTCAGCCTGACCAACGTGCAGTACTTCATCCAGCGCGTGATTCCCGGCCCGGCCCAATGGCGGGTCGGCATGACGCCCAACGTCACGGTCAACTGGAAGGCTGACGGCGGCAACAAGGTCACCTTCCCCGTCGGCATCGGCGCCGGGCGGATCTTCAATTTCGGCAAGTTGCCGGTGCGGATTTCCGGCGAGATCCAGTACTCGGCGATCCACCCCGAAGACCAGATCAGCAGTCGCTGGAATTTCCGGCTGTCGTTCGTTCCGGTCATCCCGACCTTCATGTTTTGAGCAAGGACTCGCGCCATGACCGCACTCACCGACCTCAACGCCCTGCAGGCCAGCATCGCTGAAACGGTGCTCGGCCAGGATCAGGTGATCCGGCAGATCCTGCTCGGCCTGCTGGCCAACGGGCACTTGCTGCTGGAAAGCCTGCCGGGGCTGGCCAAGACCCGCACGGTCAAGGCGCTGGCCAGGCATCTGGACGCAAAGATGAGCCGCATCCAGTTCACCCCGGACCTGCTGCCCTCGGACATCACCGGTGCCGAGGTGCTGCATCAGGTCGAGGGCAAAAACGAGATCCGTTTCCAGCCCGGCCCGCTGTTCGGCAATCTGATTCTGGCCGACGAGATCAACCGCGCGCCGGCCAAGGTGCAAGCGGCATTGCTCGAAGCCATGGAAGAACGGCAGATCACCGTGGCCGGTAACAGCCACGTGCTGCCGGAGTTGTTCATTGTCGTCGCGACGCAAAACCCGATCGAACAGGAAGGCACCTATCCGCTGCCGGAAGCGCAGATGGACCGGTTCCTGATGAAAGTGCTGCTCGATTACCCCAGCGCCGACAACGAGAGCCAGGTGCTGCGACTGCTGCGCGCCGAAGAGTTCGCCCAGGGCGCCAACACCGCGCCGGCCAAGGGCTTCGAACTGGCGCAGGAAGTGATCTTCGCCGCACGCAAGGAAGTCAGCGCGGTGCACGTCTCCCCCGCCATCGACCGCTACCTGATCGACCTGATCAACGCCACCCGCCATCCGGCCGATTACGACGAAGACCTCGGCCGCTGGATCGCCATCGGCGCCAGTCCGCGCGGCGGCATCGGGCTGGACCGTTGCGCCCGCGCCGATGCGTGGTTGCAGGGTCAGGATTTCGTTTCGCCGGACAACGTGCGCGCCGTGGTGCACCCGGTGCTGCGCCATCGCCTGCAACTGAGCTATGACGCGGTGGCCGATGGCGTCAGCACCGATCAGGTGCTGGACCGGATTCTCGACAAGGTGGCGATTCCCGCCTGAGGCCTGATATGGAAAGCACCGACGGGCTGGTCTATGTCTCTCTCGCACAGTTGATGGCGCTGGAGTTCAAGGCCCGTGATCTGAGTTTCCTGGCCCGCCAGCCACAGGGCAGCATCCTCGCCGGCAACCACGCCTCGCGTCTGCATGGCCGGGGTTTGAACTTCGATGAGTTGCGCCGCTATCAACCCGGAGACGACTTGCGCCATCTCGACTGGCGCGCCTCGCTGCGCACCGGAAAACCGGTGGTGCGCACCTTCACCGAAGAACGCGATCGCCCGGCGCTGATCGTGGTCGACCAGCGCATGTCGATGTTTTTCGGATCTCAGCGCAGCTTCAAATCCGCTGTCGCCGCCGAACTCGGCGCACTGGCGGCGTGGATGGTATTCCATGCCGGGGACCGGGTCGGCGGGCTGGTCTTCAACGATCGGCGCATCGACTGCATCGCGCCGCTGCGCAGCCGCAAACGGGTCGAGGTCTTGCTCAGTCGCATCGCCGAGCAGAACCAGGCGCTGAATGCCGGCAACCCCGACGCCGAAGACGAGGATCAACTGGACAAGGCCTTGCAGCGGTGCCTGGCGCTGGCCGGGCATGACCATCTGATTTGCATCGTCAGCGACTTTGCCGGGGCCGGCGAACGCACCTTGCAGTTGATGCGGCAACTGTCAGCACACAACGATGTGATCGCTCTGCAAGTCTACGACCCGTTGGCGATGAAGCTGCCGAGCGATGGTCGACTGCTGGTCACCCAGGGCCAGTTGCAAGTGGAACTGGCGGTCGAGAAACGCAACGTGCATCAGCCGCTGGGGGATTTTCTCGGTGGCCGGCTCAAGGACGTCGCCACCCTGCTGCGCCGCAGTCAGGTGCCGCTGATGATGTTCAGCACCGCCGAAGAAGCCCATCAGCAATTGCGCGCCGAGCTTGGCAAAAGCGCCGGACCCCGGCGGTGAACCCGAACATTCCGAGCATCGAACAACTCAAGGAGTTGGGCCTGCCCGCGCCGATCAGTTACGCGCCACAGACCTGGGGCTGGTGGGTGTTGCTGGCGGTTCTGCTGCTGACTGCACTGGCGATCGGGGCGCGGCGGTACCGGCAATGGCGGCGCGATCAGTATCGGCGGGAAGCGCTGGTGCGACTGGCGCAGTTACGTGATCGCAGTGATGACCTGAATGCCTTGCGCGAATTGCCGGAGTTGCTCAAGCGTGTGGCTATTTCCATGCCGCAATCGCAATCGGTCGCAGCCGCTGAACAAGAGGACTGGCAACACTTCTTGCAGCAACACAGCAAAAAAACGCTGCCCGCCGATTTCAGCCAGCAACTGGCCCGACTGGCCTACGCCCCCGACGACGTCCTGCGTGACCTGCCTGCACCGCAGCGTCAGGCGCTGTTCGACACCTGCCAACACTGGGTGGAGCACCATCATGTGGCAGCTTGATTACCCGTGGCTGTTACTCCTGCTGCCGCTGCCCTGGCTGGCCTACCGCTACCTGCCCGTGTATCAGGAAGCCCGCAGCGCCGTGCGTGTGCCATTCTTCAACGCCATGAGCCGCGCCGTGGGTGAAACACCGGGCACCGCCGGCAACCGGCGCAATCACTGGCAACTGCTGCTCAATTTCCTGGTGTGGGCCTTGTTGCTGCTGGCCGTCGCCCGTCCGGTGTTCGTCGAAAAACCCATCGAGCGCCAGCAACCGGTGCGCGACCTGATGCTTGCGATCGACATTTCGCAGTCGATGGAAACCGAAGATTTCACCAACGCCAGTGGCCAGAAAATCAATCGCCTCGCAGCGGTCAAAGACGTCGTCCAGACCTTCATCGACAAGCGCAAGGACGACCGCCTCGGCCTGATCGTGTTCGGCAGCGGCGCCTATCCGCAGGCGCCGCTGACCCTTGATCACGCCAGCCTGTCGCTGCTGCTGGCCGACACCGGCATCGGCATGGCCGGCCCGAACACCGCGATTGGCGATGCCATCGGTCTCAGCCTCAAGTTGCTGGACAAGACCCATGAACAGGAAAAAGTCCTGATCCTGCTCACCGACGGCAACGACACCAGCAGTGCGATCACGCCGGACCATGCCGCCGAAATGGCCGCTGCCAAAGGCGTGGTGATTCACACCATCGGCATCGGCGACCCGAGCGCCTCCGGCGAGGCCAAGGTCAATCTGCCGGGGCTGGAGCAAATCGCCAAAACCACCGGCGGCCAGTTCTTCCGCGCCGAAGATCGCAACGCGCTGGATCAGGTCTACAGCACCCTCGACCGTCTCACGCCGCATCAAGTGAAAACCCTCAGTCATCAGCCGCAACGCGAACTGTTCCACTGGCCGTTGGGCGCGGCCCTGCTGGTCCTGGCGCTGTACCACCTCGGCGCGCTGCTGCACCCACGGCTGGCGGTTGCACGCCAGCGGCAGGAGGCCTGAGATGGAGATCAATCTCGGTGACTTCCACTTCCTGCGCCCGCTGTGGCTGCTATTGGCGCTGTTCGGCGCGCTGCTGCCGTGGCTCTGGCGCCGTGGCCGTGACCTGCAACGCAGGCTGCGCGGCAACATCGCCGGGCATCTGCTGCCGCACTTGCTGGTCACCCCGCAGGATCACCAGCGCCTGCGCCCGGTGCACTGGCTGTGTGCGCTGCTGATGCTCGGCGCGGTGGCAGCGGCCGGGCCGACCTGGGAGCAGGATCGCCCGGACTTTCTGGAGAATCGCGCGCCGCTGATTGTGGCTGTCGATCTGTCGCCGTCGATGGATGCCAACGACGTGCAGCCCACTCGCCTTGAGGCCGTCAAACACAAGCTGCACGACCTGATCCAGCGCCGGGCCGGTGCCCGCACCGCGCTGATCGCCTATGCCGGCAGCGCGCATCTGGTACTGCCGCCAACCGATGATCCGGCGTTGCTCGACACGTTCATTCAAGCCTTGGGCACCGGACTGATCGACAAACCGGGCAAGAACGTCAGCGCAGTGATCGATCAGGCCAGGCGCTTGCTCAACGCTGAAAAGATCCCGGGCAGCCTGCTGCTGATCACCGACGGTGCCGACACCGCACCACTTGAAAAACCGGATGAGCAGTTGCAAGTACTGGTGCTCGCGGTGGGCAATCAGGATGGCGGCATCATTCAGGACGCCAACGGCCAGCCGCGCATCGATGCCAACGGTCGCCCGACCCTGGGCAGTTTCGATCCGGCCGCCATCAAGCAACTGGCCTCGGCGCTCGATGCGCCGCTCGGCAGCCTGACCCTGAATGACGACGATCTGGAGTGGGTCGAACTGCACGCGCAGCAGCACTTCCAGAGCGCCAGCGCCGAACAGCGGGAATTGCACTGGAAAGACGCCGGTTACTGGCTGTGCTGGCCGCTGGTATTGCTGGCGCTGTTCAACGTGCGCAAAGGCTGGAGCGTCAACTGGATGCCGGCGCTGGTACTGGCCGTAGGGCTTGGATGGCCAGCGGCACCGGCCCAGGCAAACGCATTGACCGATGCCTTCTTTACCCGAGATCAGCAAGGGCGCTGGGCCTTCGAGCATGAGCATTTCCCGCAGGCGGCGGCACTGTTTGTCGATCCGTACTGGAAAGGCGTGGCGGCCTATCACGCGGCTGACTACGACCTGGCGCTGGTGACCTTCGCGCGGCTGGACACGCCGCAGGCGTATTTCTATCTGGGCAACATTTACGTGCGCCGCTTCAAGTTCGATGAAGCCATCGCGGCGTACACCCAGGCCCTGAAGCTGCAAGCACAATTCCCCGAAGCCACGGCCAATCTGGCATTGGCGATTGCCTTGCAGAAAGACACCGCGAGCGCCGAACAGAACGCGCCGCAAACCAAACCGGACGAGGTCAAGTTCGACAAGGCACCGGGCAAGGGCCAGAGCAAAGCGGTCGAGACCGAACAAGCGGCGTCGGATGCCCTGTGGTTGCAGAACCTCACGACCTCGCCGGCGAAATTCCTCAAGCAGAAATTCAGCTTGCAGGATCAGGCGGGGGCCAAGCCATGAACCGGTTGATAGGGCTTGTGTGCCTTTTGAGCGCCCAGATAGCAGCCGCTGAACCGCAGCTGCGTGTGCAGGCTCACCTGCAACCCGCCGATGGCGCCATGGTCGGCGGCCTGCTGGCGTTGCAACTCGATGTTCTCACCGACACCTGGTTCACCAGCGCTCCCACCCTGCCCGATCTGAAACTCAAGGGTGCGCTGGTCATACCACCGGACGGTCAGGCCCAGCACCTGAACCAGACCTTCGACGGCCAGAATTTCACGGGCCTGCGCTACAGCTATCTGATCACGCCGAACGCTGCCCGGAGTTTCAACATTCCAGCCCTGACCGTGCGTGCCAGCCCGGGCCAGGCCACCAGCGAGATCAGTGCCCAGAGCCAGCCGCTACAGTTCAGCGCCGCTCAACCGCCCGGTTTCAAACCCGGTGAAACGCCGCTGGTGGCCACGGGGCTGCGCTTCAATCAAACCCTCATCAACTCGGCGACGCCGCTGAAAGTCGGCGACAGCATCACCCGCCAACTGACGCTGCAAGCCGACGGCGCACTCGCCATGGCGCTGCCCGCTCCAGCGCTGGTGGAGGTCAACGGACTGAGTCGTTATGTGAAGACCCCGCTGATCAGCAATCTGGATGACGGTCGCGGCGATATCCTCGGCGGTCAGCGCATCGACAGCGTCAGCTATCGCATCGACACGGCCGGCGCCCACACCCTGCCGGCCATCGAGGTGAAATGGTGGGATTCGCGCGCGCAGCAAAGTCGCACCGCGCAGGTTCCTGCGATCACTTTAGAGGCCGCCGCCAACAGTGCGTACAAGCCGGTGTTCTCGATCACTGAAGATCTCAAGCAACTCGGCCAAAACAATCGCCTGCACCTTTCCACCCATTGGCTGGCGTGGCTGGCCTTGCTCGTCGCACTGATCGTTGGCGGCTATCTGGGCTGGCCAGCGCTCAGCCGTGCCCGCCAGCAGTGGCAAACCCGCAAGCACAAACGAGCGCTGGCCTGGCAGCAATCAGCCGAAAGCGCGTGGCAACAAATCACCCCGCAACTCACCAGCAAGCCTGCGCAATTGAGCGCTGTTTATCTGTGGCTGCGCCGCCGTGGGCTGGGCTTGAAACTGGTCGACTCAGGGCAACGCCTGCAAGGACTGTTGCGAGGCCTTTACGGCCGCGAACCGGCCACCGAACAAACACTGGGCCAACTGCGCCAATCGTTGTCTACGCTTCACAGTCAGGCCGAACAGCAGCAGGCCCGATCGGCCCCGGCCTTGCGCCCGCTCAATCCCGTCCACGAGAAGGATTTCCCATGACGAACCCGATGCTGCACCGACAACGTTTTGGTCTGGCCCTGTTGTTCAGCCTCGCACTGCCATTGCTGGCCCAGGCCAGCGAGCCGCTGCCGTCATGGAACGACGGGCCGGCGAAAAAGCACATCATCGAATTCGTCCAGGCGATCACCGACCAGTCCGGCAAGGACTTCGTCAAACCCGCCGAACGCATTGCCGTGTTCGACAATGACGGCACGCTGTGGAGCGAGCAACCCGCGTATTTCGAGTTGCTGTTCGCCTTCGACGAGGTCAAGCGCACCGCGCCGCAGCACCCGGAATGGAAGACCACGCAACCGTTCAAGGCCGTGATCGAGAATGACCACAAGGCGCTCGCCGCCGCTGGCATGGACGGCATCCTGAAGATCTTCGCCGCCACCCACACCGGCATGACCACCGACGCCTTCGATGACTACGCCAAAACCTGGCTGACCCAGGCCCGGCATCCGAAAACCGGCAAACCGTACACCGAGATGATCTTCCAGCCGATGCTGGAAATGCTCGACTACCTGCGCAGCCAGGACTTCAAGACCTACATCGTTTCCGGCGGCGACACGGCGTTCATGCGTGCCTTCGCCGAGAAGGTCTACGGCATCCCGCCGGAGCAAGTGATCGGCACCACCTTCGTGACGGCGTTCAGCTACAAGGACGGCAAGGCCTCGATCGTGCGCACCGCCAAACTGGCGCACAACGACGACGGTCCCGGCAAACCGGAAAGCATCGATGCGGTAATCGGTCGCCGGCCGATCCTCGCGTTCGGCAACTCCGACGGCGACCTGCAAATGCTCCAGTGGACGGCGGCAGGCCCCGGCAAACGCTTCATGGGCCTGGTGCACCACACCGATGCCAAACGCGAATGGGCCTATGACCGAAAATCCGAGATCGGGCGCCTGGACAAGGCCCTCGACGAAGCGAATTCCCGTGGCTGGACCGTTGTGGACATGGCGAGCGACTGGCGCCGGATCTACCCGTTCGATCCGCCCGCCCCCGAGCAAGTGAAATAACAAAAGCGTGACGCAGGACTGCAAGAAACGTTTGTCGCACCACACCACCCCCGCGCAAAAGGAGCAAGTCTGATGACTCGCATACGCAAGTGGCTACCGAAACTCGCCCTCGTGGCAACGTCGGTGATGGCGCTGTCGGCAACTGCCACAGCCGCTGAAAAACCCAACATTCTGGTGATCTTCGGCGATGACATCGGCCAGACCAACATCAGCGCCTACTCGATGGGCGTGGTCGGCTACAAGACGCCGAACATCGACCGGATCGCCAAGGAAGGCATGATGTTCACCGACTACTATGCGGAGAACAGCTGCACCGCAGGACGATCCTCCTTCATCACCGGTCAGACGCCACTGCGTACCGGCCTGTCGAAAGTCGGCGCACCGGGCGCCACGGTCGGGCTGCAAAAGCGCGATATCACGATTGCCCAGGCACTCAAGTCCCAGGGCTACGCGACCGGCCAGTTCGGCAAGAACCACCTCGGTGACAAGGACGAATACCTGCCGACCAACCACGGCTTCGACGAGTTCTTCGGCAACCTCTATCACCTCAACGCCGAAGAAGAACCGGAACGTCCTTACTGGCCGAAAGACGATGCAGAGTTCGTCAAGGCCAACTCCCCGCGTGGCGTGATCCACAGCTTCGCCGACGGCAAGATCGAAGACACCGGCGCGCTGACCACCAAACGCATGGAAACCATCGACGACGAAACCACCGCTGCCGCCCAGGCGTTCATCGAAAAACAAGCCAAGGCCGACAAGCCTTTCTTCGTCTGGATGAACACCACCCGCATGCACTTGTTCACCCACGTGCGTGATTCGATGAAGGGCCAGAGCGGCATGCCCGGCAACGAGTACGCGGACGGCATGGTCGAGCACGACGGCGACGTAGGCAAACTGCTCAAGACCCTCGACGACCTGAAAATCGCCGACAACACCATCGTCGTCTACACCACCGACAACGGGCCGAACCAGTTCTCCTGGCCGGACGCGGCGACCACGCCGTTCCGCAACGAGAAGAACTCCAACTGGGAAGGCGCGTACCGCGTACCGGCGATGATCCGCTGGCCGGGCAAGGTCAAACCGGGTGAGGTCTCGAACGAGATGTTCTCCGGGCTCGACTGGTTCCCGACCTTGCTCGCGGCGGCCGGTGATACCGATGTCGCCAGCAAGCTGCTCAAGGGTTGGGCGCCCACCAGCGGCGGCAACAGCTTCAAGGTGCATCTGGACGGTTACAACCAACTGCCTTACCTGACTGGCCAACAACCGAACGGTGCACGCAACGAATTCTTCTACTTCAACGACGACGGCATGCTGGTGTCGATGCGTTTCGGCAACTGGAAAGCCGTGTTCGCCGAGCAGCGTGCGCCCGGTGGCTTCGCGGTGTGGAGCAACCCGTTCACACCGTTGCGCGTACCGAAAATCTTCAACCTGAGGATGGACCCGTATGAGCGGGCCGACGTGGTGTCCGATCAGTATTACGACTGGTCGACCAAGAACGTGTATCTGGTCGCCGTCGCCACCACCAAGGCAGCGCACTTCCTCCAGACCTTCATCGAGTACCCACCGAGCCAGAAACCGGCAAGCTTCAGCATCGACCAGATCCGTGCTGCGGTGGACGCGAAGATCGAAGAAAAAATGAAGAACCAGCCTGCACAGTAAGGCCGCTTGACCGCCGCTCGCCGTCATTGGCGAGCGGCCCTTTTTAGTGATTGTTCCCACGCTATGCATGGGAACAATCATTCATGAACCGGAACAAGGCAGTCGCAATGTCCTCACGTGTCGCCAGCAAGTCGTCGGCCCATCCCCTCCCGCATACCGCCGCCCCGGCGTTGCTGATCCCCGCCCTGCTGCTGTGCATTTCCGGCGCGGCGGCGCTGGTGTATCAGGTGTTGTGGATCAAGCAGCTGTCGCTGTTGGTCGGGGTCGAGGTCTACGCGATCACCACCGGCATCAGTGCCTTCTTTGCCGGGCTGGCTATCGGTGGCTGGCTGTTCGGGCGTTGGGCGGATCGCCTGGCGCAACCGGTTTTGCTATATGCCGGGCTGGAAGTACTGGTGGCCGTGCTGGGCGTCGGTGCGACGTTTGCCATGAGCGTGGCGGCCAGTCCGTTTGCCTGGTTGCAGGATCATGTCGGTCTGCTGGCCTGGGTGTTGCCGTTCATGCTGGTGGGCGTTCCCGCCGTGTTGATGGGCGGCACGCTGCCGGTGCTGGTGCGCTCGCTGGGCAGTGCGCCGGGCAAGGGCGGCGGCCAGTTGTACGCGGCGAATACCCTGGGGGCGATTGTCGGCACCCTGCTCGCGGCGTTCGTGCTGATCGCCACCCTCGGCGTGCGCGGCAGTGCGTTGGCCGCAGCGATGCTCAATCTGCTGGCCGCCGCCGGCGCATTGGGTTGGCAGCGCCAGCATCCGATGCCGGTCGAAGCCCCGCTCAAGCATCACACTGAAAAAGCTCCGGATCGCACCGCCCTCTGGCTGTATTCCATCGCCGGCGGCGTGGCCCTCGGCTACGAAGTGGTGTGGTCGCAGTCGATCGTGCAATTCATGAGTACCCGCACCTACGCGTTCGCCGTGGTGTTGGCGACCTACCTGACCGGGCTGTTTATCGGCAGCGCCCTGCTCGCCCGTCGCGTCGAACGGATTCGCGATCCGTGGGGCGTGTTCGGCTTGCTGATCGCTGGCGCGGGACTGATCGCCCTGCTGGAAATCGCCCTGCTCGGTCGCTGGCTGGTGATCGCCCAGAGCCAGGCGGAAATCTGGCTCGTGACTCAAGGCGCCAGTGAACTGGCCGGCATGAGCGCACGTTTCGCTGTTGCGGCGTTGTGCATTGTGTTCCTGCCGACCTTGCTGCTGGGCGCGGCGTTTCCGTTGGCCCTGCGTTTGAGTGTCGGCCACGAGCATGTCGGCCGCGATGTCGGCGCGGTGGTGGCGTTCAACACGCTGGGCGGGATCATCGGCGTGATGCTCTGCGGTTTCCTGCTGATTCCGTTGCTGGGGTTGGTACGCACGCTGGGCCTGCTGGCGATCATTGCCGCCGGCATCGGCTGGTTCGCCGTGCGCAAGGGCCATGGCGTGAAGAAAGGCCGGCGTCAGGCAGTGGCCGCGCTGGGCTTGCTGTCCGTTGCACTGGCCGTGCTGACGCCGGTCGACAAACTCGCCAGCCTGCTCCCCGGTGCGCGCAACGGCACGCTGGCCTTTTATGAAGAGGGACGCGGCGGCACGGTCGCGGTGGTCACTCAAGGCCGGGGCCAGAACGCTTTCCAGCGCCTGTACATCCAGGGCGTGTCGAATACCGGCGATGCCATGCCGTCACTGCGTTACATGCGGATTCAGGCGCTGCTGCCACTGCTGATCCACAACGGCGAGCCGCGCTCGGCGCTGGTCATCGGTTTCGGTACCGGCATCACTGCCGGCGCGTTGCTGCGCTATCCGGGGCTTGAACATCGGGTCGTGGCCGAGCTGCTGCCGTCGGTGATCAAGGCTGCGCCGTTGTTCAAGGGCAACTTCAACGCCGCCAGCAATCCCGGCGTCGATGTGCGGCTGCGCGACGGTCGCCAGGAACTGCTGCGCAGCCCGCAGACCTACGATCTGATCACCCTCGAGCCGCCACCGCCCTCCGCAGCCGGCGTGGTCAATCTGTATTCCCGGGACTTCTATCAACTGGCGGCCAGCCGTCTGGAGAAACAGGGTCTGGTCGCACAGTGGCTGCCGCTGCCGACCCAGAACATCGACGACTCGCGTTCACTGGTGCGCAGCTTCCTCGACGTCTTCCCGTACGCGACGCTGTGGACCAGCGAGTTCCACGAGATGCTGCTGGTGGGGTCGCTGACACCCATCGAACTGGATGCCGAAAAAATCACCCGACGCCTGCAACAGGACAGCGTACGCAGCACCTTGCAGGACGTCGGCATCGGTTCGGCGCCGGCGCTGCTGTCGACCTGGGTCACCGATCGCGCCGGTCTGGAACGTTTTGCCGCCGACGCACCGGCGGTGACTGACGATCAGCCGCGCATCGAATACGCGCCGTGGGTTCGGTCCAAAGAAATTACGCGGGTGCTGCCTGCGCTGCTGGATCAGTATGTCGCACCGCCGCTGGTGAATGCCGATGCCGGGTTCGCTGAACGGATGCAGGGGCACAGACAACGCCTGATGCAGTTCTATCGCGCAAGCCTGCACGCCTATGACGGTGATCGGGATGCCTGGGGCCGGGATATTCGCGAGGTGATGCAGGGAGATGGAGGGAATCCGTATTTCCGCTGGTTTGTCGGGCAGTGACTCTCGTCATCCGATCATTCCCACGCGGTGCGTGGGAATGATTTCCGGGACTATTTGGCTTTCATCTTCAGATACGACTGATGCATGTCCGACGCCCAGCCATCGATCACGGCTTTCACGTCATCGGCCTTCATCACCTGGGAGTCGTTCTGCAACGGTTTGCCGGTGCCTTTGCGCACGACCTGGGCCACGACCTTGTTATTGCCGCCATCGAGGAACACCGCTTCGGTGGCCAGGGTGGTTTCCTGATCGCGGATACCGCTGGCGGTACTGACCGCTGCCGCCACCAGGGCAATCGGGATCACTTCATAGGCATGCAGGCCTTCGGTCTTGCTGCTCACGGCAGTGATCGCCGCACGCACCACGATCACGCCCGGGCCAGGGCCGCTGGCCAATGGCAAGGATTTGCCCACCTCACGCTTGAGCGCCTGATCGTAGTAAGCGGTGATGCCATTGAGGGTCTGTTGCGGAATCTTCACGGTCGGTTGAGGTTTTGGGTAGAGCTGCGTCGGTTCGATATAGACGCTGGTGAACTTGTTGATATCGAGCTTGGGATCGACCCAGCGCATCACCTCGGCCCCGGACGGTGACTTGGCCTCCTTGAGTTGGCTGTAGTCCTTGAGAAACCCGGAGTACTCATCTGGAGCGACGGTTTTGCTGGAGCAACCCACCACGCCAAGAGTGGCAATGCACAGGGTGCTCATCATCACGGCTAGCTTCATGCTGTAACTCCTGTCAGAAGGCCTGATTTGTTGCATTGGGGAGTTACAGGTATAGCTAAAAACCCGCGAATTGCGATCAGAACACACAATATTGGCGCGGTGCCGTGTGCCGGTTCACAACGGTCATTTGACAGATGCCGGGCATCCGGCAAAGCTGCATCGAGCTTGAACGCACGCCAGAAGGCCAATGCACCTGGACTACGGAAGTCGCAATGCCCAAGCATAAAAATAACGATGCACCGCGCCAGCCTGATGCTTCACCGACCTCGATTTCACGCTACCTGTTTCCTGTCACCATTGGCCTGCTGCTCGCGGCCGTGGCGGGGATCGGCTGGTTTCTGTTCAGCCCCGCTCCGGCACCGGTCAAAGCCGTGCCGGTCAGCACGCCTGTTGCGGTAGCGGCCAAACCTGCAGCAACACTGCCCGCGTCCATGGTTGATGAACAGCAATGTCAGGGCTGTCACCAGGAACAGGTCAAGGACTGGCAAGGCTCCCATCATCAGTTGGCGATGCAACCGGCGAATGCCGAAACCATGCTCGGTGACTTCAACAATGTCACCTTCAACGCTGAAAACGAATCCACCCGTTTCGCGCGCAAGGGCGACGAGTTCTGGGTCAATACACCTGGCGTCGACGGCAAGAACGCCGACTTCAAAGTCGCCTACACCTTCGGCATCGCGCCGCTTCAGCAATACCTGATCGAAGTCGGTGAAGGCCGCTTGCAGGCCCTTGGCGTCGCCTGGGATACCGAGAAAAACCGCTGGTTTCACCTCTACCCCGGCCAGGGCGTGAACTTCAAGAATCCGCTGCACTGGAGCAAGCCGAGCCAGAACGCCAACTTCATGTGCGTCGAGTGCCACACCACTGGGTTCAAGCGCAATTTCGACGCGGCCAGCAACACCTTCACCAGCCACTGGAACAGCCTCGGCGTCGGTTGCCAGGCCTGTCATGGGCCGGCGTCGAATCATCTGCAATGGACGGCGAAGAAAACCGACCTGATCCACGCCGGATTCGACGTCGACTTCAAGGACAAGAACGCCACCGTCGAGATCGAAACCTGCGCCCGCTGCCACGCCCGCCGCGCACCACTGGGCGATGGCTACACCGTCGGCAAACGGCTGATGGACGATTACCTGCCCAGCACCCTGACCCGCGAGCTGTATGCGCTGGACGGCAAGATCAAGGACGAAGTGTTCGAACACGGCTCCTTCGCCCAAAGCAAAATGTTCGACAAGGGCGTGCGCTGCAGCAACTGCCACAACCCCCACAGCACCGAGCTGAAAGCGCCGGGCAACGCGGTGTGCCTGCAATGCCACAACAGCGCCGGCAAGACCTCGGTCGAAGGCGTCGATGGCCAGGGCCTGCAAGCGAAGAACTACGACAGTATCGAACACACCCGCCATACGATGGGCCAGCCCGGCTCGCAATGCGTGGATTGCCACATGCCCGGCAAGTTCTACATGGGCAACGACTTCCGGCATGACCACAGCTTCAGCATCCCCAACCCGGAGCGTGCGCAAAAGCTCGGCACGCCAGACGCCTGCCTGACCTGTCATCAGGGCAAGGCCGGCGACAAGGTCACCGCGCAATTCAAACTGTGGACTGCCTCGACCGAACCTCAAGCGCCGCGTTACGACGAGAGCCTGTGGCTGATTCGCAACGGCCAGCCCGGCGCCGCACAAGCGTTGTACGAGCAATTGCAGCGCAGCAACCTGCCGGCGATCCAGCGAGCGACATTGCTCGCGGAATTGCCACTCTATCCAAGTGAACAGGCGCTGAAACTGGCGACCACGGACCTGAAGCACCCGGCGCCACAGGTACGCGAAAGCGCGGTACGGGCGATCAGCGCGTTCCTGCCACCGCCAGAGCGCTTGCCGCTGTTGACGCCGTTGCTCGGTGATCCGGTGAAAGCAGTACGAATCGTCGCTGCGCGGGATCTGCTGAGTGTCGCCCGCAATGGCCTGGGCCCGGCTCAGGCCAATTGGGACGCGGCGATTGCCGAGTACGAAGCCGTGCAGAAGAGCCTGGCCGAACGCGCCGAAGCCAACCTGAACCTGGCGATGCTCTATCAGGCCAGCGGTCGCGGCTCGGAAGTTGAAGGGCTGTTGCGAACAGCGCTGAAACGCGACCCGGACTTCTACCCGGCACTGGTCACGCTGGTGCAATGGCTGGAGGCCAACGGTCGTGGCTCGCAGGCGCAGCAACTGCTCGATGCCAGCCTCAAGGAACACCCTGACTCGGCCCTGCTGCAGCACACCCGAGGCCTGTCACTGATTCGCGCGGGCAAGACCGCCGAAGCCATGTCGGCCCTGAGCAAAGCCGCACAACTGGAGCCACAGAACGCGCAATACGGTTACGTGCTGGCGGTGGCGCTGCATGACAGCGGCAAGGGGGATCAGGCGAACGAGCAACTGGAGAAACTGCTCAAGGTGCAGCCTGCGAACCGCAATGCGCGGTTGTCGCTGATTCAGTGGTATCTGGACAGCGGGCAGGAGCCGAAGGCGCAGGTTTTGTTGCAGGGGTGGAAGAGGATGAATATGGGGGATCCGGCGTTGAAGTGATCGGCTGGAGATCGTAGCCCTCACCCTAGCCCTCTCCCGAAGGGAGAGGGAACCGAACCGGGGATATTTGAGAGATACACCGACTTGAACGATCTGCCTTGAATCCATAATCGACACACTTTTTCAGGTCGATGTATTCAGCAGCACAACTCGATCGGCTCCCTCTCCCTCCGGGAGAGGGCTGGGGTGAGGGAGCTTTTGACTTTCGCGCAGCCCAAGGACTACCAAGTAGAGGTTTCCCCGCTCCTCAACGCCATCTCCCGCCGACTATTCAACCGCATCGCCTTGATCAGCGAAACCGTGCCCACCAGCAACAACGCCGCGCCAAACAGGAAGTCGATGTTGTACAGCTGGAAATCCTGCACCGGCCCCACCAGCACCGTGCGCACCACGCCGATCCCCACCAGCGTGGCGAGGAAGTCGATCCCCGGCTCATCACGGTAGAACACCAGCAGCAACGGCAGGCACAGCACCAGCAGCATCAACAGCACCACAACCTTGAACGCGCCTTTGCGCTCGACGCTGAAGGCGCATTCGTGGTGGCCGTAGGCTTTGTAGTCCTCGTCGCGGACCATCACGTTTTTCTCGTTGATGTAGTCGGCGCGGTTGTATTTCTGGATCGGCGTGAAGGTGTTGGACATCTCCATCAGCGTGGTGATGTTCTTGAAGCGCAGGTCGACACGCTCGTTGCCCTTGAGGTAGTACAGGACTGGCTTGTAGCCGTAGCGATAAGTGTCGAAAGGAAACTCGGTGACCCGCCCCTGAACGCCGATCGGGCGCGACTCGAGTTGGGCGAAGGCACTCTTGTCGGTCGAGGCGAGGTTGCGACTCAGCGGCAGGACCTTCACTTGCTCAAGGAAGATCGGCGTGGCGCCGTAAGTCCACTGCAAAGGCTCCAGACGCAGACGCAGTTCGTTGCGGCCCAGGTCATAGCGGTTGAAGGTGCGTTCGGACACCACCACCGCACCGCTGAGCATGAACTCGCCGCGCAGGTTGTTGGTGATGCGCAAGGTCAACTGATCCTTGCCCAGCAGCGCCGCATCCGAGGACGGCGGCGTGCCGCACCACGCGGTGCTTTCGCCGACACCGCCGAGCTGACCGCCACGGCTTTCGTTGAATACGTAGATGTAACCGGCCCACAACGTCAGCATCAACAGCAACGCCGTCAGGCCCAAGATCTTCTTGCCCGCACTCACAAACAGACTCCCTTCTTCGTTCCGTCGTCCAGCCGAAAACCCGCTGGCGACGGGGACTCTACCAAAAGGCCACCATCGACCC
Source organism: Pseudomonas sp. FW215-R2 (assembly GCF_058789255.1). Lineage (NCBI taxonomy): Bacteria > Pseudomonadati > Pseudomonadota > Gammaproteobacteria > Pseudomonadales > Pseudomonadaceae > Pseudomonas > Pseudomonas sp. FW215-R2. Next base: position 127,815 of record NZ_JBYTBO010000019.1, read on the forward strand.
AAGGAAAAATCCCCGATTTGTAAGGGTTCTAAGGGTTTCCCCTGTGCGGGCCTCGCTTCAACGCCGCCTGAACAACGGTCGCGGCTCGATGACGGAGCGCCCGTACAACACGCTCATCCCCGCCAACCCCTTGAGCGCATCCTCGGCGGATTTGTCCTCGCGCACGGCGAAGCTGTCGAACCCGCACTGGCGCATGTGGCTCAGTTGATCGCGCAGCACATCGCCAATCGCCCGCAATTCGCCTTTCCAGCCAAAACGGCTGCGCAGCAGATAAGCCTGACTGTAGGCGCGGCCGTCGCGAAAACTCGGGAAATCGAGGGCAATCAGCGGCAGCGATGCCAACCACGGCAGCAGGCTTTCGACGCCGTCGTCCGGGCCCAGCCAGACTGCATGGGTCGAGGGTGATTCGAGCCAGTGGGTCAGCGGCAGAATCGACATGTCAGCGGCGCCATCCGTATCCGGTGAACGGATCAGCGTCCATGGATCGTCGAGCACAATCCGCGCCCCGCTCGCCTCCATCCGCAGCAGATTGTTCATGCCGACACCTCCAGCGTTTTCGGGTAGACCCGTTCCTTGAACGGCTCCAGTCCGATGCGCGCCACGGTATCGACGAACAGTTCTTCGCTCTCGCGGTAGCGCACGAAGGTGCCGATGATCCGTTCGATCACTTGCGGCACTTCAGCAGCGCTGAACGACGGGCCAATGACTTTACCCAGCGCGCTGTTCTTGCCCTGCGACCCGCCGAGGGTGATCTGGTACCACTCGCTGCCGTTCTTGTCGACGCCGAGAATCCCGATGTTGCCGATGTGGTGATGGCCGCAGGCGTTCATGCAGCCGGAAATGTTCAGGCTGATATCACCGAGGTCGTGCAGGTAATCGAGGTTGTCGAAACGCGCCTGAATCGCCTGGGCAATCGGGATCGACTTGGCGTTGGCCAGCGCACAGAAATCGCCACCGGGGCAGGCAATGATGTCGGTCAGCAGGCCGACGTTGGCGGCGCCCAGCCCTCGCTCTTTCGCCAGTTGCCACAGCGCATACAGCTCGGATTTGGGCACATCCGGCAGGACGATGTTCTGCTCGTGGGCGATACGGATTTCGCCGAAACCGAAACGTTCGGACCAGTCGGCCACCGCCAGCATCTGCAAACCGGTCACGTCCCCCGGGGGCGAGGCCAGGCCCGGTTTGGTCGACAGCACCACGCTGGTGTAACCCGGCACCTTGTGCGGTTGCACATTGCGCGCGACCCAGCGGGCGAACGCCGGGTTGTCGGCCAGGTACGTGCCGAAATCCAGATCGGTGCCCGCCAGAGTCCGGTAGCTCGGTGGGACAAAGGCGTTGGCAACCCGCAGGTATTCGTCCTCGGTCAGTTGCGCCGGGCCATCCTTGAGGTGTTGCCATTCTTCTTCGACTTCCTTGGCGAACGCCTCGATACCCAGCGCCTTGACCAGAATCTTGATCCGCGCCTTGTACTTGTTGTCCCGTCGGCCGTGACGGTTGTAGACCCGCAGCACCGCCTCGACGTAGGACAGCAAGTGCTGCCACGGCAAGCCGTCGCGGATCTGCAGACCGAGGATCGGCGTGCGCCCCAGACCACCACCGACGATCACTCGCAGCAGCATCTGCCCGTCGCGGCCAGGGTAAAGGTAGAGGCCGATGTCGTGCATCATGATCGCCGCGCGATCCTGTTTCGCCGAGCAGATGGCGATTTTGAACTTGCGCGGCAGGAACAGGAATTCCGGGTTGATCGTCGACCATTGCCGCAGGATCTCCGCCAGCGGACGCGGGTCGATCAACTCGTCCGCCGCGACGCCAGCGAAGGCTTCGGTGGTGATGTTGCGCACGCAGTTGCCCGAGGTCTGGATCGCATGCATGTTGACCTGCGCCAGACGTTCGAGAATGTCCGGCACCTCGTGCAGTTCGATCCAGTTGAACTGCATGTTCTGCCGGGTGGTGAAGTGGCCGTAGCCACGGTCGTAGTCACTGGCAATGCTCGCCAATGTGCGCATCTGTTCGGCGCTCAGCGTGCCGTAAGGAATGGCCACCCGCAGCATGTAAGCGTGCTTTTGCATGTACAGGCCGTTTTGCAGACGCAGCGGCAGGAACTCTTCTTCGCTCAACTCCCCGGCCATGAAGCGCTCGACCTGATCGCGAAACTGCGCAACGCGCTCGAACACCAGTGCCCGGTCGTAATCATCGTACTGATACATCGGCCTACTACCTCGTCAGGAACTTGCAAGTATTCCTGTGGGAACGGGCGAACCCGAGATAGCGCCAGTTCGCGTCTGGCGCTATCTCGGG
>NZ_JBYTBO010000020.1:0-121627 GCF_058789255.1 Pseudomonas sp. FW215-R2
CACCCCAGCCCTCTCCCCCAGGGGGGCGAGGGGGAAAGGGAGCCGATCGGGGGATGCTCCAGTCCTGAGTTCAACACAAGATTTTCAGGTCGGTGTACTTCGAACATTCAACTCCGTCAGTCCCCTCTCCCTCGGGGAGAGGGCTAGGGTGAGGGGAACGGCTTCACGCGGTCGTGCTGACCAGCGAGCCAGACGTACTCGAATCAGACTCCTGCAACGCCGCCAACAACGCCGCCGTCGCCGTCTGCAACGAAGCCGAAGTCGTCGCGATCTGCGATTGCGCCGCCGCAACGTCCGCCGCCTTGGCATCCTGACTTTCCTGCTTGGCCTGTGCCGCTTGCAGAGCCTGTTGCTGTTCCTGCAATTGCTTCTGCAACTCGGCAATCTGCTTGCGCAGTTCTTTCACCGTATCCGATTCATCGCTGCTGGAACTGCTGTCACCCGACGGTGCAGCGCCGCCACCCGCCGCCACTTTGCTGGTGTCAGCTTTCACACCGGCGCTGGCCGCCGCAGTGGTCGAGGTGTCGTCGCCCGTGTCGGCGATCGAGGTTTTGCTGGTAGGCGTGGTGACGGTCTGATTAATCGAAACAGACGTGATGCTGACCATGGGAATTCTCCAATGACGGTTATGAATAACCGGCCATCGGCGGCGGCCTGCACGAATTGAGATCGACTGTGTACCGACTCGGTAACCGGGCCGGTACACAGTCACTGGCGGGTCAGACGCTCAGGCGAGCGGTGACGTCGTTCAGTTGGCCGGACAGACCGTGCAGGTTCTGGCTGGCGCTTTCGGTGCGCTGCACGTTGTCGAGGTTGGTGCTGGCGATCGACGTGATCTCGGTCAGGTTGCGCGAGATGTCCTCAGCCACCGACGTTTGCTCTTCAGCCGCCGTGGCGATCTGGCGGTTCATGTCGCGAATCGCTTCCACCGCGTGAGTGATGCGCTCGAGCATGGCGCCGGCCTGGGTCACTTGCTCGACGCTTTCATCGCTGCGGGTCTGGCCGCTGTCGATGGCGTGGGCCGCATCCACTGCGCCGGTCTGCACGCTCTGGATGATCTGGTTGATCTCGATGATCGACTCCGCCGTACGCTGCGCGAGGTTACGCACCTCATCGGCCACCACCGCAAAACCACGCCCCGCTTCACCGGCACGAGCCGCTTCGATGGCGGCGTTGAGCGCCAGCAGGTTGGTCTGCTCGGCGATCCCGCGAATCACTTCCAGCACCTTGCCGATGCGACCGCTGTCGGCTTCCAGACGACGGATGACCGTGGCGGTGTTGGCGATTTCGCCGCGCATCTGGGTGATGCTGTGGATGGTGCTCTGCATGACCTTTTCACCCTGCTGGGCGGACTGGTCGGCATCGTCGGCAGCACGCGCTGCGTCGGCCGCATGACGGGCGACTTCCTGGGCGGTGGCGGACATTTCGTTCATCGCCGTGGCTACCTGATCGGTGCGGTTGAACTGCTCGTTGGTACCGCCGGCCATCACGGTGGCGATGGCGTTCAACTCGCCGCTGGCGCTGTCCAGATCCTTGGCGCTGCGCTGCAGGTGGTTGAAGGTTTCAGCGAGGAAATCACGCAGGGTGTTGGCCGCGGCGGCCAGGTTGCCCAACTCGTCCTGACGGCTGCTGGACACACGCTCGACCAGACGGCCCTTGCTCAACTGGGTGACGTAGTCGATGAGCTTGCGGATCGGCTCGACCAGGTTGCGGTTGACCAGCCACAGGCTCAACAGACCGATCAACAGGCCGGATGCGAGCATCACCAGAATCCCCAGCAACACGGTGCGATCAGCACTGGCACTGATCAGCGCCGACTGTTCGGTGCCCTGCTTGCGCAGTTCGCCCACCAGTTCGCTCATCTGGTCGCTGGCGGCGCGGTCGACGCCTTTGACGGCGGTGTCGCCCGCGGTCGGATCTGCACCGGCGGCTACGTAGGCATCGCGACCTTTCTGGTAAGCGGCGCCGAGCAGACGGTGTTCTTCACGCAGGCGCTCGATACGGGTTTTCAGCGCAGGCTCAAGGCCTTTCTGATTGGCCAGTTCACCGAGGATGTTCTGCACATCGCGCTGGCGATCTTCGAACTGGCCCCAGTACTTGGCCAGGTCTGCCGGTTGTTTGCCGCGCAACAGGACGTTTTTCCACTCCTGCACCTGCACCTTGAATTGCAGGTTGGCTTCGTCGATCAGTTGCGACGTGTGCAAGGGGCCGGCAATCAACTGGCTGTAGTTCTGCACGCCGTTGGACAGGAAATGAAAGCAGGCCAGCGCGATCAACAGCATCGCCAACAGACTGCCGCTCAGCAGGGCGAGAATTTGCGCTCTCAGGGATTTTTGCAACATCGCAGGTACTCATGACAGGGATGAGGCACGTCCGGTAAGACGTGAATTGTGGCCGGACATCCGTGTCGGCGAACCTTGGCTCTTGGCCGAAGGCGCGCAACCTAACTCATGCGTGATCGGCGTGCCAGAGGGCTTCTTGAGAAAAATCCGACCACCGGTAAGGCATTGATTCTGGCGTCATTTAGCTGTCACCAAAACGTCACACCGCATTGCAATGATGCGGCTCAGGTGAATCTGCAAATCCCGCGACAGACGCCCTCCTCCCAGCGAGACTTCATGAACCACAGCCTCGATATCAGCCATCGCGATCCAGACCTGTTCGGTTTGCTCTACGGTTTCCGTTTCCGCCCCGGCGAGCGTGGTCGCGAAGTCGACTCGGCGACTGCCCTGCGCTGCCTGCAGGACGACAGCGATAGCGATGAGTTTCTCTGGCTGCACCTGAACCTGGCGCACGCCGCGTGCGAGCGCTGGATGAAAAGTCATCTGCAATTACCCGAAGAGTTTTTCGAAGCGCTGCATGAAGGCTCGCGCTCGACCCGTATCGAGCATGTCGATTCGGCGTTGCTGGCGGTGGTCAACGACGTGGTGTTCAACCTCAGCAGCATGGTGTCGTCGGACGTGTCGACGCTGTGGGTCTGCGTGCGCAGCAAACTGATCGTCAGTGCGCGCCTGCAACCGCTGCACTCGGTGGACAAGCTGCGTTCGTCGGTGAAGGCCGGCGAGTGCTTTCGCTCGCCGTCGGAATTGCTCGTGCACTTGCTGCGCGACCAGGGCGAAGTGCTGACCCAGATCGTGCGCAAGACCAGCATGAGCGTCGATCAGGTCGAGGACGAGTTGCTGTCTTCGCGACTGTCGACCAACCGCGCCGAACTCGGCGCCAACCGACGGGTGCTGGTGCGCCTGCAACGACTGCTGGCGCTGGAGCCGGGTTCGCTGCTGCGCCTGCTCAATCGGCCGCCACCGTGGTTGCAGAAGGAAGACGTGAAGGAGCTGCGCAAGTCCACCGAGGAGTTCGCGCTGATCATCAACGACCTCACGGCCCTCGGTGAGCGGATCAAGTTGTTGCAGGAAGAGATCGCCGCCAACCTCAATGAGCAGAGCAACCGCACGCTGTTCACCCTGACCGTGGTGACGGTGCTGGCGCTGCCGATCAACATCATTGCCGGTTTCTTCGGCATGAACGTCGGCGGTGTGCCGCTGGCCACTGATCCGGAAGGGTTCTGGATTCTGGTGGCGCTGGTGGTGACGTTTACCGTGATTGCCGGGCGCTGGGCGTTTCGCAAGCGCGGGGATTACTGAGCGCTGCCGAGCGCCGACACGCTCGTTCCCACGCTCCGCGTGGGAATGCATCAGGTGACGCTCTGCGTCACAGGGACGCGGAGCGTCCCGGGCGGCGTTCCCACGCAGAGCGTGGGAACGATCAGTCACTATTAAGCAAGACCAACGGCGCGGCTAATCCGCCAAACACTGACCTGCCGCAGTCTCTCTGTAATATTTAGCAACGATCATGGGCAACACTCCTTCCCCCGCTCAGGATTGTCCTCCCATGGCTACTCCCTCCCTGACCGCCAGCCCGGCCTCCGCCCCCAGCGGCAGGCCGGCGCTCGACAAGAAAACCGGCCCCTTCACTTACGTGGTGTTCTTCGCCGTGCTGGCCATGGGGATGCTGTTCACCGCCTACAGCCTGATGCACGACATGCACGAGCTCGGCACGGTGGTCACCACCTGGACCCCGTTCCTGCTGCTCGGCGTGGCGCTGTTGATTGCGCTGGGCTTTGAGTTCGTCAACGGTTTCCACGACACCGCCAATGCCGTGGCCACGGTGATCTACACCCACTCGCTGCCACCGAATGTGGCCGTGGTGTGGTCGGGTTTCTTCAACTTCCTCGGCGTGTTGCTTTCGAGTGGCGCGGTGGCGTTCGGCATCATCGCCCTGCTGCCGGTCGAGCTGATTCTGCAAGTCGGCTCGTCCGCCGGTTTCGCGATGATCTTCGCCCTGCTGATCGCCGCGATTCTGTGGAACCTCGGCACCTGGTGGCTGGGCCTGCCGGCCTCTTCGTCGCACACGCTGATCGGTTCGATCATTGGCGTCGGCGTAGCGAATGCCCTGATGCATGGCCGCGACGGTACCAGCGGTGTGGACTGGGCCCAGGCCACCAAGATCGGTTACGCACTGCTGCTGTCGCCGCTGGTGGGTTTCGGTTGCGCGGCGCTGTTGCTGCTGGCATTGCGCGCGTTCGTGAAGAACCGCTCGCTGTACAAGGCCCCGGAAGGCAACACCCCGCCGCCGTGGTGGATTCGCGGTCTGCTGATCCTGACCTGCACCGGCGTGTCGTTCGCTCACGGTTCCAACGACGGCCAGAAAGGCATGGGCCTGATCATGCTGATCCTCGTTGGCACCCTGCCGATGGCTTATGCGCTGAACCGCACCATGCCGGCGGATCAGGCGTTGCAGTTCGCCGCCGTGGCTGAAGTCACCCAACAGGCGCTGGTAAAAAGCGCACCGCTGCCGGCCCCGGCCGATCCGCGTCCGGTGCTCTCGGATTACGTGCGCAGCAAGCAAGCCTCGCCGCAACTGGTTCCGGCCCTCGCCGCACTGACCGGGCACATCGGTGAAGAAGTCAAAGGCTACGGTTCGCTGTCGAAAGTCCCGGCCGAGGCCATGGGCAACGTGCGGAACGACATGTACCTGGCCAGCGAAACCATTCGCCTGATGGACAAGAACAAGGTCGGCACCTTCGACGCCGACACCACCAACAAACTGCAATTGTTCAAGCAGCAGATCGACAACGCCACCCGGTTCATCCCGCTGTGGGTGAAGATCGCCGTAGCGATTGCATTGGGGCTGGGCACCATGGTTGGCTGGAAGCGGATCGTGGTCACGGTCGGCGAGAAGATCGGCAAGACCCACCTGACTTACGCCCAGGGCGCCTCGGCGGAAACCGTGGCGATGCTGACCATCGGCGCCGCCGACATGTTCGGCCTGCCGGTGTCGACCACCCATGTGTTGTCCTCAGGCGTGGCCGGGACCATGGTCGCCAACGGTGGCGGCCTGCAGATGAAGACCATCCGCAATCTGCTGATGGCGTGGGTGCTGACCTTGCCGGCAGCGATTCTGCTGTCGGGCAGCCTGTACTGGCTGTTCACCCAGATCTTCTGATCAACCGGAATCCCTGTGAGAGCCTTTGCTCCCACAGGGATTTGCGGCAGGAATCAGAGCGTCGAACGAATCAATTCCCCCAACCAGTCCATGAACACCCGCACTCGCAACGGCAAATGCCGCTGCCGGGCGTACAGCAGTGAAATGCCCATCGCCGGCGCGGTGTATTGCGGCAACACGGTCACCACCTCACCGGTGTCCAGATAGGTGTTCATGCCGGTACGCGGCACCTGGATCAGACCGAACCCACCCAGGCACGCCGACTCGTAGGCATCGGTGCTGTTGACCGTCACACTGCCCGCCATCGGCAAGCGGTAGATCTGCCCGTCCTGCTCATAGACAAACCCTTCCGATCGCGAACCCAGCACACCGACGTAATGCACCAGTCGATGCTGCGCCAGATCCTCAAGGGTCTGCGGCACACCGTAGCGCTGCAGATACGCGGGGCTGGCGCAGTTGATCATGCTGAAATCCCCCAGGTGTCGCGCCACCACCGACTGATCGGGTTGTGCGCCGATGCGCACCACGCAATCGAAGCCTTCGGCGAGCAGGTCGACCCGGCGATCGGTGCTGCTGATTTCCAGCTCCAGGTTCGGATGACGGGCCATGAATTCCGGCAACTTCGGCATGATCAGCCGCCGCGACAGAATGTTCGGCATATCGACCCGGATCCGCCCGGTCAGCGACGCTTCGTCCTGACGGAACAGGTTCTCGATTTCGTCCATGTGCGACAGCAGATCCTTGCTGCGCTCATACAACGCAAGGCCGTCCTGAGTCGCCTGGACCTTGCGCGTGGTGCGTTGCAGCAGACGCGTGCCGAGCAGGGTTTCCAGCGCCTGCACCTGCTCGGACACCGTCGAGCGCGGCAGCCCCAGACTCTCCCCTGCCATCGTAAAACTCGACAATTCGCTGACCCGGACGAAGGTGCGCAGCAGTTCCAGTTTGTTCATGGGCCACCCATTGATTGTTCGGACAATCCGACCAGTGATTCCGGTTTCAGTCTGTTTATCACCTCACGGCGGATAAATAAACTGGGCCCCATCAACCGTCACTGCCCTCGAGGAAGACCCATGAATCGCAAAATCGCATTGATCACCGGTGCCAGCCGTGGCCTCGGCAAGAACGCCGCCCTGCACCTCGCCGCGCAAGGCGTGGACATCATCGGCACCTACAACAGCCGCGCCGATGAAGCGCAATCGCTGGTCGAGGAACTGAAAACACTCGGCGCCAACGCCGTGATGCTGCAACTGGATGTCGGCCGCAGCGAAGGCTTTGCCGATTTCGCCGTGCGGGTCGGGCAAGCACTGCAACAGCTCGGGCAGTCGCGTTTCGACTTCTTGATCAATAACGCCGGGATTGGCGTGCATGCGTCCTTCGCCGAAACCACGCCGGAGCAGTTCGACCTGCTGATGAACGTGCAGTTGAAAGGGCCGTTCTTCCTGACTCAGCAATTGCTGCCGCTGATCAACGATGGCGGGCGGATCATCAACATCTCCAGCGGTCTGGCCCGTTTCACCCTGCCGGGTTATGCCGCCTACGCGGCGATGAAAGGTGCGATGGAAGTGCTGACCCGTTATCAGGCCAAGGAGCTGGGTGCGCGGCAGATCGCCGTGAATATCCTCGCACCGGGCGCCATCGAAACCGACTTCGGCGGCGGCGCGGTGCGCGACAATTCGGCGTTGAATGCGATGGTCGCCAGCAACACCGCACTGGGCCGTGCCGGGCAGCCGGATGACATTGGTGGTGCGCTGGCGCTGCTGCTGTCGCCGGGGGCGCAGTGGATCAACGGTCAGCGGATTGAAGCGTCGGGCGGGATGTTTCTCTAAACCCGGCAAAAATCCCGGACAAAAAAAATCGCAGCCCTCACAGGCTGCGATTTTTTTGTTTTCAGCTCTGGCAGACGCTGCGCATCACCAGCCGCTCGCGCACCACGTCATAACCCCAGTGATAGACGTAGGTGTACGGCAGGAAGAACAGCAGCACGCCAATGTCGAGCAGGAACGCCTGCCACAGGCTGACCGACAGCCACCAGGCAATCAGCGGCACGCCCATCACAATCAACCCGCCCTCGAACAGCAGCGCGTGCACCACCCGCACCCAGGCGTTGTGGGCGATGTTCCAGCGTTTGAGCAGACGGTCGAAGAAGCCGTTGAACACCACGTTCCAGCCCAGGGCCAGCAACGCGATGGCCATGGTGACGGCACCCATTTCGACCAGCGGTTTGCCCATGATCCACGCCAGCAATGGAGTACAGATCAGGATTGCCAGCAGTTCGAAACCGATGGCCTGGAAGATACGTTCAGTGATGGATTTGTTGGCAGTCATGGCCGAGTTCCTCTGTGAAGATGGTTGCCATGATCCAGCACCACACCGATACTTCATAACCAATAACCATCGATCAAGGCGATAGTTCATGGCCTCTCAGGAAGTGTTGCTCGCGTTTGTCCAGGCCGCCACTCAAGGCTCTTTTTCGGCAGCGGCGCGCAAACTCGGGCGCAGTCAGTCGACGGTGAGTGCGGCGGTGGCCAGTCTTGAGATCGATCTGGACCTGATCCTGTTCGACCGCAGCAGCCGCAAACCGACCCTGACCCCGGCCGGTCACGTGATGCTGCAACGGGCCGAGGCGATTCTGTCGGCCACCAGCCGACTGGAAATGACCGCGCGGCAATTGGCCCAGGGCGTCGAGCCGAAACTCACGGTGGCGATTTCCGACACTTATCAGTCCGACCGTTTCGAAGCCGCATTGGTGGGCTTCGAGCAGCGCTATCCGGATCTGGAGCTGGAATGCCTGATCGCCGAGTGCGATGACCTGATCGAACTGGTGCAACGCGGTCGGGCGCACCTGGCATTCGCCGAGATGCAGGACAACTACCCGCCGGACCTGGCGACCTCGACCGTCGCCGAACGCACTGAAATCGCCCTGTTCGTCGGCCGTAATCATCCGTTGGCGACGCAGGAATCCATCGATCAAACAGTCCTTGAACAGCATCGCGAGCTGCGCCTGGCCACCATCGTCAATCCCTATGACAGTCGCGGCAAAGGCCGGGTGTGGTCGGCGCCGAGTTATCTGATGCTGCTGGAGATGGCCGAAAAGGGCTTCGGCTGGGCACCGCTGCCGCGCTGGCTGGTGGAGCGTTTCGGTAACGATCTGCTGGTTGAGCTGAAGGTGCGCGGCTGGCCGAAACCGGTGTTCGTCGATGCGCTGTGGTCGCGGCTGTACCCGCCGGGGCCGGCGGGGAGCTGGTTGCTGAGCAAGATGCTCGAGTGACGATTCAAGCGGCAATCGCCGGCGGCCGATTGTGTTGAAAGTGCTCATGCAACCCGCGCATCGCCGGCAATTCCAGCGCCTGCGCCGCGTAGCACAACCCCACCCGCCGGGTCGGCGCCGGCAGGTGCAGCGCACGTACGACGATGCGTTCATGCCCGCTCACCAGCGACTGCGGCAACATCGCCACGCCGACACCCGCCGCCACCATGTGCAACGCCTGTTGCAGTGAACCGGCGTGCCCCGCCACCGCTTCCGGCGAGCGTCCGTAAAGCGCCATCAACCGCTGATGGGACGGATGTTGCGGGCAGGTGATCCAATCCTCGATCGGCGCCCAGCCTGCCTGCGCGTTGGCCATCGGATGGTCGAGTGGCAGCGCCATCACGTAAGACTCTTCCCATAGCGGCAGAAACAGTTCGTCCTCGCAGCACATTTCCTCGACCGCCAGCCGACCATCGCCGTGACAGCCTTCTTCCAGGGTCAGCAGCAGATTGGGCAACGCCTGATGGGCCATGCGCACAAAGGCTTCGATGTGACTGGCGGCGATGTCACCCTCGATGCCGAGGGTCAGCGGCGCGCGGTTTTCGCGGCCGCGAAACATCCGGCTCAGCGCCTCGGACTCGGCCACCATCCGTCGTGCCTGCGGATACAGCAGCCGCGCTTCGTCGCTGACCTCCACACCACGGGGCTGACGCACGAACAGCGTCGCGCCGAGTTCTTCTTCCAGCTGTTTGATGGTCACCGACAATGTGGGCTGACTGATGAACAGCCGTTGTGCGGCGGCGGTGATGTTGCGTTCCTCAAACACGGCGAGGAAGGCTTTGAGATGGCGGATATCCATAGGAGATTCCGATAGCAGACAGAGGAATAAGGCATTTTTCAGCCTCCAGCGGGCTAAATATACTGCGCTTCGAATCTGGTTATTTGTTTTTCTTATCTCAGGAGTTCAACCATGGGCAAGCCATTGATCATCATCACCGGCGCCAGCTCGGGCATCGGCGAAGCCACCGCACGGCGCTTGAGCGCTGCCGGTCACCCGCTACTGTTGCTGGCGCGGCGCATCGAACGCCTCGAAGCGCTGGCCCTGCCGAACACCCTCAGCCGCCGCGTCGACATCACCGACCGCGCCGCGTTGCTGGCCGCCGTTGCCGAGGCCGAAGCCCAATTCGGCCCGACCGATGCGCTGATCAACAACGCCGGGGTGATGCTGCTGGGCGAGATGAGCAAACAGGACCCGGCGCAGTGGGACCAGATGCTCGACGTCAACGTGAAAGGCTTGCTTAACGGCGTGCACGCGGTGGTCGCCGGGATGATCGAGCGCAAGCACGGCACCATCATCAACGTCAGCTCGGTGGCCGGGCGCAAGACGTTCCCGAACCATGTGGCGTACGTCGGCACCAAGTTTGCGGTGCACGGGTTGTCGGAAAACCTGCGTGAAGAGCTGTCGCCGCATAACGTGCGCGTGACCACGATTGCGCCGGGTGCGGTGGAGACCGAGTTGTTGAGCCACACCACGGATGAGGCGATCAAGACCGGGTATCAGGCGTGGAAGCAGGACATGGGTGGCACGGTGCTGAGCGCCGAGGATGTGGCGACGGCGATTGCTTATGCGTATGGGCAGCCGCAGGGGGTTTGTATTCGGGAGATTGTGATGGCGGCTACCCGCCAGCAGGCCTAAAGGCGAAAGGCAAAATCAAAAGTTCCCTCACCCCAGCCCTCTCCCGGAGGGAGAGGGAGCCGACCGAGGTGTCTTGCGTCTTACATCGACCTGAAAAATCGAGTCGATTATGGATTTAGAGCAAATCGCTCACGTCAGCACCGAGGTGTCTTGCGTGATACGCCGACCTGAAAGATCTGGTCGATTATGGATTCACGACGAATCGTTCAGGTCGGCGTATCTCTCCAATATCCCCGGATCGGTCCCCTCTCCCTCCGGGAGAGGGCTAGGGTGAGGGCAAGCGATCCAAAGCCGAAAGCCGCCCTTCAATAAACCGCCGCTCCGGCTCCTGCCGAGTCAATTCCAAGGCCCGCCGATAAGCCGCCCGAGCCTCCTCAACCCGCCCCAACTGCCGACAAAACTCCGCCCGCGCCGAATGCGCCAGGTGGTAATCCTGCAACTCCCCACGGTCCAGAATTCCTTCAATCAAGGTCAACCCGGCCAACGCCCCGTCACGCTTGGCCACCGCCACCGCCCGATTCAACTCGATCACCGGCGACGGCACCGCCCGCAGCAACACCTCATACAGCCCGACAATCTGTTCCCAGTCCGTCTCCCCTGCCGTCGGCGCTTCGGCATGCACCGCCGCAATCGCCGCTTGCAGGCAATACGGCCCGAAGCGTCCGGTGGTCAGCGCCTTTTCCACCAGATCACAGCCTTCGGCAATCAGTTCGGCATTCCACAATCCGCGATCCTGATCATCCAGCAGAATCAGCTCACCCTCGGGCGTCGACCGCGCCGACCGACGCGACTCATGCAGCAACATCAACGCCAGCAACCCCATGACTTCCGGGTCCGGCAACAACTCCAGGAGCAACCGCCCGAGACGAATCGCCTCACGGGTCAAATCCTCGCGGGTTACCTGGGCACCGCCGGACGCCGAGTAGCCTTCGTTGAACACCAGATAAATCACCCGCAACACGCTGTCGAGGCGCTCGGGCAACTCGCTCAGGCTCGGGACTTGATAAGGGATTTTTGCATCGCGAATCTTCGCCTTGGCGCGCACGATGCGCTGGGCAATCGCCGCCGGGGCCGAGAGAAATGCGCGGGCGATTTCCTCGGTGGTGAGATCGCAGACTTCGCGCAGGGTCAGCGGCACTTGCGCGTCCGCCGCCAGTGCCGGGTGGCAGCAGGTGAAGATCAGGCGCAGGCGATCGTCTTCCACGTCTTCAACGTCCCATTCGGACTGTTCCAGCTCCTCCAGTTGCGCCAGCAACAACGGCTGCGACGCTTTGAACCGTGCGCGCCGACGCAACACATCAATCGCCTTGAAGCGCCCGGTGGACACCAGCCACGCCCGCGGATTGTCCGGCACGCCGTCGCGTTGCCAACGCTCGACCGCAACGAAGAACGCCTCGTGCAAGGCTTCTTCGGCGAGGTCGAAATCGCCGAGCAGACGGATCAGGGTCGCAAGGATCCGCCGCGAGTCTTCGCGGTAGACCTGCGCGACCCGGGCCGCGACCTCAGACATTCAACTGCCGCACAGGACGCACTTCGACACTGCCGACCCGGGCCGCCGGAATGTTGCCGGCGACCTGGATCGCTTCGTTGAGGTCCCGCGCGTCGATCAGGTAGAAACCGGCCAACTGCTCCTTGGTCTCGGCGAACGGGCCGTCGGTGATCGACAACTTGCCGTTGCGCATGCGCACCGTGGTGGCGGTCTGCACCGACTCCAGTGCTTCGGCGGCGACCATCCGGCCGCTGCCCTGAATCGACTCGGCGTAGGCCCAGCATTCGGCGTCTTCCGGGCTGTCGGGCGACGAATGCAGCAGGCGCTCATCGCTGTAGACCAGGCATAAATACTTCATGGCGTTCTCCTGAATCGGACGGATCAACTATGGCTGAAGATCAGGGTTTCACATCAAACAGGGTCGAGCCAGTCATCGGATCGAACGGCGCCGACCAGTGTTCGTGGGCGATTTTCCACGCACCGTCGACCAGCCGATAGCAGGCGGTGGCGCGCATCCAGCAACTCTGGGTTTCGCCTTTTTCATTGGTGCCGCCGCAATTGGCGACCCAGTGGGCGAAGGCGATGTTGTCCCCGGTCTCGATGGCGATTTCGTGGAATTCGAAGATGTGCGGGCCAGGGCACATTTCCATGCAGGCCACCCAGTGGGCGCGGTAGGCCTCCTTGCCCTTGAATTGCAGGGCCTTGATCGCATCGAACGAGAGGATGTCGTCGGCGTACAGGGTCATGACCTTTTCCACGTCCTTGGTCATGACGGCCTGACGGTAGGTGTCGATCACGGCTTGAATCTGCGCTTGCGTACTCATGGGTTTTCTCCCTGGTTTTTGTTGTGAAGACACACTTGGTCGCTTGGCGATTGGCCGGATCGACAGCTGAAACAAAAAAATTCCAGAGAACGCAAAATCGCTAGAATCCGAGGCTCATCTTTGTAGGAAAAAGGAAATTCCCGTGTCAGCCCGACTCGTGCCTTACGAAAGCCTGAACGCCACCCAACGCCAACAGGTCGAGGCCATTGAAATCCACGCCGAGCAGATCAAGTTCTCCGGCGACATCCACGGCGCCCTGCACACGCTGCTGTCGAAACCCGGCCCCGGCGTGAAAGGTTTTGCCCTGCTGGCCGAGGAAGTGCCGGTGGCCTTCCTGCTGCTCAAGCGCCCGCCGGTGTTGCCGGAATGGGCCGATGAACACAGCGCCACCCTGCATGCGTTGCAGGTCGATCACCGGGCCCAGGGCAAGGGTTATGGCAAGGCCTGCCTGCTGGCGTTGCCGGAGGTTGCGCGCCAGGCCTGGCCGGAAATCAAAGGGCTGGAACTGTCGGTGGACGCTGACAACGATGCTGCGATTGCGCTGTATGCCAAGTACGGTTTCGTCGACAGCGGCGAAGCGTACAAGGGGCGCATCGGTTACGAGCGGCGCATGGGCCTGTTCTTTTAATCGTCGAGGGAGCAACGATGATCGATTCAATCGAAGCACTGGAAGCTATTTACGGATTGCCCCACGAACGGGCGGTGCGCAAACAGATCGGTTTTCTCAACGAGGACTATCAGGCGATGGTCCGGGTTTCGCCGCTGGTGATTGTCAGTTCGGTCGGCGCCGATGGCATCGACGGTTCTCCGCGCGGGGACGCGCCGGGGTTCGTGCGAATCATCAACGAGCGCACCCTGGCCCTGCCGGATCGCCCGGGCAACAACCGCATCGATACACTGCGCAACGTGCTGCACGATCCGCGAGTGTCGCTGCTGTTCATCATTCCGGGGATTGGCGAGACGTTGCGGGTCAATGGCACGGCGACCATCAGCGCTGATCCGGAGTTACTGGAAAGCTTCGCGGTCAACGGCAAACCGGCGCGCACGGTGTTGTTGGTGACGGTGGAGGCGGCGTTCTTTCATTGCTCGAAAGCGTTCGTGCGTTCGGACGCGTGGAATCCGCAAACCCACTTGCCGCGCTCGGCGCTGCCAACGGCAGGCGCGTTTCACAAGCGCCTGAACGAAGGTCAGTTCGATGCCGAGGCCTACGACCGTGAGGCCCCGGCGCGGGTGCGTGAAACCCTTTACTGACGCCGCCCATCGATCGTTCCCACGTCGAGGCGTCGAACCGTCTGCGTGGGAATGCAGCCTTTGACGCTCTGCGTCATGACGGTGCCAGGCGTTACATCAGCGGTGCGGCAGGAACGCGGAGCGTCCCGGTATGCATTCCCACGCAGAGCGTGGGAATGATCATGGGTCAGAGGGTCAGGATCATCTCGTGCCACGCCATCCCGCCGTGGTCGGACTCGGACGGTTTGATGTAGGCAAAACCGAATCCGGCGTACAGCGGGATGTGCCGTTCCTTGCACATCAGGTGAATCGTCGCCTTGCCCTGAGCGCGCATGCGCTCGATGAATTCGCCCAGCAGACGCTTGGCCAGGCCCAGGCCTTGATAGTCCGGGTGCACCACCACCGACATGATCACCACGTTCGGCCCCGCCGGATCGTGGCCGATCAGTTCCTTGAACGCCTCGTCGGACATCTGCACCTCGAACGCCGCGCCGGAGTTGATGAAGCCGGCCACCTGCCCGTCCACCTCGGCGACGATGAAACCGTCCGGCCAGGTGGCGATACGCGTGGCGATCTTCTCGCGGGTCGCGGCTTCGTCGCCCTCGTAGGCGAGGGTTTCGATGGCGTAGCAGCGATCCAGGTCGGCGGCGGTGACGTGGCGGATGACGGTGTTCATGGCGGCTCGAAATCAGTGGAAACAGGGCCGCCAAGGATAAAGGAATAAGGTGTTCATATCGATCCGCATGGGCGGCGTAAAGCCTGCGTATAAGCGCTTTTCTTCGGATTCGGGACGGTCTATTCCTGACCACTGTCTCTGATCACCCGAAGGGGAACAGTTTATGAGCAGCATGGAAATCGGTTTGTTGATGGTGTTGGGTATCAGCTTTTTCGGCTTCATCACCTTGGGCATCGACCTGTTGCGGGCACGACGGATCAAGGGCAAGTAAGGCTTGATCGGCAGCGCGAAGCGGGTTCGCGCTGCCGGTCGTTCATCAGGTTTTCTTTTCCACCGGGACGCAGATTTCCAGCTTGCCGGTATTGGTTTTCGGATTGAAATCGGCGCTGTAGCGTTCCAGCTCCGGGGCGTTAAGACCCTTGTATTCGGAGGCCGGCAGCCAGGTTTTGTAGATGTATTCAATGGTCTGCGGCAGAAGATCCAGCGAACCCTTGTGTTCGAATACCGCGTACTGGCGCGGGAGGACTTCGATCCACGGATACTTTTCCTGCGGGAAGTCATCCAGCTTGCGGATTTCGACCCCGGCCATGTAATCGAAACCGCCGTTGCCGTCGAAATTGCTGCAAACGCCGTAGGTCACTTCGCCCTTCTGACCCGGAATATTTCCGATGTGCGGGATCAGTTTCTCCCACAGCGCGGGGATGTCCTGGACGGTCTCTTTGGTAAAGCGATCGCGAAAACCTGCAATCAGCAGGAAGTGTCCATGTTCGAAGCGAGGTTCAGCCACTTCGACGCGTTTTTGCTCATCCATGACTCGACTCCTTGGAACGAAAAAAGTGGGTTCGGCTGGGAGTATAGAAGCCAAACCCGATTCGCACATTTACAGCGTGTGCAGGGCGTCGACGGCACCGGAACCGACGAACTCGTTATAACCGGATACGATCACGTAGACCGCGAAATAGCAGAAGATCGCCGCCGATGCCATGTAGGAATAGCGCAGCAGTTTGTCACCCAGCAGTTTGCCGCCATGGCTCGCCGCAAAGCACAGACCCGCCGACCACAACAGCCCGGCACACAGGAAGCCGCCAAGGAACAGCGCCGAACTGAGCGGACCGCCGCCACCGGAACGGGCGATCAACGTGCCACCCACCGCCGCGAACCAGAGGATGGCGCTCGGCGACGACATGGCGAGAAAAATCCCACGGAAGAATTCCTTGCGATGGGAGTTCTGGCCGACCTCCGCCGTCTCCGCCAAGAGCGCTTCGTGGTGGATCGCCGAATAGATCATCTTCGCCGCGAAGTAGATCAACAGCGCCGAACCGCCGATCCACAACACCCAGCGCACGGTTTCGTATTGCAGCAGAACGGTCATTCCGGCCAGGGCAAGAACGGCGTAGATCAAGTCGCCGACGCAGGTGCCGAGGCCCAGCGCGAAGCCCTGAAAATAGCCGCGCTGCATGGCCAGGGTGATCATCGCGATGTTGGCCACGCCGATGTCCAGGCACAGCGAAAGGCTCAGCAAGAAGCCGCTGGTGAATTCCATTAACCGTTTTCCTTGGGAAAAAATTGTTGTCGTGCACGCTGGACAGTCTGCCATCGCTGCCCTTATCTTCCGCCACAGGTCACCGCAGTGACCAGCGTCGCTCGGACGGTTCCGGGCGCTTACGTTATCCGAGGCAACAATGGCTGAACAAGGTTCGCCGCGCCGCTTTGCGCGCATAGATCGACTCCCCCCTTACGTTTTCAACATCACTGCCGAGCTGAAGATGGCCGCCCGACGTCGTGGCGAAGACATCATCGACTTGAGCATGGGCAACCCCGACGGCGCCACGCCGCCGCACATCGTTGAAAAACTGGTGCAGGTTGCACAACGCGAAGACACCCACGGTTACTCCACGTCCAAGGGCATTCCGCGCCTGCGCCGGGCGATTTCCAACTGGTACAAGGAACGCTACGAGGTCGATATCGACCCGGAAAGCGAAGCCATCGTCACCATCGGTTCCAAGGAAGGCCTGGCGCACCTGATGCTGGCGACCCTGGATCAGGGCGACACCGTGCTGGTGCCGAACCCGAGCTACCCGATTCACATCTACGGTGCCGTGATTGCCGGCGCCCAGGTGCGGTCGGTGCCGCTGGTGCCGGGCGTGGACTTCTTCGACGAGCTGGAACGGGCGATTCGCGGCTCGATCCCGAAACCGAAGATGATGATCCTCGGCTTCCCGTCCAACCCGACCGCGCAGTGCGTGGAGCTGGATTTCTTCGAACGGGTGATCGCCCTCGCCAAACAGTACGACGTGCTGGTGGTGCACGACCTGGCCTACGCCGATATCGTCTACGACGGCTGGAAAGCCCCGTCGATCATGCAGGTGCCGGGCGCCAAGGACATCGCGGTGGAGTTTTTCACCCTGTCCAAGAGCTACAACATGGCGGGCTGGCGCATCGGTTTCATGGTCGGCAACCCGGAACTGGTCAACGCCCTGGCGCGGATCAAGAGCTACCACGACTACGGCACCTTCACCCCGCTGCAGGTCGCTGCGATTGCCGCGCTGGAAGGCGATCAGCAATGCGTGCGCGACATCGCCGAGCAGTATCGCCAGCGCCGCAACGTGCTGGTCAAGGGCCTGCATGAACTGGGCTGGATGGTCGAAAACCCGAAAGCCTCGATGTACGTCTGGGCGAAGATTCCCGACGCCTACGCGCACCTCGGCTCGCTGGAATTCGCCAAGAAGCTGCTGGCCGAGGCCAAGGTCTGCGTCTCGCCGGGTGTCGGCTTTGGTGAGTACGGCGACGATCACGTGCGTTTCGCGCTGATCGAGAACCAGGACCGGATTCGTCAGGCCGTACGCGGGATTCGCGGGATGTTCCGGGCGGATGGCCTGGTCACCAAGTAACAGCCTCCGCAACCTGATCGTTCCCACGCAGAGCGTGGGAACGATCCAGGCACAAAAAAACCGCATCGCTGCGGTTTTTTTGTGTCTCGCGTTCGAGGTTAAACGAACAGCGACAGCAGCAGGATAAAGCCCAGCGCAACCACCGACAGGATGGTTTCCATCGCGGTCCAGGTCTTGAAGGTTTCCGCCACGGTCATGTTGAAGTACTGCTTCACCAGCCAGAAACCGGCATCGTTGACGTGGGACAGGATCAAGGAACCGGCACCGGTGGCCAGCACCAGCAACTCACGGTTCACGCCCGGGATCATCCCCACTACCGGCACCACAATGCCCGCGCCAGTAATGGTCGCCACAGTGGCCGAACCGGTCGCGATGCGGATCACCGCTGCCACCAGCCACGCCAGCAGGATCGGCGAGATCTGCGCGCTGACCGCCATGTGGCCGATCACGTCGCCCACACCGCTGGTCACCAGCATCTGCTTGAAGCCACCACCGGCACCGATGATCAGGATGATCGCGGCGGTTGGCGCCAGGCTCGCATCCAGCCATTTGAGCATCTGCTGAGAACCGATGCCCTGCTTGGCGCCGAAGGTGTACAGCGACAGCAGCAAGGCCAGCAGCAGCGCCGAGATCGGGTGACCGATCATGTCCATCCAGGTACGGAAGAAATGACCGTCCGGCAGCGCCACGTCGGCGAAGGTTTTCAGCAGCATCAGGAACACCGGCAGCAGCACGGTGACCAGGGTGATGCCGAAGCTTGGCAGCTTGGCCGAATCGGTTTCACGGGCCAGTTGATCAACCAGTTCCTGGTTCGGATGACCCGGGATGTGCTTGGCGATGAACGTACCGAAGATCGGACCGGCAATGATGGCGGTCGGCAGCGCGACGATCAGACCGTAGAGAATGGTCTTGCCGATGTCAGCACCGAACACGCCAATGGCCAGCAGCGGGCCCGGGTGCGGTGGCACCAGGCCGTGCACGGCGGACAGGCCGGCGAGCAGCGGGATACCGATCTTGATGATCGACACACCGGTGCGGCGGGCAACGATGAACACCAGCGGAATCAGCAGCACGAAGCCGATTTCAAAGAACAGCGGAATGCCCACCAGGAACGCGGCGAACATCATTGCCCACTGCACGCGCTCTTTGCCGAACGCGCGAATCAGGGTCTGGGCGATCTGATCGGCACCGCCGGATTCGGCCATCATTTTGCCGAGCATGGTGCCCAGCGCGAGAATGATGCCGACGAAACCGAGCACGCCACCGAAGCCGTCCTGGAACGCCTTGATGATGGTGCCGATCGGCATGCCGGACGTCAGGCCGAGGAACGCGGCGGCGATGGTCAGGGCAATGAAGGGATGGAGCTTGAACTTGGTGATCAGGACGATAAGCCCGATCACCGTGACCACTGCATCAAGCAGCAGGTAGGCGTCATGGGACATGCCAAACATTGGGGGTGTCTCCTGGTTTGTTGTTGTTATTAAAGCGGGTTAATCAGAAGTCGAAAGGACAGCGCTATCTTCGCAAACACGCTCATATCGCCTGTTTCAGGCCATGGGCCTGCCACCAGACGTGGGCTTGCGACGCCAGTTCTTCAACGCTGTGGATCGAAGCATTCAGGGCCAGGGTCAACGGCTCGCCCTTGGGCGATTCGAGGGTGGCGAACTGGCTTTCGATCAAGGTGGCCGGCATGAAGTGGCCCGGACGATGGGACACACGTTCGGCGGCAACTTCCGGCGTCAATTCGAGGAACACGAAGCCCAGGCCCGGCAAGGCGCTGCGCAGACGTTCGCGGTAAATGTGCTTGAGGGCCGAGCAGGTCAGCACCGGGCGTTCGCCCAGGGCATCGACGCGGCGCAGTTCATCGCACAGGCTGTCGAGCCAGCCGGCACGGTCTTCGTCGTTCAGGGGGATCCCCGCGCTCATCTTTTCGATGTTCGCGGCCGGATGGAAAGTATCGCCTTCAATGGCAGTGGCGCCGCTCAATTGGCACAGGGCCTCGCTGACGCACGTCTTGCCGCAACCGGCAACGCCCATGATGACCAGGGCGGTGATGGGATGATTCATGAAACACCTCAGCGCGCAGACAGCGCTACCTTTGCTAACTATGACTCTAGTGCACAGGCAGAAATTGCCGACGCCTTCTTGTCGTTTTTTTGGGTTGCAGCAGGTTGGGTCCCAACGCCAAAAAGCGAGGATCAGGCAGGACCTCGCTTACGCATTTGCAGCTGCATAAGGACAGCGCTACCTTAGTGCCTTGATTTTTGTTTGGCAAGCCGCCCGATGACCACCCCTAAAAACGATAAAAACACCCGCACCACCGGCCGTCCCACCCTCAATGAAGTCGCCCGGCTGGCTGGCGTCAGTCCGATTACAGCTTCTCGCGCCTTGCGCGGGGTCAGCACCGTCGCCACCGAACTGGTGGAAAAAGTCCAGAAAGCCGCGCTGGAACTCAACTACGTGGTCAACCCCGCCGCCCGCGCCCTGGCCTCGGCCCAGAGCCATTCAGTGGTGGTCCTGGTGCCTTCGCTGGCCAACCTGTTGTTCATCGACACCCTGGAAGCCATTCATCGGGTGCTCACGCCCAAAGGCTTCGAAGTGCTGATCGGCAACTTCCACTATTCCCGCGATGAAGAAGAAAACCTGCTGCGCAACTACATGGCTTATCAGCCACGGGGTTTGCTGCTGACCGGTTTCGACCGCACCGAAACATCGCGGCGGATGATCGAGGCCAGCAACATTCCCTGCGTGTACATGATGGAACTGGACAGCGCCGCCGGAGTGAACTGCGTCGGCTTCTCCCAGCTCAGCGCCGGGGAAACCGCCGCCGAACATTTGCTGTCCCGTGGCCGCAAGCGTCTGGCGTACATCGGCGCGCAGCTCGATCAGCGCACCCTGCTGCGCGGTGAAGGTTTTCGCAAAGCGTTGCAGAAGGCCGGTCGCTACGACCCGGATCTGGAAGTGCTGACCCCGCGTTCTTCGTCCGTGGGCCTGGGTGGCGAGTTGTTCCTGCAACTGCTGGCGGCGCATCCGGACGTCGATGCGATCTTCTTCGGCAACGACGACCTGGCCCAGGGCGCCCTGCTCGAGGCCCTGCGCAACGGGATCAAGATCCCCGAGCAAGTGGCGATCCTCGGCTTCAACGACCTGCCGATGTCCGAGCACATGGTGCCGCGCCTGAGCAGCATCAACACCCCGCGTGAGGCCATCGGCCGGCGTGCGGCGGAACAGATGCTGACCCTGATGGCCGGCAACAGCGTGGCGCGACCGGTCGAGGACATGGGCTTCGAACTGAAAATCCGCGAAAGCACCTGACCTCCGCGTTCGGCTCTGGAAGGGACGCGGAGCGTCCCGGGCTGCGTTCCCACGCAGAGCGTGGGAATGATCACCGGCCGAGTATTTCAACCAATGCCGCCGCCCCCTTCTGCAACGGCTGGCTCTTGAGCCACACCGCGTGCACCGGCAGCACCAGACCGTTCTCGATGTTGCGGAAGTTCAGCCGTTTCAATCGCCCCGAATCGAGCCACGGCTGCACCACCGACAACGGGAAATTGCCCCAGCCCAACCCCGCCTCGACCATCTCCAGCGCCGTCTCCAGGCTGTCGGTGCGCCAGTGGGATTCGGCCACCAGCGGCCGGGTTTCGCTGATCGGCAAGTCGCGACTGCCGACAACGATCTGCCGCACATGCACCAGATCTTCGAGAAACAGATCCTGCCCCTGCAACAGCGGACTGTCCGCCGCCAGCGTGGCGATCATCCGTTCACTGCCGACAAACTGAAACCGCTCCAGCACGTTCACGCTCAACCCGGCGAACGCCAGGCACACGCTGATCCGGCCGCTGTGAAGCATCGCCAGCACGTCATCCTGCGGCGCGGTCAGCACTTCGATGTCGAGCAGCGGGTGGCGCTCACTGATGTCCTTGATCGCCGCCAGCAAACGTCGCCGGTCGATATCCGCCGCCACGCCAATCGACAACTTGCTCTCCAGCCCCAGCGACAACTGCACCGCATGCACCTGCAATTGCTTGAGCTGATCGGCGATCAGTCGCGCATGGGGCACCAGCGACAGCGCCATCGCCGTGGGTTGCGGTTCGCGGTGACTGCGATCAAACAGCGGGTAGCCAAGTTCGGCCTCCAGATTGCCGATGGCCATGCTCACCGCCGACGGGACTTTGCCCAATGCCCTGGCTGCGGCGGAAAACGAGCCGCGCTCAATCACTGCGAGAAACAGTTCGATGCTTTCGCTGTTGAAATTCACATCATCTACCTATCAATAAAACTGAAAGCTACTGACTTTTTCTGTCATCACCATTGAAGCTATCTTTCGTCGCCTTCGCCAGCCCCGCTGGCCACCAGTCGCAAGAAAGAGGCAATTCCCCATGCAAGGCGCCAAACGCAAACTGGTCTACGTGTCGCTCTATGAAGTGATCGGCATGACCTTCTCGGCCCTCGGCCTGGCCCTGTTGTCCGGCACCTCGCCCGGCAGCACCGGCCCGCTGGCGGTGATCATCACCACCATCGCCGTGACCTGGAACTTCATCTACACCTCGCTGTTCGAGCACTGGGAAAGCCGTCAGGTGTCGCGCACCCGCACAGTCAAACGCCGTATCGCCCACGCGGTCGGCTTTCAATTGACGCTGATCGTGTTCCTGATTCCGCTGATCGCCTGGTGGATGAATATCAGCCTGGTGCAGGCCTTCCTGCTGGATCTGGCGCTGATCGTGTTCATCCCTTGCTACACCTTCGCCTTCAACTGGCTGTTCGATAAGGTGTTCGGTTTGCCGGCCTCGGCGCTGCCGGATCCCGTGCCCGCAGCATGAATCGCTAATTGGTAAGCGGATATTGCAAGAAATCGGCGGTTTTCCCGTACCAACCGCCGATATAAACAATCCTTGATTTCCGATAGCAGGCTAAGCTTTTCCATCATAAAAAAATGGATCGGCCCATGACTGCACACGCCCCCGCCGCCGCGCAAAGCGATGGCATCGACCCGATACGCGCCGCACAGGTTTCCGCCCGCATCGACCGTCTTCCGGCGGTCGCCACGATCTGGCGGCTGGTGGCGCTGTTGTCGATCGGTGGTTTCTTCGAACTCTATGACCTGTTCCAGACCGCCTATATCAGCCCCGGCCTGATCCGCGACGGCATCTTCGCCACCGGCAATCAGGGCGTGTTCGGGTTCTCCGATCAAGCCGCGTTCGCCTCGGCGACGTTCCTCGGGTTGTTTCTCGGCGCCAGTCTGCTCAGTCCGTTGGCGGATCGTTTCGGACGGCGGGCGATCTTCACCTTCGCGCTGGTCTGGTACACCGTGGCCACGGTGCTGATGGGCGTGCAGAGTTCGGCGCTGGGGATCATCTGCATGCGTTTTCTGGTGGGCATCGGCCTCGGCATCGAACTGGTGACCATCGACGCCTACCTCTCGGAACTGGTGCCCAAACGCATGCGCAGTTCGGCGTTCGCCTTCGCGTTTTTCGTGCAGTTCCTGTCGGTGCCGGCGGTGGCGCTGATGTCCTGGTGGCTGGTGCCGCAGGCGCCGTTCGGGGTGTCCGGCTGGCGTTGGGTGGTGCTGGCCAGTGCGGTGTTTGCGCTGTTCATCTGGTGGCTGCGCAAACGGCTGCCAGAGTCGCCGCGCTGGCTGGCCCAGCATGGCCGCTTCGATGAAGCGAACCGGATTCTCGATGGCATCGAGGCGCGCTGCGAGAAAGATCACCGTCAACCACTGGATGCGCCGGAAGCCGTGGCCGTCGACGTCGAAGGCAAGGGCCGTTTCGCCGATATCTGGCAGCCACCGTACCGGCGCCGGGCACTGATGCTGATCGTCTTTCACATCTTCCAGGCCATCGGTTTCTTCGGCTTCGGCAACTGGCTGCCAGCGTTGCTTTCCGGTCAGGGCGTCAGCGTCACCCACAGTCTGATGTACGCATTCATCATCACCCTCGCCTACCCGCTCGGGCCGTTGCTGTTCGTCAAATTCGCCAACCGCTTCGAGAACAAGTGGCAGATCGTCGGCTCAGCCTTGGGCGCCATGACCTTCGGCACCTTGTTCGCGTTGCAGACCAGCGCCTTCAGCCTGATCTTCTGCGGGGTGATGATCACCTTCTGCAACGCCTGGCTGAGCTTCAGTTATCACTCCTATCAGAGCGAACTGTTCCCGACCAACATCCGCGCCCGGGCGGTGGGGTTCTGTTACTCGTTCAGTCGTTTGTCGACGGTGTTCAGCAGCCTGTTGATCGGTCTGTTCCTCGACCACTTCGGCACACCGGGCGTACTGGCGTTCATTGTCGTCAGCATGTTGATCGTGATGCTGACCATCGGCTATTTCGGCCCCCGCACCCGCAACCTGGCGCTGGAAAACATCGCCCATCGCTGACGGGCAACGGTCATCTTCTGCCGCCGGACGGCAAAGGATGACCGCTTCCGAAAACCGTAAATTCCTTAATCTGCTGAATTCATGAGACTTATTCTGACGGCACGGTAATTGCTGTTTTACCGCCGACAGCAATTACCACAAGGTCCTTCATCATGTTGGTCAGTTCGAAACAGGCGAATTTGATTCATCTGCCCAAGCGCATCACCGAAGACGCCACCGCTTCGGCGGCTGCCGGTCTGCAAGGCGGGCTCCACGGCGCGATGCTGCAATCGCTGCAAAACCAGGCGCAGGCGCAAACCACTGACGCCACCAGTCAGATTCGAAGCTCGGCCACGCAACTCGCCACCCAGCAAGTCAACGAAGCCACGCGCATCAGCGACAACGTCGATGAAGCGTTCGCCAAGACCCGCGTCGGCCTGCAGACTTCTGACGCTTCGCAGACCAAGGCCACCGGCACTTCCGCCACCGACGAGTTCAAGGACTACATGAGCAAGTCGCCGGAACAGCGTCTGCGCGACAGCATCCTCAAGGAAATGGGTTTGACCGAAGACGACATCAAAGCCATGCCGCCAGAGAAACAACTGGCTGTCGGCAAAGAGATCGCCCAGCGCCTGCAAGACAAGATGCAACTGGCGCAGTCCGATAAAGAGAACCCTAACGACGTCAAGGACAGCGACAAGATGGCTGACAAGTTCCTCGCTTCGCTCTGACGCTCATCGCTCTGAAGGGTGGCGCAATGAAAAAAGGATCCCCACGGGGATCCTTTTTTTTCAGCCGTAAACCGTCAGTTCAACTGCAACGTCTCGTTGAACTGGCTGATCGCATCCACCACATGCCGCGAGCCCTGCTGAATCTCGCGGATCGCGTCGCCCGCCTCGTTCGCCAGTTCCACCCCGAGCCCGGTGCGGCTCAGGCTCGACTGCATGCTCGACACCGCACTCAGTGACAACTCATGGTTCTTGCGCACCACATCGACGATCTCCAGGGTCGCCTGACTGGTCCGCGCCGCGAGGCTGCGCACCTCATCCGCCACCACCGCAAAACCGCGTCCGTGCTCACCCGCCCGCGCCGCTTCGATGGCCGCGTTGAGTGCCAGCAGGTTGGTCTGGTCGGCAATCCCGCGAATGGTCTGGACGATGGTGCCGATGATGTCCGACTGCTTGCTCACCGCATCGATGCTCAGTGCCGCTTCGTTGAGGTCGCGGGAAATGTCCTGAATGATCTGCACCGTCTGCTGCACGACCTGTGAGCCTTTTTGCGCGCAGGCGTCGTTTTGTACCGAGGTGCTGTGGGCCGATTCCGCAGCGGTCTGCAAGGTGGTCATCTGGTGGGTGATGTCGCTGGCGAACTTCACCACTTTGTACAACCGGCCCTTGGCATCGAACAACGGGTTATACGAGGCTTCGAGGTAAACGGTCTGCCCGGACTTGTTCTTGCGTTCGAAGCGGTGCGAGTGATATTCGCCGCGATTGAGCGAGGCCCAGAACGCTTTGTATTGCGCGGATTCGGCTTCGGCGCGATGACAGAACAGGCTGTGATGATGGCCGACAATTTCGTTGAGCGAATACTGCATGGTCTTGAGGAAGTTGTCGTTGGCCGAGATCACATTGCCTTCCGGGGTGAATTCGATCACGGCCATCGAACGGCTGATGGCGGCGAGCATGCTCTCCTCTTCTTTTTCCTTGTTCACGCGCGCCGTGATGTCCGACGCCACTTTGATCACGCTTCTGACTTGTTTGTCCGGGCCATACACCGGCATGTAACTGGCCTCGAGCCAGATCTCCTGACCGCGCTTGTTCAAACGCAGGAAAGTCCCGCTGAGCGGTTCACCACGGGCCAGATCACGCCACAACTTGGCGTATTCCTCGCTGCGGTAAAACGCCTCTTCGCAAAAGACCCGGTGATGTTTGCCACGCACTTCCTCGGCGCTGTAACCCATGGTCTTGCAGAAGTTCTCATTGGCATCCAGAACGATGCCCTCGGGGGTGAATTCGATCATCGCCATCGAACGGCTGATCGCCTCCAACTTGGCGTTGGCTTCAGTCAGGGCACAACTGAAGCGTTCGATTTCCTGCAGGTCAGCCTTGTGATGTAGGTTGAACATGTCTCTATCACCTTCCGCGCGGTCTTTTGATTTGATGAAAGTTCAGGTCTTTCAGAATCCACCACTACGTTCCACAGAACAGGCACACGCATTCCTCCACAGGAGGAAGTTGTCAGGTGATCAACGATGATTAATCAAAGAGTCCATGCAGCGACGCTCTAATCAAGACATCCTTCTCTTGATAGCCCGCGGGCGGGCCATTCCTAACGTGCAGAAGAACTTCCATTTAAAAACATGCTCCTTGTCGGTTCAGTGTCGGTGCCTTGGATTGCGCACTCTGGCAGCTTTGTTCATGACTAACCGATTGCCGTCGAGGCGCATTGGATGGCGGTCGACATAGTTAGTTACGTGTGAGCATAGACAGCGCAAAGCCTTGCGCAAGGCCACTAGTCGGCCAGTACCACGGGGAGTTTGGACAAAAAACGGACAAGAATCGGTTCAGCGGGCGGGATGTTTGTTGCCATTGCGATAGACTCGCAATGGCAACTTTTGAAACTACGCAATTATCGGATAAGTACTACAGACTGCCACTGACTTTATTTGCCACTTCACCCGGCACCCACGACTTCCAGACTTGCGGTTGATCGCGCAGGAAGGCTTCGGCGACCTGACGTGGCTGCTGACGTTTCTCGCTCATCCCGGCCAGGGTCTGGTTCAGCAGATCGATCGGCAAATCGACCTTTTCAAAGAACGTCACCAGTTCCGGATACTGCGCCTTGAACGGTGCCGACACGCCAATCGCCAGGCTCGCCGGCATCGAGCGGGTGCCTTTCGGATGGGGGTTGTTGGCGTCGGCCAGGGTTTTCCAGGCTTCGGCGTCGAACGGTGGCTCTTCCAGCTTCACCAGTTTGAAGCGACCGAGCAACGGTGTCGGCGACCAGTAGTAGAACAGCACCGGTTTGCCACGCTTGATCGACGACGCCACCTCGGCATCCAGCGCCGCGCCGGAACCGGTGCGGAAGTTGACGAAGCTGTCGTTCAGTGCATAGGCCTTGAGCTTCTGGCTGTTGACGATTTCCGAGGTCCAGCCGGTCGGGCTGTTGAGGAAACGCCCGCGACTCGGGTCTTCCGGGTCCTTGAACACATCCTTGTAGCGCGGCAGGTCGGCCACGGATTTCAGCTCCGGTGCCAGCGGTTTGATCCCACGCTCGGGGTCGCCCTTGATCACGTATTCCGGCACCCACCAGCCTTCGGTGGCGCCCTTCACCGTGTCGCCGAGGCCGAACACCTTGCCTTCGGCGGCGGCCTTGACCCACGCCGGACTGCGCCCGGCCCACTCTTCACCGATCACTTGAATGTCGTTTTTTGCCAGCGCCGCTTCGAGGCTGACGGTGCTGCCCGGCAGCGTATCGGTCGGGTAGCCATAACCTTTTTCGACGATCAGGCGCAGCACTTCGGTGATGAAACTGCCGCTTTCCCAGGTGATGTCGCCGAAGTGGATCGGCGCGGTTTTTTCCGCTGCCACGGCGTGGCCGGCAGTCAGGGTCAGGGCCAGCAGCGAACTGCCGAGCAGGGTTTTGATCGATCTCATGCGGACCTCTTGTTCTGGGAGGAAATCAGGGTTTGGTTGGCGCTGTGGCGGTTGCACAGGGCCTGGGAACGGGTCATGTACATGCTTACCGAACGCTGGGAGATGCCCAGTTCGGCAGCGATTTGCGGGTAGGTCAGGCCGTCGATGCGCGCCAGCAGAAAGGTCGAGCGGACTTTGCCCGGCAGGCGCTGGAGCGTCCGGTCCAGATGCTTGAGGCTCTGCGACAGATCTGCCAGATCTTCGGGAGACGGCGCGTGATCGAGGTCACTCTGTTGCAGTTGATGCAGATGCCGACGCTCCAGATCGCCCCGCCGCCAGCGCTCATACAGCAGCCGCTGGGCGATGGTGGTGAGCAACGCGCGGGGTTCGCGGATGGCGGTCAGGCCCGGTGCTTCGAGCAGTTGCGCGAAGGTTTCGGCGGCGATGTCTTCGGCGCTGGCTGCATCATTCGATTGCCGGCGCAGACGTGTGCACAACCACTGGTAATGGTCGCGAAACAACGTATTCACATGATTGCGATGGGATGAGTCGGCGCCGGACATGGGGGCTCCTTGGTCAAGGGTCGCTGAATGTCCGGTCGTCCGGTGGCGCGATCCTAGCAAGGTGCCTTATGCGTTAAAAATACTTAAAAAGAATTTTTATATTCTATTAGTGAATTAGTGGAAATCGCTAACGCAAGCGGCCGTATCCCAGTTCTTCGGCCTCGCGTTGATAGTCCAGCAGGACGAGGTAATCGCTTTCGCTGGCAGGCAGGACTTCGGGCAGGCCGAGGATGCGGGCAACGTCGGGCAAGTCTTGAAGGCTGCGGTTCATCGCCCGGCGCAGCTGTTCGATCTGCGTGTCCGAAGCACTGGCGACGGTGATGAAAGGCAAGGTTGGGCTGAACGCACTGCGCGCCACCACCCGCAAGCCATTGACCTCTTCGGCGGCGTGCTGCGCCAGGTAGGCAAAGGTCACGCTGTCGATGGCCGCCAGATCGGCGCGATCTTCGCGCAACCAGCGCAGGCTTTCGCGATGGCCGCCACTGAGGCCGACCGAAGCGAAAAACTGACCGTCCCGCTGCAACGGCGCCAGACGCTGGCGCAACAGGTTCATGCCGCTGTTGGAGTCCTCGCTGTTGATCACCCCGCGACTGTCGAAGAACTCCGCCAGACTGCGGCGCGGATCATCGGCGCGGGCAAGGATCAGACTGCAATGATTGCCGGCAGTGGCATCCGGCAATTCGTAGCGCGGACGGCCGACAATCCGGACCTGGCCACGCAGCGCGGTCATCAGCGGATAGCCGCAGGTCTGGGTCAGCAGCAACTGCGGCGACAGCCAGAGGTCGGGCAGCGACAAGCCTTCGGCCTTGAGTCGCGAGCGGCCCAGGTGATCGAGAATCCGCGCCAGCCACTGTTCGTTCGCCGCGCGGATCGGCTCGGGGGCGATGTACATCAACAGCTCTGCGTAACCTGACGTCATGGTGGCCTCAAATAAACGGATGCTGCGGACTGTCGATCGGTTTGATGCCGTGCCGGCGCCACAGTTGCCCATAACCCTGCACCAGAAATCCACCGCTGCGCGCGACCCATTGCTCCCGGCGCATGCGATAGGCCGTGGGCAAGTCGTACCACGCCAGCTTCGGCAAATCGTGGTGCACCAAATGGAAATTCAGGTTCAGGAACAGCCAGCGCCACGGCCATCCGGCTTCGTTGAGCACTGTGCGTTGTTCCGGTTGTGCGTGCGGCCGGTGTTCATAGTAAGAGCGAACCATCGCAATCGACAGCGCCGGCACGCTGATCAAAAACAGGTAATGCCCCACCGGCAATACGCTGTAGCGGGCGATGAAAAACAGCATCAGCACGGTCAGGGTTCCGTGGGTCAGCCACATCAGCCAGGCCTGGCGTTCGCCGCTTTTCAAGCGTTGCAGTTGTTCATTGGCCAGCGCCAGCAACGCCAGCGGTGCGCCAAGAATGAATCGGCCGAGCACGGTCTTGTTCAGCCAGTGCAGGCTGCGTTCGAGCAGCGAACTGCCGTGCCAGCGCTCGGCGCTCAGGTAACGGCTTTCGGGGTCGACGCCGGGGATCGTCAGGTCCTCATCGCGATGGTGCTGCAAATGGCTGTCGCGATAGAGCGTGTACGGATACCACACCGCAAACGGCGCGTAGCCGAGGACTTTGTTCACCGAAGTCCAGCGCGTCGGATGACCGTGGAGCAATTCGTGCTGCACCGACAGCCACAGCACCAGCAACGGAATCAGCAGCAGCGTGCTCCACCAGAGGCCCAGCCATTCGCTGCCCAACACAATCGCGAACCAACCGGCATACACGCCGATCAGCAACAGCCAGGTCGGCCAGTCGGTGCGGGCGGTGAAGCGTTGGCGCAGGGCTTCGATCTGTTGGCGATGGGCATCGTCGAAATAATGGGGCATGGCGTGGCTCGGAACGAGGGTCTGATCGTTCTGTGCAACACCAGCGGAAAATCTTGCAGATTATTTTTGCGAGGTTTTTACGGGCGAGACAGGAGCCTGGGAACCAGGCTCCTGAAGGAGGTGATCAATGACCGAAGATGTCGACTTTTTTCGCCCTTTTCTCGTGGCGTTTCTCGATGGCGGTCTTGGCCGGTTTCTTCTTCGCGGCTTTCTTCGAATCCATACCTTTGGACATGATGCGTACTCCACTCAGAGGGGATGTGAGATCAGGTATACACCTATCCCGGCGAGCACGTTGTTTTATAATCCGCGGCTTTTGCACCGGCAGTCCGATTCATGACCGACATCCGTTACAGCCAGCTCGACGACCTGTCCTGGCCCTTGATGAACAAGTTCTACCGCCAACATCAATCGTCGATGAAAGCGGTGCGCGAGGCGCAATTGTGGGTGGCAAGGCGCGAGGAAATCGTGGCTGCTTTATGTCTGCGACTGGTGTCAGGCGGGTATTGGCTGACCGGGTTGTTCGTCGACCCGACCTGCCGCGAACAGGGTATTGCCGCGCAATTGATTGCCGAAGCGGTGAAGGACGTCGAGGCGCCTGTCTGGTTGTTCTGCCACCCGGACCTGCGCGGTTTCTACGAACGGCGCGGCTTCACTTTCGACCCCGCCCTGCCCCAGGCGATGGCCGAGCGCTTGAGCCGTTATGCGCGGAGCAAGCCGATGATTGCCATGGAGCTTGCGCCGCGCGCGGACTAGTCAGTCGTCGGCGTTGGGGTCGAGATCCGGGAACATCACTTCGGTGTAACCGAACTTGCTGAAATCGGTAATGCGCGACGGGTACAACCGCCCGATCAGGTGATCGCACTCGTGCTGCACCACCCGTGCATGGAAGCCCGAGGCCACGCGCACGATCGGCTGCCCCTTGGGATCGACACCTTCGTAGCGGATCTGCTGATAACGATCTACCGCGCCCCGCAGGCCGGGCACCGACAGGCAGCCTTCGAAGCCCTCTTCCATCAAGGGACTCAACGGCGTGATCAGCGGATTGATCAGGATCGTCTGCGGCACCGCTTCGGCGTCCGGGTAACGTTCGCTGTGCTCGAAGCCGAAGATCACCAGTTGCAGGTCGACGCCGATCTGCGGCGCGGCCAGGCCGACACCGCCGACGCTTTCCATGGTCTGGAACATGTCGTCGATCAGTTGCCACAGCTCAGGGCTGTCGAGCATCTCGGCGGGCACCGGCGGGGCAATGCGCAGCAGGCGTTCATCGCCCATCTTCAGGATTTCACGGATCATGATCAGGCTTCGTCTGTGTTCGGGTTGAGCGAATGATCGCGCCCAAGTCCGGAAACGTGTTGTTTGGGATGTTCATCGAGTTCGCCGGGGACTTTCTCGCCCGGGTCCTTGCCCTCGCTGGACATGTGTTCGATCACGGCATTCATCTCCGCGCCCAGCAACAGCACGGCAGCGGAAATGTAGAAATACAGCAACAGCACGATGATCGCACCGATGCTGCCATACATGGCGTTGTAGTTGGCGAACGTCTTGACGTAAAACGCGAACCCCAGAGACGCGATGATCCACACCACCACCGCCAGCACCGAGCCCGGGGTGATGAAACGGAATTCCTGTTTGACGTCGGGCATCACGTAGTAGATCAAAGCGACGGCGACCATCATCAGGATCACGATCACCGGCCAGCGGGCGATGGTCCATACGGTGACGATGAAGTCTTCCAGCCCGACCTGCCCGGCGATCCAGCCCATCACCTGCGGCCCGAGCACCATCAGCGCGGCAGCGGCCAGCAGCATGCCGGCAATGCCGACGGTGTAGATGATCGACAGCGGGAAGCGCTTCCAGATCGGCCGGCCCTCGACCACGTCGTAGGCCGCGTTCATCGCGCTCATCATCAGGCGCACACCGGCGGACGCGGTGTACAGGGCGACGACGATACCCACGGACAGCAGACCACCCTTGGATTGCTGCAACTGGTCGATCACCGGGTTGACCTGCTCCAGCGCCTGGGGCGGCAACACCAGCTCCGATTGCAGGCGCAGCCAGGAGAAGAAGTCCGGCAGGTGCAGGAAACCGATCAGGGCAATCAGGAACAGAATGAACGGGAACAGCGAGAACAGCATCTGGTAGGCCAATGCCGAGGCATAGGTCGACATCTCGTCGTCCATGAACTCGGTGACGGTGCGCACGATGACCCGGTGCAGGGGCAGGCCTTTCATGTCGGGGAAAATCATTCGCGTCTCCTTTCGCCGCAAAACAGGTTGAAGTCGTGGCGACTCAGGGGCCGTTTTTCTCTCATCAAAGTAGCTTACTTGGCGACTTTGAAACACTGTGATCCGTGACTGTATGTGAACGGGACACGAAAACGGCCATCCTTGGATGGCCGCTTTGTTGTTTCGTTCAAGGCTGGATCAAGCCTTGTCGACGCCTTTCTTGATCGCGTCCTTGGCTTTGCCCACCGCTTGCTGGGCCTCGCCTTTCTTCTCTTGCAGTTTGCCTTCGACTTGCAGTTTGGTGTTGTCGGTGGCTTTACCGATGCCCTGCTTGACGTTGCCGACCGCTTCGTTGGCCATGCCTTTTACTTTATCGCCTGTGCTACTCATGGTGTTTCTCCTTGGTGCATTGAAGGGGAAAAGTCAGTACGTAACGATTGACTGGCCCGGTTTGCGCCAAGTTTCATTTATTTTCAGGGCTTCATTTCGTCGCGGCGTGCAGGTTGCGCTTTATGTTTGCGAGCGTAGCCCCGAGAATGCCCACCATAAGGGCGCCAGGCGCCACAGAACCGATCCCGCAGGAATGTTATGAAACTCGATAAAAAGCAGGCCATCGCCCGTCGCAACCAGGAACTGGGCGGTGCCGTGCTCGGCACCAACAACTGCCACTTCGCCGAACTTAACCGCAACCGCAACATCTGGTGGTTCGATCTGCCGGTGTCGCGCCTGGCCATCGGTCAGTACGAGTGGATTCACCTGTTGATGCACACCCCGGCCACCGACGAGCTGCTGCACTTGAAAGTGCCGACCGTGTTTCTGCGCGAGAAGCTCGAAGGCCTGGTGATCCGCAACGAAGGCAAGCGCAAGGCAGCCCTGAGCCTGGAACTGAGCGCCGACAAGGACTCGTACCTGCAGGACATGCGCCCGGCAGGCACCAACGTGAACTTCGCGCCGTTCCGTCAGTAATCGATTCCTGCACCAACAAAAAGCCCCGCATCTGCGGGGCTTTTTATTTTATGCGGCGTTCTTCGCCTTGATCTTCTTCAGCTCTTCGTCGCGCAACTCGCGACGCAGGATCTTGCCGACATTGGTGGTCGGCAGCGCATCGCGGAATTCCACCGAACGCGGCACCTTGTAGCCGGTGACGTTGGCGCGCATGTGCTCCATCACCGTTTCCTTGGTCAGCGTGACGCCTGGCTTGGCGACGATAAAGATCTTGATCGCCTCGCCCGACTTCTCGTCCGGAATACCGATGGCCGCGCACTGCAACACGCCCGGCAGGGTCGCCAGCACGTCTTCCAGTTCGTTCGGGTACACGTTGAAACCGGAGACCAGGATCATGTCTTTCTTGCGATCGACAATGCGCATGTAGCCGTCCGGCTGAATCAGCGCGATGTCACCGGTCTTCAGCCAGCCTTCGCTGTCGAGCATCTCGTCGGTGGCTTCCTGACGCTGCCAGTAGCCCTTCATCACTTGCGGGCCCTTGACGCACAGCTCGCCGATTTCACCCAGCGGCTGCTCGACGCCGGCATCGTCGATGACTTTGCACAGGGTCGACGGCACTGGAATGCCGATGGTGCCGATCTGGATGTTCTGGATCGGGTTGACCGTAGCCACCGGGCTGGTTTCGGTCATGCCGTAACCTTCGCAGATCGGGCAACCGGTGACCGCTTTCCAACGCTCGGCGGCGGCCAGTTGCAACGCCATGCCACCGGACAGGGTGACTTTCAGCGCCGAGAAATCCAGCTTGCGGAAACCTTCGTTGTTGCACAGGGCCACGAACAGCGTATTGAGGCCGACGAAACCGCTGAACTTCCACTTCGACAGTTCCTTGACCATCGCCGGCAGGTCGCGCGGGTTGCTGATCAGGATGTTGTGGTTGCCGATCAGCATCATCGCCATGCAATGAAAGGTGAACGCATAGATGTGGTACAGCGGCAGCGGGGTGATCAGGATCTCGCAACCTTCATTGAGGTTGGAGCCCATCAGCGCCTTGCACTGCAACATGTTGGCGACGAGGTTGCGATGGGTGAGCATCGCGCCCTTGGCCACGCCGGTGGTGCCGCCGGTGTATTGCAGCACCGCGACATCGCCGCTGTCCGGGTTGGCTTCGGCGACCGGTTGACCCTGGCCCTTGCTCAGCACGTCGTTGAACTTGACGGCTTTTGGCAGGTGATAGGCCGGCACCATTTTCTTCACGTACTTGATGACGCTGTTGATCAGCAGACGCTTGATCGGCGGCAGCAGGTCGGCGACTTCGGTGACGATGACGTGTTTGACGCCGGTTTTCGGCACCACGGCTTCGGCCAGGTGCGCCATGTTGGCCAGGCACACCAGCGCCTTGGCACCGGAGTCATTGAACTGGTGTTCCATTTCCCGCGCGGTGTACAGCGGGTTGGTGTTGACCACGATCAGCCCGGCACGGATGGCACCGAAGACGGCGACCGGGTACTGCAACACGTTGGGCAGCTGCACGGCGATTCGATCACCGGGCTGCAAATCGGTATGCTGTTGCAGATAAGCGGCAAACGCACCGGACAATTCGTACAGTTCACCGTAGGTGATGGTCTTGCCCAGGTTGCTGAACGCCGGTTTGTCGGCGAAGCGTTGGCAGGATTGCTTCAACACTGCCTGAATATTCGGGTACTCGTCTGGATTGATGTCGGCAGCAATTCCAGCGGGGTACTTATCCTTCCAAAAGTCTTCGATCATGGAAGCCCACTCCTCAGCAACGCGAATTCAGCACCGCATTTGATGCGATTATTATTGGTGTTTGTTTATTGGTGAGTCTGGCTTTTTACAAGGCCGAGAAGTCACAAAGCGCGCCGAGAGTAGCAGCTTTGCCAAGGGTCGACTAGAGCCAAAAGCGGCCCCTACAGTCATTTTCATGACTCAAGAACTACTGGCAGTCATTTTAGAGCAAAAATCCTATAACTCTCTAAAAGCCCCGGAATTCCGGGACAAAAAGCAAAAGATCGCAGCCTTCAGCGGCTTCAAGGAAGCCACCAGAGGCTGCGATCTTCAGGCCTCAACGCGAATGCGTCAGGCGCAGTCATTCAGCGATCAGGCGATATCGCGCAACTCACGCCGCAGAATCTTCCCGACAGGCGTCATCGGCAACGACTCACGCAGCACGATGTGTTTGGGCACCTTGTACGCGGTGAAATTCTCTTTGCAGTAGGCCTTCAGTTCTTCCAGGCTCACGCCGGTTTCCCGCGCCACCACAAACAGCTTCACCGCTTCCCCGGAGCGCTCGTCCGGGACGCCGATCACCGCGCAGTTGGCGACTTTCGGGTGGGCCATCACCACGTCTTCGATCTCGTTCGGGTACACGTTGAAACCGGAGACGATGATCATGTCTTTCTTGCGGTCGACGATGCGCACGAAACCGTCCGGGTCGATCACCGCGATGTCACCAGACTTGAACCAGCCCTCGGCATCCAGCACCTCGGCGGTGGCCTCGGGTTTCTGCCAATAGCCCTTCATGATCTGCGGGCCCTTGATGCACAGTTCGCCGCGCTCGCCCAAAGGCTGTTCGACGCCGTCGTCATTGATGACTTTCAACCGGGTGCCCGGCACCGGCAGGCCGACCGTGCCGATTCGTGACAGATCGCCGTACGGGTTGGTGCAGGCCACCGGCGAGGTTTCGGTCAAGCCGTAGCCTTCGGTGATGCGGCAACCGGTGATCTGCTCCCAGCGCTCGGCGGTGGCCTTGACCAGCGCAGTACCGCCGGAGTTGGTGAGTTTGAGGGTGGAGAAGTCCAGGGTCTTGAAGTCCGGATGATCCATCAGCGCGACAAACAGCGTGTTGAGCCCCAGCAGCGCCGAGAACTTCCAGTTCTTCAGCTCCTTGATGAAACCGCCGATGTCACGCGGGTTGGTGATCAGCACGTTGTGGTTGCCGGACACCATCATGCACATGCAATTCGCGGTGAAGGCATAGATGTGGTACAGCGGCAGCGGCGCGATCATCACTTCCTGCCCTTCGCGCAGCAGTGGCTGGCTATCGCTGCCGAACTGGGCGAGACAGGCGCGAACCTGCTGCATGTTGGCCACCAGATTGCCGTGGGTGAGCATCGCGCCCTTGGCCAGGCCGGTGGTGCCGCCGGTGTATTGCAGGACGGCGATGTCGTCCAGGCCGACCT
Source organism: Pseudomonas sp. FW215-R2 (assembly GCF_058789255.1). Lineage (NCBI taxonomy): Bacteria > Pseudomonadati > Pseudomonadota > Gammaproteobacteria > Pseudomonadales > Pseudomonadaceae > Pseudomonas > Pseudomonas sp. FW215-R2. The sequence goes on from NZ_JBYTBO010000020.1 coordinate 36,344, forward strand.
TCAGCGGCTTGATGCCCAGGCCCCGCCCCATGCGCAACGCGCTCTTGAAGGAAATCGCCTGGGGCAGCGAGTACGCCGGGACCATTTTCTTCACTTTGCTGACCACGGTGTTGACCAGCCAGCCCTTGGCGGTGGGCATCAGGTCGCCCATCTTCGCTTCGATCAGGTACTGGATGTCGGTGTCCGGCAGCACTTCCTGGACCTTCTGGCCGAACATGTTCAGGTACACCAGCGCCCGGGCACCGGAGTCCTTGAACTGGTGACGCATCTCCCGCGCGGTGTATAGCGGGTTGGTGTTGACCACGATCAGCCCGGCACGCAGCGCGCCGAACACGGCAATCGGATAATGCAGGACGTTGGGCATCTGCACCGCGATGCGATCCCCCGGCACCAGATCGGTGTGGGCTTGCAGGTAACCGGCGAACGCGGCGCTGTAGCGCTCGAGTTCGGCGTAGGTCAGGGTCACGCCCATGTTGCTGAACGCCGGGCGATCAGCGAATTTCTTGCAGGAACGCTCGAACACCTCGATCACCGACTTGAATTCACCCACGTCGATGTCCAGGGGTACGCCCGCCGGGCGTTTGTCATTCCAGAAATCAGGTTGCATTGTTCTTGTCCTCTTTACCTGAGCCGATCCGGGGCCGCTTCGCTGTCATTTTTCTCTTGTCCTTGAAAAAGCCGAAAGCAAAAAGCGGGGCTTCACGGACACTAGCAGCTATGGTCATTCAGGCAAATATGGGCGACGTCCTCATTGATCGTGTGAATCTTCCAGCCGTGGCGTGAGCTGATCGGACGCGCTATACAATGCAACCTCTGCTGGCCCCTGCAGCAAAAGCATGCAGCAAAAGGAATAGCCATGATCCACGACACTTTCTGGCTGGACGCGAGTGACCGCAGCCGCCTCTTCATCAACCAGTGGCTGCCGAACGCACCGCTGAAGGCGGTGATTCTGCTGGCCCACGGCATGGCCGAGCACAGCGGTCGTTATGCGCGACTGGCAGAGTCGTTCTGCGCCGAAGGTTACGGTGTGTATGCGCCCGATCTGCGCGGCCATGGCAAAACGGCCGATCAAGGGACGCTCGGGCATTTCGCCGACGACGATGGCTGGTGCAAGGTGGTCGGCGACCTGGCCAGCCTCAACCAGCACATCGGCCAGCGTCATAGCGACGTACCGATCGTGCTGCTCGGGCACAGCATGGGCAGCTACATCGCGCAGGCTTATTTACTGCATCACAGCGCCAGCCTGCACGGCGCGATTCTCAGCGGCTCGAATTTCCAGCCGGTTGCGCTGTACCGCGCAGCCCGGCAGATCGCCCGGTTCGAAAAGCTGCGCCAGGGCGCCAAGGGCCGCAGCGCGCTGATCGAGTGGCTGTCGTTCGGCTCGTTCAACAATAAATTCAAACCGGCGCGCACCGCGTTTGACTGGCTGAGTCGCGACCCGGCCGAAGTCGACAAGTACGCCACCGATCCGCTGTGCGGCTTTCGCTGCACCAATCAGTTGTGGATCGACCTGCTCGGCGGGTTGCAGCAAATCAGCAAAGCGTCCAATCTCGCCCAGATCGACCCGGGCCTGCCGCTGCTGGTGATTGGCGGCGAATGTGATCCGGTGAGCGAAGGCAAGCGTCTGACTGATCTGGCCAATGCCTTGCGCTCGGCCGGCAGCCAGAACCTGCAACTGAAGATCTACCCGCAGGCGCGGCACGAATTGTTCAACGAGACCAACCGCGACGAAGTGACCGCCGATGTGCTGGCCTGGATCGACCAGACGCTCAGCCATCGCCGCCCTCAACGCAGCGAATAATTTTTTTTTGGATTCATTTAATCCGTCACAGGAATTCAGACTCATGACCCAGGTTACCAACACCCCTTACGAAGCGCTCGAAGTCGGCCAGACCGCCAGCTACAGCAAGCACGTCGAAGAGCGTGACATCCAGCTGTTCGCCGCGATGTCCGGCGACCACAACCCGGTGCACCTGGACGCCGAGTTTGCCGCCGCCAGCATGTTCAAGGAACGCATCGCCCACGGCATGTTCAGCGGCGCGCTGATCAGTGCGGCCGTGGCGTGCGAGCTGCCTGGGCCGGGCACCATTTATATCGGTCAGCAGATGAGCTTCCAGAAACCGGTAAAGATTGGCGACACCCTGACCGTGCGCCTGGAAATCCTCGAGAAACTGCCGAAATTCCGCGTGCGCATTGCCACTCGCGTATTCAACCAGCGCGATGAATTGGTCGTGGACGGTGAAGCCGAGATTCTGGCTCCACGTAAACAACAGACCGTTACCCTGCCGACCTTGCCGGCCATCAGCATCGGCTGATCAATCTCGGTTAAATCCGGACACAAAAAAACGCCAGACTAGCTGGCGTTTTTTCTTGGCCCCGAACGCTTAAGAGCGTGCGCGAGCCTGGTTACGCAGGGCTTTCACTTGATCGTGATTGCGTTGCACGCCGTGGTACTGGCGTTCGACCAGATCACGGATGCCCACCAGGTTGTGCTTGTTGATCTTCTCGATCGCTTCACGATAAGCCTTCAGGGCATGGTCTTCACCGCGCTCGGCCTCGTTGAGCACCGCTTCTTCGTCCTTGCCGGTAAACACGGCTTTGACGTCGACCCAGCGACGATGCAGATCGCCGCTGACGCTGGTGGAAGTTTCCGGATCGCCACCCATTGAACGCACGGTCGCCTGCAATTCGGCGGCAGCCGTAGCGCAGTCGGCGGAGCGTTTCACGAACAGGGTTTTCAGTTCAGGGTGTTTGATGTCTTCTGCACAGGTCTTGAACCCTTCCTGACCGTCCTTGCTGGTTTCAATCAGGTCGTTGAGGACGGAGATGGCTTCTTTATTGAGGTCAGTCATTTTTCAATTCCTTGCGTTCGGTGGAAGGTGCAAGGAGTGTTGCAGTGGCCGTGCCAGTTTTTTCTATTGAATTTATTCTTTTATTTTCAATAACTTACTTATAAAGACGAAATCTGTATGCCTGTTATTTGCATGATCTGTCATTTGGCCTGCATGCAGAATGCCTGTATTTTCCAGACTGTTTTGAACTCAGACGATCCGTGCAATGAATCCCGAAAAACTCGAACTGCTGATTACCCGCGAAATGCCCTTCGGCAAATACAAGGGACGGATCATCGCCGACCTCCCCGGCCCGTACCTGAACTGGTTCGCCCGGGAAGGTTTCCCCCACGGCGAACTCGGCGGCCTGTTGGCGCTGATGCAGGAAATCGATCACAACGGCCTGTCGGAGCTGCTTGAACCGCTGCGCGCCAAACATGGCAAACCCGCCCCGCGCCACTGAGGCGCATCCTGATCCGAGTCGACCATGCCCGATAACACCCGCCGCGCCCGAGACGAAGCCTTCTGGCAAACCTTCGCCGACCGTTACGACCGCCACCCCGGCCCCATGAACCTGGAAAACGGCTACTTCGGGCGCATGTCGCGCACCGTGGTCGAGGACTATCAGCGCCACATCGAGCTGATCAACAACAGCAACTCGATCTACGTACGCCAACGCTTTGAACAGCACGACAGCCTCGACATCCGCGCGCAACTGGCCGAACTGATCGGTGTGCGTGCGCAAAGCATCGCCTTCACCCAGAACGCCACCGCCGGCCTGCAGTCGCTGATCCGCAACTACAACCGTCTCGAACCTGGCGATCAGGTGCTGATCTGCGATCTGGAATACGACACGGTCAAGGGCGCCATGCGTTGGCTGGCCCGCCATCGCGGGGTCGAGGTGATCGAGATCGAGCACGCGCACCCGGCCAGCTTCGACAGCCTGCTGGCGACCTACCGCGAAGCCTTCACTCGCTATCCGAAGCTCAAGCTGATGGCGCTGACCCACGTCACCCACCGCACCGGACTGGTGATGCCGGTGCAGGCCATCGCCTCGCTGGCCAAGGAACATGGCGTCGATATCATCCTCGATGGCGCCCATGCCCTCGGCCAGATCGAGTTCGATCTGGAAGCGCTGGGCATCGCCTTCGCCGGGTACAACCTGCACAAATGGATCGGCTCGCCGCTGACCCTGGGCTTTCTGTATATCGCCCCGCAACGCTTGGCCGACATCGACCCGGACATGGGCGAGATGCATTTCCCGCTCAACGACATCCGCTCGCGCACACCCCACAGCACGCCGAACATTCCGGCGCTGATGACCCTGCCGCTGGTGTTCGAGGAACACCGCTCACTCGGTGGCGCGGCGGCCAAGGGCGCACGGGTCAATTACCTGCGCAACCTGTGGGTCAGCGCCGTGCGTAACCTGCCGGGCATCGAAGTCATGACCCCGGACGATCCGCGGCTGTATTGCGGCATCACCTCGATGCGTTTTACCCGGCATGCCGACCAGCAGGCGATGGTCGAACGCCTGCTCAACGACTACAACCTGTTCACCGTCGTGCGCAACGGCGCAGCCTGCGGGCCATGCATCCGCATCACGCCGTCGTTGACCACGACGGCGGCGGAGATCCAGTCGCTGGTTCTGGCGCTGAATGAACTGCGTTAAACCGTGTACTTGTCGAAGTCCTCGGGCTTGATCTGCGACGACACCGCAAAGGTGTCGATGCCGATCGTGAGGTGGCCGAAGTAACCGTCCTCGTGGGAGTCGCGGCCGATCGGCCACACGGTCAGGGTCGAGGCCTCCCCACCCATGTTGGCGTAATAGACATCGTTGGCATTGCACACAGGCTCCGAGCCGCGCCCGCGATACGCCTTGGCGTTGAGCACCCCGCGAGAAACCACCTCGGGGAAGTACAGCTGTCCGACCCAGGCCACATTGCGCTCGTCCAGGTATTCGTTGCCGGCGACGATGCGCACCGCCACGTGAATGTGCAGGGCACGTCCGGCATAAAACCCCGGATAGATCGTGGTGAAGCGCACCCTGCCCTTGTGATCGCTGAACTGACCGCCGCGCAGGTAGGTGTCGTCGTCGGTTCGCGGGATCGAACCGATGTCTTCGACATCGACTTCCTGGTCCGGGTTGACCCGACTCCAGCCGGAATAGGCGCCCCGTGCGTTGCAGTGCCAGATATCCACCAGTGCCCCGCTGACCGGTTCGGCGGTCATCGCATCGACGATGGTCAGGCGCAACAGCAAAGGCAGGCCCTCGGCACCTTCGCTGATGTTGCGGCGCAGCAGTTTGGGATTGCGAAAATACGGCCCGGCGACTTGCTCGGGGGCCAGTTGATAAATCGATGGCGCTGAAGGCTGGTTATCCATGACGCGTTCTCTCTTCCATAAGATGAACGCAGGTTAGCGCCCCACGCGAAGCCGGGTGCGGTAACTATGTATCTCCAGATAACGTATCTCGAGATAACGAAGGTTTTTTGCGGGCAAAAAAAAACGGTGCACCGACCAAGCGCACCGTTAAAGCCGTAGAACACACAACGAAGTGTCAGGAAAAAACTATTTCAGAAACATCAGTCCAGCAGCGCCAGAGCCTCGGCGGTGCATTCCTGAATGCGCGCCCAGTCGCCGTTCTTGATCCACTCAGGATCCAGCATCCAGCTACCACCCACGCACATGACGTTTTTCAGCGCCATGTAGCTCTTGATGTTGGCCGGGCCGACGCCGCCAGTCGGGCAGAATTTCACTTCGCCGAACGGGCCGCCCAGAGCCTTGATGGCCGCCACGCCGCCGCTGACTTCAGCCGGGAACAGCTTGAAGCGGCGATAACCCAGGCCATAGCCTTCCATGATGCCGGAGGCGTTGCTGATGCCCGGCAGCAGCGGGATCGGGCTTTCGACGCTGGCTTCCAGCAGGTCACGGGTGATGCCCGGGGTGACGATGAATTGCGAACCAGCCGCTTCGGCCGCGGCCAGCATGTTGCGGTCGAGCACGGTGCCGGCACCGGTCACCAGCTCCGGGCGCTGTTCGCGCAGGATCTGGATCGCCTTGAGGCCGAACTGCGAACGCAGGGTCACTTCCAGCGCGGTCAGACCACCGGCGGCCAGGGCATCGGCCAGCGGCAACACGTCCTGTTCACGGGCGATGGTGATCACCGGCAGGATCCGCGCCTTGGCGCAGAGGCTGTCGATCAGGGCAACTTTGTCCGCCATGGAAACGGTCGGGGATGGGGTTGTCATAGCGGCTGTTCCTTGGCTCATGGGCACCAGTAAATCTCTAACGTAGGTTGCAGAAACGCGCGAACCGGCATGGCGGCGACGTCGTTGGATGCCAGTGCGGCATTCAGGGTGGTCAGTTTCGACTGACCGGAAATCGACAGAATCTTGTGCCGCGCCGAGGCCAGCAGCGCCCGGCTCATGGTCAGGCGTTGACGCGGCACGCTTGGCGCCAGCATCGGCCAGCAGCGACGGGTGCCATCGGCTTGCAGGGCTTCAGTCAGGTTCGGGCTGTCCGGGAACAACGACGCGGTGTGACCGTCATCGCCCATGCCCAACACCAGCACGTCGATGGGCGGCAACTCGGCGAGCAACCGATCGGCCTGCTCCGCAGCCTGCTCGACGTTGGCCGCCGCGCTGTAAAGGCTGAGGAACTGCGCCTTGGCCGCCGGGCCCTTGAGCAGATACTGCTTGAGCAGACCGGCGTTGCTGTCGGCGTGTTCGACCGGCACCCAGCGCTCGTCGGCCAGGGTCACGACGACCTTCGACCAGTCCAGCGCCTGCTTGGCCAGGTGCTGGAAAAACGCCACGGGGCTGCGACCGCCGGACACCACCAGCACAGCGTTGCCGCGCGCTGCCAATGCATCGCTCAACTGCTTGGCGACATTCAGCGCCAAGCCTTCGGCGAGCAACACCGGGCTCTTGAATTCGTGGGCATTTACGCCCGCGGGCAGTTTCACATCAGATATCGCCATACCACGACCTCCCGTCCCGCGTGATCAATGCAATGGAGCTCATCGGCCCCCACGACCCGGCCGCATACGGCTTGGGCGCGTCACCGGACTTTTTCCACCCGGCGATCAACTGGTCACACCACTTCCACGCGGCTTCGATTTCATCTTTACGGACAAACAGGTTCTGATTGCCGTTCATCACTTCCAGCAACAACCGCTCGTAGGCGTCGGGGATCCGCGCGCTGCGCCAGGTGTCGGAGAAATTCAGTTGCAACGGGCCGCTGCGCAGCTGCATGCCCTTGTCCAGGCCTTGATCCTTGGTCATCACACGCAGGGAAATGCCTTCGTCCGGTTGCAGACGGATGATCAGTTTGTTGCTGATCTGCAGGCGCTGCTCCGGGGCGAAGATGTAGTGCGACGGTTCCTTGAAGTGGATGACGATCTGCGACAGTTTCTGCGGCATGCGCTTGCCGGTGCGCAGGTAGAACGGCACGCCGGCCCAGCGCCAGTTGCGGATATCGGCACGCAGGGCGACGAAGGTTTCGGTGTCGCTCTGGGTGTTGGAATTCGGTTCTTCGAGGTAACCCGGTACGGATTTGCCTTCGCTGTGGCCGGCAATGTACTGGCCGCGCACCACTTGAGTGGTCAGGCCTTCCGGGCTGATCGGCGCCAGCGCCTTGAGCACTTTCACTTTTTCGTCACGGATGCTGTCGGCGGACAGGTCGGCCGGCGGGTCCATGGCGATCAGGCAAAGCAGTTGCAGCAGGTGGTTCTGGATCATGTCGCGCAGCTGGCCGGCCTTGTCGAAATAGCCCCAGCGGCCTTCGATGCCGACCTTCTCGGCCACGGTGATTTCCACGTGGGAGATGTAATGCTGGTTCCATTGGGTTTCGAACAGGCTGTTGGCGAAACGCAGGGCGATCAGGTTTTGTACCGTCTCTTTGCCCAGGTAGTGGTCGATGCGGTAGGTGCGGTTCTCCGGGAAGAACTGCGCCACGGCGTCGTTGACCTTGCGCGAGGATTCCAGGTCCGAGCCGATCGGCTTTTCCAGCACCACGCGGGTGTTTTCGGCCAGACCGACTTTCGCCAGGTTCTCGCAGATCGCGCCGTACACCGCCGCCGGGGTGGCGAAGTAGGCAATCATGCGTTGTTTGGTGCCCGCCAGTTCGGCCAGCGCCGCGTAATCTTCAGCCTTCAGGAAGTCGACGTGCAGGTAGGTCAGGCGCGCCAGAAAGCGCTCGGCCACGGCCTCGTCCAGTTCCTTGCCCACGTAGCGGCGCAGTTCGGCGGCAATGAATGCCATGTGCTGCTGTTCGGTGCCTTCTTCACGGGCCAGCGCGATAATACGCGTGTCCTCGTGCAGCAGGCCGGCGCCATCCAGGTGATAAAGGGCAGGAAACAGCTTGCGCAGGGCCAGATCGCCCAAGGCGCCGAACAAGGCGAAGGTGCACGGTTCAACCGTAATCGAAGGCATGATGTTTGTTCTTTTATCAAGTTAAGCTACAAATACCTTTTTTCAAGGCATCACTCAAGGGAAAATGTAGTAATAACCACAACATTTTCGCAAAATACAGATTCCGAGTGGTGGTCGGTCGGAGCCATCAGTAGGATAGGCCACCGTCACGGGCCACATCAAAGGCCCAATTTGCATAGCCGCGCGCTTATCGGCGCCGGTGAATCTAGGAATTCTTATGGACCGCGTGCGAAATTTACTGGAACAAATCCAGAGTCGCCTTGAAGAGCTGAACAAGGCCGAACGCAAAGTCGCCGAAGTGATCCTGCTCAACCCACAGCAGGCCACCCGCTTCAGTATCGCCGCCCTCGCCCAGGCGGCGTCGGTCAGTGAACCGACGGTCAACCGTTTCTGCCGTTCGTTCGGTGTCAGCGGCTACCCTGAACTCAAGCTGCAACTGGCCCAGAGCCTGGCCAGCGGCGCGGCGTATGTCAGCCGTGCAGTGGAAGCTGATGACAATCCCGAAGCCTACACACAGAAAATTTTCGGCAGCGCCATCGCCTCGCTCGACAGCGCCTGCCAGGCGCTGGACCCGAACCTGATCAGCCGCGCCGTCGACCTGTTGATCCAGGCCCGGCAGATCCACTTCTTCGGCCTGGGCGCCTCGGCCCCGGTGGCTTTGGATGCGCAACACAAGTTCTTCCGTTTCAACCTGGCGGTGACCGCGCACGCCGATGTGCTGATGCAACGGATGATTGCGTCGGTGGCGCACACTGGCGAGCTGTTCGTGATCATTTCCTACACCGGGCGCACCCGCGAACTGGTGGAAGTGGCACGCATCGCCCGGGAGAACGGCGCTTCGGTACTGGGCCTGACCGCCGAGAACTCGCCACTGGCTAAGGCCAGCACCCTGAGCCTGAACATTCCGCTGCCGGAAGACACCGACATCTACATGCCGATGACTTCGCGGATCATTCAGTTGACGGTGCTGGATGTGCTGGCGACGGGGATGACGTTGCGTCGCGGGGTGGATTTCCAGCCGCATCTACGCAAGATCAAAGAGAGTTTGAATGCTAGCCGGTATCCGGTGGGTGACGAGTTCAACTGAAGATCAAAAGCCCCTCACCCCAGCCCTCTCCCGGAGGGAGAGGGAGCCGACCGAGGTGTCTTGCGTTATACATCGACCTGAAAGATTGGGTCGATTATGGATTCGGTACTGCAATTTCACGTCGGCGTAACTCGCCAGCATCCCGCGGTCAGTCCCCTCTCCCTCCGGGAGAGGGCTAGGGTGAGGGCAGCAGTGGAACTGACCCACTCAAGCAGCAGCCCAAGCCTGCAAACTCAAATGCGCCTTCTCCCCCGGCGCCAGATGCAGACTGTCAGTCCCACCCGCCGCTGCTTCAACACAGACAAATTCCGAGATCTCATCCCAAGTCACGCCCAGCAACGGCCGCGCCCCCGGGTGCCACACCACCGTGTCCGCGCTGTCACCGGTATCGATGCACAACTCGCGCTGCCAGGCGTGATCCTTGAGCTGCAATTCGCCGTCGTGCTGGAACACGCGCTGACAGCCGCCATCGACCCGTAATTCGCCTTCCTGCTGACAAATCTCACGGTTCAACTGATCGTAACCCTGCGCCCCTTCGAGCCCAGACAGCGCTATCTCACTCACATCGCCAATACGCCAGTAAGCGTGCAAAGCCTGGCTCAACTGGCACGGCATGTCGTCCTGATGCTCGGTGCTCAGGCGCAATTCCATGCGTTCACCCAGGTGCGCGTGCAGGTCCACCTGCCAGTCGCACAGCTGCAATTGCCAATGCAGGCGCACGCCGTCATCGCTGGTGCTGCTGTCGAGCAGTTTCCAGTCCAATAGTCGAGCCCAGCCGTGGGACGGCCACGCGTTTTCGCTCGGATGACGGCCATACCACGGCCAGCAAACCGGCACACCGCCACGGATTGCGCCGACATGCGGCCACTTTGCCGCGCACCATAGCCACGGTTTTTGCCCGCGCGGTTGAAAATGCAGCAACTGCGCGCCCTGACGACTGAACACCGCCTGACACAGCGGATGGTCGATCACCAGCACATCGCGCATCTGATAGCGCTCCCAGGCGAACACCGGTCGTTCGCGCAAGGATTTGAAGAAGCGTTGCAGCGGATGCTCATGCATGGGCCACGGTTCCAGATTCAACTTTCATGGGCTGCGACGCCCCTTTGCAAAAAAAAGCGGACAGCCTGGGCTGTCCGCAAATATGCGCACATAGAGAGGAGCTTATCGCAGACGCGTTAGAACGTAGACTGAATTTTCAGGCCAGCGACCAATGCGTTGTCCACTTGATCCACGCCACCCGGGTGAGTGATGTATTGCAGGTTAGGACGCACGGTCAGCCAGTTGGTGACGTGGAAGCCGTAGTTGATCTCGTAGTTGTATTCGGTCTCGCGAATCGGCGAGAACACCGGATTGTCGTAGTCCGAAACACCGTTGGAAGCGTTCAGCAGCTCGGCGTTTTTCTTCACGTCGTCGTTGACATGGATACGCGCGGCACCGATACCGACGTCATCCTTCGGACGTGCATCGAACGGGCCCTTGTAGACAAACATCACCGACTGATAGTTGTCGATGAAGTTGGTGTCCTTGTCGTGGAACGTGGCGTTGGCCGCGATGTTCAGACCACGGGAAGCGTCGCCGTTGTGGCTGGTGAGCTGCTGTTGCGCAACGAACCAGTAGCCGTGTTTGCTGCTGTGGGTGCGGTAGGCGTTACCGGTGGTTGCTGCGTCGTTGCCGTTGATGTCTTCACGGACGTCATTGGCATCAGCCGTGCTCTTGTAGTAACCGACGCGGTATTCGCCCGGCAGGCTGTTGACCTTCGGCGACCAGACCAGTTCGACCGGCAACACGGTACCGGCGGTGCCGCTGCCGCTGAGCTTGAAGCCGTTGCCGTGTTCCAGCTGCGACGGGTTCTGGTTGTACGCGCCGATCTGCGCGTAGAGCTCGTCGTTGATGTTGTACTTCACGCGGATCGCGGCCTGGCTGACGGGCCAGTTGTACCAGATGTTGGTCGCCCAGTTACCCACCTGCGAGCCGCAGAACGCCAGGTTCTGGAATTCGCACGGGAAGGTATTGAAGTCTTCGCCTTCACCGAAGTAACCGGCCTTGACGTCGAGTTTGTTGTCGAAGAACTGGTGCTGAATCCACAGTTGGGTCAGACGCACCATATGGCCACGACCGTAGACTTCCTGCGAGGAAGACAGGGTGCCGGCACGCGGATCGCCAACGCGGTCGTTGGAGATGTTCTGACCGTTACGGTTGGTCAGTTGGATCTTGGCCTGAGTGTTGTCCCAGCCCCAGAGTTTTTGCAGGTCCAGTGCCACGCCCAGACCGAACTGGTCGCTGTAGCGGCCGGTCTTGTCGTCGTTGTAGCCGCCATGCAGGTTGGCGCCCATTTCCCCAACGTAGTCGGCCTTGATGTCGATGCCTTGCTCGATCAGCTTGGTCCGCTCACCACCCCAGTCGCCCGTCATCCACTTGGAATCGGAGCTGAATGCATCGGCGGCCATGGCATTGCCGGCCAGAACCAATGCGGCCGCAGCTGACATTTGGCAGATCAACCGGGCATTGACGTGTTTCTTTTTCATCCCTACATCCTCGTCTTTATTGTTATTAACTGTTTTTTTCCAACGCGGTTTACATCCCCTGCAGAAATGAGCCTGTTGCAGGCTCATTCCCACATTGATTTCTTACCGACCTTTGAACTGAGCAACGTTGGCGCTGTGCGCTTCAGACTTCGGCAGACCGGCAACCCCCAGGCGTTCGCCGCTCTTGGCATCGAACAGCAGCACTTTCGACGGATCGAATTGCAGGGTCAGGGTCTCGCCCACCTGCGGCGCCACGTCCGGGGCCAGACGGCAGCAGACCTTGGTGTCGTTGAGGTTGACGAACACCAGGGTGTCCGGACCGGTCGGCTCGGTGACTTGCACTTCAGCCTTGATGCTCGGCAGGCCGTTGCCCTCGCCGTTCGCCAGAACAATCTGCTCCGGACGCAGGCCGAGGATCACTTCGCGGTCTTCGAGACCGGCGTCCTGCATCGCCATCGGCAGCTCGCAACGGGCCTGGCCGCTGTCCAGCAGCGCCACCAGACGGCCGTCCTTGCGTTGCAGGCGCAGCGGGATGAAGTTCATCGGCGGCGAACCGATGAAGCTCGCCACGAACAGGTTGGCCGGGTCGTTGTAGATCTCTTTCGGCGTACCGAACTGCTGGATGATGCCGTCCTTCATCACCGCCACCTTGTCGCCCAGGGTCATCGCTTCGATCTGGTCGTGGGTCACGTAGACCGTGGTGGTTTTCAGGCGCTGGTGCATCAGTTTCATTTCGGTGCGCATCTCGACGCGCAGCTTGGCGTCGAGGTTGGACAGCGGTTCGTCGAACAGATAGATCTTCGGTCGACGCGCCAGTGCACGGCCCATCGCCACGCGCTGTTGCTGGCCACCGGAGAGCTGGCCCGGCTTGCGATTGAGCAGGTGCTCGATCTGCAGCAGCTTGGCCACGCGGGCGACTTCTTCGTCGATGGCCGACTGGCTCATCTTGCGGATCTTCAGACCGAACTCGATGTTCTCGCGCACGCTCATGGTCGGGTACAGCGCGTAGGACTGGAACACCATGGCGATGTCGCGATCTTTCGGGCTCATGCCGCTGACGTCCTGGTCACCGATCATGATTGCGCCGCCGGTGATGGTTTCCAGGCCGGCGATGCAGTTCATCAGGGTCGACTTGCCGCAGCCCGAAGGCCCGACAAGGATCAGGAACTCACCGTCCTTGATCGACAGTTCGATGTTCTTCAGGGTGTCCGGCAGGCCGGCACCGTAGGTCTTGTTTACATTGCGAAGTTCGAGCGTAGCCATGATTACCCCTTGACTGCGCCGGCCGTCAGCCCGCGCACGAAATACTTGCCTGCGACCACATAGACCAGCAGGGTCGGCAGCCCGGCGATCATCGCCGCCGCCATGTCCACGTTGTATTCCTTGGCCCCGGTGCTGGTGTTGACCAGGTTGTTCAGCGCCACCGTGATCGGTTGCGAATCACCGCTGGAGAACACCACGCCGAACAGGAAGTCGTTCCAGATCTGGGTGAACTGCCAGATCAGGCAGACCATGATGATCGGCGTCGACATCGGCAGGATGATCATGCGGAAGATGGTGAAGAACCCCGCACCGTCCAGGCGTGCCGCCTTGATCAGCGCATCCGGAATGCTCACGTAGTAGTTACGGAAAAACAGCGTGGTGAACGCCAGACCGTAGACCACATGGATGAACACAAGGCCGGTGGTGGTGCTCGCCAGGCCCATCTTGCCGAGGGTGAACGACGCCGGCAGCAGCACGGTCTGGAACGGCAGGAAGCAGCCGAACAACAGCAGACCGAAGAACAGCTGCGAACCGCGGAAGCGCCAGAACGACAGCACGTAGCCGTTCAACGCACCGATGGCGGTGGAGATGATCACGGCCGGAACGGTGATCTTGATCGAGTTCCAGAAGTAACCGTCAACAGTCGCCCAGGCTTTCACCCAGCCGATGCCGCTGACCACGGTCGGCCAGCTCAGCAGGTTGCCGGTGGAGATGTCTTCCGGGGTCTTGAAGCTGGTCAACAGCATGACCACCAGCGGTACCAGATACAGCAGGACCGCGAGGATCAGCACCGCGTAGATCGCGATGCGGCTCAGGCTGATGGAAGGTTTGGCAGCGAGACTAGTCATGACGCTTGGTCCTCAGCTCGGAGTACAGGTAAGGCACGATGATCGCGAGGATCGCACCGAGCATCAGAATCGCACTGGCCGAGCCCATGCCCATCTGCCCACGACTGAACGTGAACGAATACATGAACATCGCCGGCAGGTCGGAGGAATAACCCGGGCCGCCGGCCGTCATGGCCGCCACCAGGTCGAAGCTCTTGATCGCAATGTGCGCCAGGATCATCACCGCACTGAAGAACACCGGACGCAGGCTTGGCAGCACCACTTTCCAGTAGATGCGCGGCATGCTCGCGCCGTCGATCTGGGCGGCACGGATGATCGACTGATCAACGCCACGCAAACCGGCGAGGAACATCGCCATGATGAAGCCCGAAGCTTGCCAGACCGCCGCGATCACCAGGCAATACACCACGCGATCCGGGTCGATCAGCCAGTCGAGACGGAAGCCTTCCCAGCCCCAGTCCCGCAGCAATTTGTCCAGGCCCATGCCCGGGTTGAGCAGCCATTTCCACGCGGTACCGGTGACGATCATCGAGAGCGCCATCGGGTACAGGTAAATGGTGCGGATGAAGCCTTCACGACGGATTTTCTGGTCGAGGAAAATCGCCAGTGTCACGCCGATCACCAGGGTGATGCCGATGAACATGCCGCCGAACACGGCCAGGTTCTTGCTCGCCACCCACCAGCGGTCGTTGTCGAACAGCCGCGCGTATTGCGCCAGCCCTGCCCACTTGTAGTTCGGCAGGAAGGTCGACGTGGTGAACGACAGGACAAACGTCCAGAGGATATAGCCATAGAAGCCCACCAGAACGATGAACATGCTCGGCGCCAGCACCAGTTTCGGTAGCCAGCGCTGCAATGCGTCGAACGGCGAGGCCTTGCTGAACACAGCAACAGAACTCATGGGAAGATCCAGTAAAGAAGATGAGGGACCGCTGCAAGCTGCCAGCCTCAAGCCGATGCGCGACTTGAAGCTGGCGGCTGCTCTACGCTGGTGTTACTTGGCAGCCTTGATGGCGGTGCCGAGTTTCTTCGCAGCGTCGGCCGGGTCGGCTTTCGGGTCGTTGATGTAGTTGGTCACGACATCAAAGAACGCACCCTGTACGGCCAGCGTGGTCGCCATGTTGTGCGCCATGCTCGGCTGCAGGCCGCCGTTCTTGGCGTCTGCCAGGAAGTCCTTGGCAGCGGTCTGGGCGCAGGAGTCGAAACCGTACTTGCCCATGTCGGCGAGCATGTCGTTGCGCACCGGGATCGAGCCCTTGTTGATGCTGAAGACTTTCTGGAAGTTTTCACCCAGCACGACTTTGGCGATGTCCTGCTGACCGGCCGCGGTGCCCGCGTCCTTCTGCTTGAACACGGCCAGGGAATCGATGTTGTAGGTGAACGCCTTGTCGGTGCCCGGGAAGGCTACGCACTCGTAATCCTTGCCGGCGACTTTCTTGGCGGCGGTCCATTCGGACTTGGCCCAGTCACCCATGATCTGCATGCCGGCCTTGCCGTTGATGACCTTGGCCGCTTCCAGGTTCCAGTCCTGGCCTTTGCCGTCCTGGTCCATGTAGGTCGCGACTTTCTTCAGTTCGGTCAGGGCCTTGACCATTTCCGGGCCGGTCAGGGCAGCGTTGTCCAGGTCGACCAGGGCTTTCTTGTAACCATCAACGCCCATCACCGACAGCACGACCGCTTCGAACACGGTGCTGTCCTGCCAAGGCTGGCCACCGTGGGCCAGCGGGATGAAACCCGCAGCCTTGAGCTTGTCACCGGCAGCGTAGAATTCTGCGAGGGTGGTCGGGGCTTTTTCGATACCGGCTTTCTTGAAGACTTCCGGGTTGATCCACAGCCAGTTCACACGGTGAATGTTCACCGGCACGGCCACGTAATCACCTTCGAACTTCACGGTGTCGGAGACTTTCTTGTCGAGCAGGCTGTCCCACTTCTCGGACTTGGAAACATCCTTCAGCACGTCAGTGCTGAGCAGACCGGTCGACGCCCATTCCTGGATGTCCGGGCCTTTGATCTGGGCAACGCCCGGCGGGTTGCCGGCGACGGCACGGCTTTTCAGCACGGTCATGGCAGTCGCACCGCCACCACCGGCGACAGCGCCGTCTTTCCAGGTGAAACCGTCTTTTTCCACTTGTGCCTTGAGCACATCGACGGCGGCTTTTTCGCCACCGGACGTCCACCAATGCACGACTTCCACCGAACCTTTGGATTCGGCAGCGGAAACACTCAGGGGCAGCACAGCGAGCGGGAACAGGGAGGCGACAGAAATGACAGTAGCGAGGCGAGAAATCGCATTCATCTGAGATGTACCTTTCTTGTTGTTATGCATGCAAGTCTGGTGCTTGCGCTGCACACGAGTTTAAACAGAGCGCTTCCCTTCGCAGGTAACGAAGGGACGCGCAAATGTCACCGCATGGTTACACAGGAACGGGCCGGGACAACTGTGCCAGCGCAGTCGCCATGCTCGGCGCCAGCGGCAGACGCGGGATCAGTACGGCTTGCCAGGCGTGATACAGATCCGGTTTGCCCGCCCAGATATCGGCACTTGGACGGTTTTGCGGATCGAGTTCGTGATGCCAGCTGCCGTCGCAACGGTCGATGAAATTCGCTTCGCAAAATTCCCAGAACAGTCGGTACCAGGTTTCGTACTGGGCATCGCCGGTACGTTTGAGCAAGGCGCTGGCAGCGGCGCTGGCCTCGGCGTGGGTCCAGTGCAGGCGATGGCGCACCACCGCTTTGTTGTCCCAATCGAGGGTGTAGACGATGCCCGGGGCGCCATCGACGTCCCAGCCATGACGGCAGTTGTTCTCGAACAGCTTTTGCGCATCGGTGGCCAGCCAGCCCGGCGTGAGCATCCCGGCCTGAACCCGCGCCGCTTCGAGGTGCAGCAACAGCCGCGCCCACTCGAAGCCGTGGCCCGGCGTGGTGCCGTACGGGCGGAAACCGTCGGCGGGATTGTCGTGGTTGTATTCGCGCAGTGGCTGCCAGTTTCGGTCGAAATGCTCGATCACCAGGTAGTCGTTGGCGGCGGCGTGACCATGAATCACCCGCTCGACGATGCGCTGCGCACGTACCAGCCAGCGCGGGTCTGCGGTGACATCGGCCAGCGCAAGGAACGCTTCGGTGGCGTGCATGTTGCTGTTGGCGCCGCGATAGGCTTCTTCCTCGCTCCAGTCACGGTTGAAGAATTCGCGCATGGCGCCCTCTTCTTCGCTCCAGAACCAGGTGTCGATGATGTCGATGGCGTCATCCAGCAACGCCTGTGCGCCAGGACGCTGGGCGACCACCGCGGAACTGGCCGCGAGGGCCACGAAAGCATGCAGATAGGCGTTCTTGCCGGTGTTGCCGTCGCGGTGTTCGGCGACGGCAAACCAGCCGCCATGCAGCGCATCGCGCAACGGGCCGCGCAACGCCTGGATGCCGTGATCGACCAGCTCGGCAAACCCCGGCAGGCCCTGAATATGGGCCATGGCGAAGCTGTGGGTCATGCGCGCGGTGTTCATGGTTTCGGCTTGCGCACCGACCTGAAGCTGGCCGCGCTCATCGAGATTGCCGAAGCCTTCGGGCAGTCGCGAAGCCTTGGCGAATGCCAGCAGGCGCAGGCCTTCGTCGGCGAGCCATTGCTGGTGGGCAGGGGCGTTCAGCCAACTGCTGAAGCCCGGATTGAAGTGATCCATGGAAGGCCTTTTTTGTTGTTATGACTGCGGGCAGTCTAAACAACGGGCCGGGGTGGGCTTGTAACGAAGGGGACGGGTTTTGTCACCGACCGGTGACATTCAGATCAATCCGCCGAACGCGGCAATTGCAGGGTCACGCGCAATCCACCCTCACGCAAATTCTGCAACGTCACTTCACCGCCATGGCTATGAGCAATGTTGCGGGCGATCCCCAAACCGAGACCATACCCCTGCTGCTGCCCCGCCAAACGGAAGTGCGGCTCGAACACCTGCTCCAGCCGCTGCTCCGGCACGCCCGGGCCTTCGTCGTCGACATGCAGCACGAACGCACTCTCGTCGTCATCGATATGCAGATGCGCGTTCTGCCCGTACTTCAGCGCATTGTCGATCAAGTTGCCGATGCAGCGCTTGAGCGCCAACGGCTTGCCCGGATACGCCGCCAGCGCCCGCCCCTGCTGGGTGACGCGGCCATTGCCGTTGGGCGCCAGATACGGCTCCACCAGGCAGTCGAGCACATGGTTCAGATCCACCGGCTCGATGTTTTCGTGGATGTCGGTGTCCTTCACGCATTGCAGCGCGCCTTTGACCAACAGCTCCAGCTCATCCAGGTCGCGGCCGAACTTGGTTTGCAGTTGTTCGTCTTCCAGCAGTTCGACCCGCAGACGCAGGCGGGTGATCGGCGTGCGCAGGTCATGGGAAATTGCGCTGAACAACTGGCTGCGCTCAGTGAGGTAACGGCTGATGCGCTCGCGCATGGTGTTGAACGCGCGGCCCACCTCGACCACTTCGCTGCCGCCACCCTCGGCCACCGGCTCGACGTCGGCGCCCAGCGACAAGTCCCGCGCGGCCCGCGCCAGACGCTTGAGCGGCCGGCTCTGCCAATGCACCAGCAGGCCGATGAACAACAGCAGAAAGCCGCTGGTGAAGACGATGAACCACACCTGCTGGGTCGGCAGGCCTTGCTCTTCGAGACTGGTGTAGGGCTCGGGCAGCAGCGAGGCGATGTACAGCCATTCACCCGGTGCCAACTGGATCTGGGTCACCAGCACCGGCGGATTCACCGGTTCCAGGGTCAGCGCGTAATGCGCCCAGGAGCGCGGCAACTCATCGAGTTTCAACCCGGCATTGAAGATCCGCAGGTCATCGGGGCTGACGAAGGTCACCAGAATATCGGTGTCCTGGCCCAACGACTGACGCAGCACCTCATCCACCGCCTGAAGCACCGCCGCCTTGCGCGGCGTGACCGGCAACACGTCCATGCCCAGCGGTTTGTCATTCAGCGTCACCACAAAACGCGTGCCGCCCATGCTGCGCAACTGATCAAGCACCAACGGCCGGTAAGCCACCGGCAACGAGCGGAAATAGCTGACGCTGGCGGTCATCGAATGGGCGAGGCTGCGGGCGCTGGTGACCAGGCCTTCGAGCTGGGTCGCGCGCAATTGGGACACCCAGATCACACTGGACAAGGTCTGGGCAAACAACACCGCCAACAACGTCAGCAGCAGCATCCGCCCAAGCAGCGAGCGCGGCATCGGCACTTTGCGTGCGGTGTTGCGCAGGAACTCAGTGACCATTGCCGGCAACCACGTTGGCTGCCAGTTGGTAGCCGCTGCCACGCACGGTGCGGATCAGCCGTGGCGGTTTTTCGGTGTCGCGCAGACGCTGACGCAAGCGGCTGACGGCCATGTCGACGATGCGATCAAGCGGCATCAGGTCGCGGCCACGGGTGGCGTTGCCGATGGTGTCGCGGTCGAGGATTTCCTGGGGGTGATCGAGGAACAGTTTCAACAGGGCGAAGTCGGCGCCGGACAGAATCACTTCCTCGCCGTCGGTGTGAAACAGCCGATGGCTGACCATGTCCAACCGCCACTCGTCGAACGCCAGCACTTCACTGCCGCTGCGTTCCTGACCGAACTGGGCACGGCGCAGCAGAGCTTTGATCCGGGCTTGCAGTTCGCGGGGGCTGAAGGGTTTGCCGAGGTAGTCGTCGGCGCCCAGTTCCAGACCGATCACCCGATCGGCCTCGTCGGAACTGGCAGTAAGCATGATGATCGGCACCTGAGCCTGACGCGGATGCTGGCGCACCCAGCGGCACAGGCTGAAGCCGTCTTCATCGGGCAGCATCACATCAAGAATCACCAGATCGCTCGGCGCCTCGTTCAGCGCCTGGCGGAAGCTGGCGCCGTCGGCCGTGGCCCGTACCTGAAAACCCGCGCGGGTCAGGTAGGTTTCCAGCAACTCGCGTATCTCCTGGTCGTCATCGACCAACAAAATCGACTTGTTGACTGAACTCACTTCGAAGGCATCCTTGTTGTTGGAATTGGGCGGATTATGCCTGATGTGCCGATGGTTCCCACGCTCGGCGTGGGAATGATCATTGACCGGATTGTTCGAGCGCGACTCCTGCACCGACGAGACCCGAGTACGGCGCCGTTACCAGCCACACCGGAATCCCCTTGAAGTAATCGCTCATGCAGCCCTTGTCGGCGAAGCTGCGGGCGAAACCGCTTTCGAGAAAGAAATCGGCAAAGCGCGGAATCACGCCGCCAACGATGTACACCCCGCCGCGGCCGCCAGTGGTCAGCACGTTGTTGCCGGCCACGCGACCGAGCCAGCAGCAGAACTGCTCCAGCACTTCCAGGGCAATCGGGTCGCCCGCAAGACCGGCGGCGGTGATTGCTTCCGGCGTATCGAGTTTGGGTTCATGGCCATCCACCGCGCAGATCGCCCGGTACACCCGAGGCAAACCGCCGCCGCTCAACGCGGTTTCCGCACTGACGTGGCCGATTTCGTTGTGGATGTGCTGCCACAGTTGCGTTTCACGCGGGCTGCTCAGCGGCAGATCGACGTGGCCGCCCTCCCCCGGCAACGCGGCAAACCGGCCTTCGCCCAGATCGAGCAAGGTGCCGACACCCAGGCCGGTGCCCGGGCCGATCACCGCCGCCGGACGCAACGGTTCCGGCGTGCCTTCGCAGACCACGCGGAATTCGCCGGGCTGCAAACGGGTCATGCCCAGCGCCATCGCCGAGAAATCATTGATCAGCAACAACTGCTCGACCTGCAACGCCTGGCAGAACGCCTTGCGGCTCAGGCGCCAGTGGTTGTTGGTGAACTTGAATTCATCGCCGCTCACAGGACCTGCCACCGACAGGCACACCGAACCGATGGCGCCCGGCGCCAGGCCGAGCCCGCTCAGGTAGAGGCTGATCGCCTCTTCCGGGCTGGCATGGTCAGCAGTGGCCAGCACCTGCACCGATTCGAGCTGCTGATCTTTCCACAACGCAAACCGCGCGTTGGTGCCTCCGATGTCACCGACCAAAGCCAGTTTCAATTAAGCGTCTCCAGGGCAGAAGTGAAGGCGCTGGCGCCCTGCTCTGCCGAGCTGAAGGCCAAACGCATGAAGCCAAACAGTTCGCGGCCGCTGCCGATGTTGTTGCCCAACAGGCCTTTGGCGGGTTCGCGCGCTGCAAATTCGGCGGCGTCCACCTTGAGTTCCAAGGTGCCTTTGACGCCATCGACGCGGATGATATCGCCCTCTTGCACGCGAGCCAAAGCGCCGCCGACATAAGCTTCGGGGCTGACGTGGATCGCCGCCGGGATTTTCCCCGACGCGCCGGACATGCGCCCGTCAGTCACCAGTGCAACCTTGAAGCCGCGATCCTGCAGCACGCCGAGGAACGGCGTCATCTTGTGCAGTTCCGGCATGCCGTTGGAACGCGGCCCCTGGAAGCGCATCACTGCGACGAAATCCTTCTCCAGCAAACCGGCCTTGAAGGCGTCCGCCAGATCCTGTTGATCCTGGAACACCATGGCCGGCGCTTCGACGATCTGGTTTTCCAGCGCCACGGCGGACACCTTCATCACGCCACGACCGAGGTTGCCTTCCATCACCCGCAAACCACCCTCTGCCGAGAACGCACGAGCCACCGGACGCAGGATGTTTTCGTCGAGGCTTTCGGTCGGGCCTTCGCGCCACACCAGTTTGCCGTTATCGAGGAACGGCTCCTTGGTGTACTGGCTCAAGCCGTGGCCGAGCACGGTGTTGACGTCTTCGTGCAGCAGGCCGGCTTCGAGCAGTTCGCGGATCAGGAACGACATGCCGCCCGCGGCCTGGAAGTGGTTGATGTCGGCCTTGCCGTTCGGATAGACGTGGCTCAGGGTCGGCACGACTTCGGAGAGGTCGGCCATGTCCTGCCAAGTCAGTTGAATGCCTGCCGCCATGGCAATGGCCGGCATGTGCAGGGTGTGGTTGGTCGAACCGCCGGTGGCGTGCAGCGCGACGATCGAGTTGACCAACGCTTTCTCGTCGACGATTTCGCCGATCGGCATGAAGTTGCCGTTCTGTTTGGTCAAGCGCGTGACCTGATGCGCGGCTTCGCGGGTCAGGGCATCACGCAGCGGCGTGTTCGGGTTGACGAAGGACGCGCCCGGCAAGTGCAGGCCCATGACTTCCATCAGCAACTGGTTGGTGTTGGCGGTGCCGTAGAACGTGCAGGTGCCCGGGCTGTGGTAGGACTTCATTTCCGATTCCAGCAGCTCTTCGCGGGTCGCCTTGCCTTCGGCGTACTTCTGCCGCACGTCGGCTTTTTCCTTGTTGGAAATCCCCGAGACCATCGGCCCGCCCGGTACGAAAATCGTCGGCAGATGGCCGAAACGCAGGGAGCCCATCATCAGGCCCGGCACGATCTTGTCGCAGATGCCGAGCATCAGAGCGCCGTCGAACATGTTGTGGGACAGCGCCACCGCCGTCGACATCGCGATCACTTCGCGGCTCGGCAGGCTCAGCTCCATGCCCGGCTCGCCCTGGGTCACGCCGTCGCACATGGCAGGCGTGCCGCCGGCGAACTGGCCGACCGAGCCGATTTCGCGCAGGGCGTTCTTGATCTGTTCCGGGAAGACTTCGTACGGCTGGTGCGCCGAGAGCATGTCGTTATACGACGAAACAATGGCGATGTTCGCCGAGTTCATCATCCGCAGGCTGTGCTTGTCTTCGCTGCCGCATCCGGCCACGCCGTGGGCGAAGTTGGCGCATTGCAGCTTGCCGCGCATCGGCCCGTCAGTGGCAGCGCCGCGAATCAGCGCAAGGTAAGCCTGACGCGTGGCGCGGCTGCGGGCGATAAGCCGTTCGGTGACCTCAAGAACGCGGGGATGCATGTGTAGAACTCCAGGCTAACGGATGTGGCGACCTGATTGTCTATGCTGATCAAAAGCCCGTTCGCGTGGGATGACGAGCGGTTTTCTTGATCATTCGGACCAGTTGATTCAGGTCACTCGTTGTAGATAAAACAAAATATTGCCACTAAAAAGGCTTGTTTTCTATTTTTATGCGAATAATCTTGTAATTCCAACAACAAAACGACGGCGGCGCTGTTCAATGACTCTTCGAATCGCAATCAATGGTTTTGGCCGCATCGGCCGTAATGTCCTGCGCGCACTGTATACCCAAGGCTATCGTCAGGATTTGCAGATCGTCGCCATCAACGATCTGGGCGACAGCGCGATGAATGCGCACTTGCTCAAATACGATACCGTTCACGGCACGTTCGATGCTGAAGTTGCGCATGACAACGAGAGTCTGACCGTCAACGGTGACCGCATTTCGGTCAGCGCCATCCGCAACCCTGCCGAACTGCCGTGGGCTGCGGAAAAGATTGATGTGGTATTCGAATGCACCGGTCTGTTCACCGACCGTGCCAAAGCCGCCGCGCATATTACTGCCGGTGCGCGCAAAGTCATCATCTCGGCCCCGGCCAAAGGCGCCGATGCCACCGTTGTTTATGGTGTGAACCACGACATCCTGCGCCAGTCGCACCAGATCATTTCCAACGCATCGTGCACCACCAACTGCCTGGCCCCGGTGGCCCAGGTGCTGCACCGCGAACTGGGCATCGAAAGCGGTCTGATGACCACGATTCACGCCTACACCAATGACCAGAACCTGACCGACGTCTATCACACCGATCCGTACCGCGCCCGCTCCGCCACCCAGAACATGATCCCGAGCAAGACCGGTGCTGCCGAAGCTGTGGGCCTGGTGTTGCCGGAACTGGCAGGCAAGCTGACCGGCATGGCCGTGCGCGTGCCGGTGATCAATGTGTCGCTGGTTGACCTGACCGTACAATTGAAGCGCGAAGCCTCGGCCGATGAAGTGAACGCACTGATGAAAGCCGCGAGCCAGCATTCGAAAATCCTCGGCTACAACACCCTGCCGCTGGTATCGAGCGACTTCAACCACAACCCGCTGTCGTCGATCTTCGACGCCAACCACACCAAATCCAGCGGCAAACTGCTGAAAGTGCTGGCCTGGTACGACAACGAGTGGGGCTTCTCCAACCGCATGCTCGATAACTGCCTGGCGCTGTGCAACGCGGAATAAAACCGCTGCCGCCGATTTGAGAGCGGGTAATAGCTTTACCAACCTTTGACAAATCAACACTTGACCACTCGAGCGGATGATAAGCATTATCATTCGCTCGAAATGGATCAGGTCCTCCCGTGAGTCAGTCGCAGTTCAATCACGTTTTCCTCGCCCAGCGCACTTCACTGCTGCGAACGCTGGAACGAATGGTCAACAACCACAGCACCGCCGAAGACCTGTTGCAGGAAACCTACCTGCGCGTCACCCGGGCGCTGAGCGAACGGGCCATCGATCACCTTGAACCCTTTGTCTTCCAGACCGCGCGCAACCTGGCGCTGGACCATTTGCGTGCGCGCAAGATTCATTCACGCACCATGGTCGACGACGTACCGCAGGACGTGGTGCACAGCGTCGCCGCCCCCGCCAGCAGCGCCGAAGACGCCGCCCACGCCGAACAATTGCTGGAGCGCCTGAACGTGAGCCTCGGTGAACTCAGCCCCCGTCAGCAGCAAATCTTCATCCTCAGCCGCCTGCACGGGCACAGCTATCAGGAAATCGCCGAAGAACTCAGCGTGTCCCTCAGCACGGTGCAGAAAGAACTCAAACTGATCATGACCATTTGCATCGGTGTCGCCGAGCGCCTGAACGGCGACTGACCAGGCCTTGTCCGTATTCGACAGGATCGACTGCACTGATCATCGGGCTTTGTTACCCTTGCCCGACTTTTACGCTTCACTAAAAAAACAGCCGTGCACAGACACTGCCGAGGAAACACCGTGACGGACACCCACCGCCCTCCTTCGCCCGATAAGGCGCAGGACGCCGCCAACGCAATGGACCAGGCTCTGGACTGGCTCATCGTGCTCGGCAGTCCGGACGAGGAGCAGACCCGGCAGTTTCATGCCTGGCTGGCGGCCGATCCGTTGAACGGCCAGGCGTTCGCCAAGGCCCAGGCGATCTGGGACGGCCCGCAGATCGCCCAGTGCGCGCAGAACCTCGCGGCCAAACCGAAGAAAGTCACCGTCCTCACACGTCTGCGTCCGCACTGGAAACCGCTGGCCACCGCCGCCGTGCTGGTGCTCGGTCTGTTCAGTTTCAGCAACCTGCCGATGCGTTTGCAGGCCGATCACCTGACCGTGGTCGGCGAGCGTCAACGCCTGCAGCTTGAGGACGGTTCGAAAGTCCTGCTCAACACCAATTCCGCCTTCTCCAGCACGATCAACGATCGACAGCGGGTGGCGCGCCTGTATCAAGGCGAAGCGTTTTTCGAGGTCCCGGCCAACCGTGGTCAGCCGCTGGAAATCGACGCGGGGCCGGTGAAGGCCAGCGTGCGCGACACCGCGTTCGCCGTGCGTTACCTGGACGGCGTGGCACAGGTGCGGGTGCAGCGCGGCGATGTCGATCTGCGTGCGACCCGTGACGATGCCCGGGTGCGGCTGTCCGCCGGAGAAAGCATCCGCATCGGCCCGAATGGTTTCGATCGCCCGGCCAAGGTCGATGCCGCCACCGATCTGGCGTGGGTGCAGGGTCGGCTGATCTTCGAGAACTGCCCGCTGAACCAGGTGCTGGCCGAACTGCGCCGCTACTACCCGGGCTTCATCATCAACACCAACGAGCAGTTGGCCGACGTCGCCGTCACCGGCAATTACCGTCTCGACCAACCGCTGGACGTAGTGCGTTCGCTCGCTCACATCACCTCGGCCAAACTTCAGGAATTCCCGGCGCTGGTGATTTTGAACTAAATGAGAATTATTTTTACTCGATAGTCAAAGCTCGTTCGTCTCGTTATAGCCAATGCAATTGATTCGCATCTCGCGATACCAATCAGCACCTATAAAGATTCGTGCGACACGGAGCGCTATCGATGTCCTCACGCCTTACCCGCCAGACTTCTTCCCCTTCCCGCGTACTGTCGCTGCTGACCGCTGCCATCCTGATGGCCGGCACCGCGCCGCTGATGGCTGCCACCGAGCAACCGGCACGCAACATGGGCGATTACTCGTTCGCCATCGGCCAGCAACCGCTGGTGTCGGCGCTCAACGCGTTCACCGCCGTCACGGGCTGGCAGGTCGGCTTGCCGGCGGAACTGGGTCAAGGCGTGTCGTCGCCGGGCGTGCGCGGTTCGCTGCCACCGGAAAAAGCCCTGGAGCGCCTGTTGGTGGGGACCAACCTGAGCTTCCGCAAACTGAGCAACAACAACGTCGTGCTGGAAAAGCGCAACAACAGCGGCGCACTCAACCTCGATCAGGTGACCATCAGCGCCACCCGTCAGGAACAGTCGGTGAGCAGCGTGCCGGCCACCGTCACCGTGCAGACCCGTCAGGACCTGGACCGCAACAACGTCAACACCATCAAGGATCTGGTGCGCTACGAGCCGGGCGTCTCCGTCGGCGGCGCCGGCCAGCGCGGCGGGATCAGCGGTTACAACATTCGCGGCATCGACGGTGACCGCATCCTGACTCAGGTCGACGGTGTCGAAGTACCCGACGGTTTCTTCAACGGCCCGTACGCCAAGACCCAGCGCAACTACGTCGACCCGGAAATCGTCAAACGCGTCGAAATCCTCCGCGGCCCGGCTTCGGTGCTCTACGGCAGCAACGCCATCGGCGGCGCCGTCAGCTACTACACCCTCGACCCGGACGACATCATCAAGCCCGGCAAAGACGTCGGCGCCCGCCTGAAAACCGGCTACAGCTCCGCCGACGACAGCTGGCTGAAATCCGCCACCGTCGCCGGTCGCGCCGACCAGTTCGACGGCTTGCTGCACTACAGTCAGCGCGACGGTCATGAAACCGATTCCTACGGCAGCAACAACGGCACCGGTCTTGAGCGCACTGCCGCCAACCCGGAGGACGTGAAAGCCACCAACGTACTGGCCAAGATCGGCTGGAACTACAGCGAAGGTTCACGCCTGGGCCTGACCTACGAAAAGTACAAGGATGATCGCGACACCGATCAGAAAAGTGCCTACGGCGGCCCGTTCTTCAATGGTGCTCCGACGATCCCCAACAGCATGCTGCCCGGCGGCATGTATCAGTGGCGTACCGGCAACGACACCGTCACCCGCGAGCGTTTCGGCCTGGAGCACAGCTTCGCCCTCGACAGCCTGCTGGCCGATAACGTGAAGTGGAGCCTCAACCACCAGGTCGCCAAGACCGACCAGAGCACCGAAGAGTTCTACTACCCGATGACCCGTAAAGTGCTGCGTACCCGCGACACGATCTACGAGGAAAAACAATGGGTGTTCGATGCGCAACTGGACAAGGCATTCGCCATCGGTGACACCGATCACGTGCTGACCTACGGCACCACGATCAAACAGCAGAAAGTCACCGGTTCGCGCAGCGGCGACGGCAAGTGCCTGGCAGTCGGTCGCGGCTGCACCGCCATCGGCGCCACCAGTGCGGCCGACGTGCTGAAGAAGTCCAGCGACTTCCCGGACCCGACCATCAACACCTACAGCCTGTTCGCCCAGGATCAGATCAGCTGGAACAACTGGACCTTCCTGCCAGGCCTGCGCTACGACTACACCCAGCTCAAGCCGCACATCACCCAGGAATTCCTCAACACCGTGGCTGCCGACGGCAAAGGCACGGTCAGCGACGAGAACAAGACCTGGCATAAAGTCTCGCCGAAATTCGGCCTGACCTACGCCCTGACCGAAAACTACACCTGGTACGGTCAGTACGCCGAAGGCTTCCGCACCCCGACCGCGAAAGCGCTGTACGGCCGCTTCGAGAACAGCACCACCGGCTACAACGTGGCACCGAACCCGAACCTGGAACCGGAAAAAAGCAAAAGCTATGAAACCGGTCTGCGCGGCAACTTCGAGCAAGGCTCGTTCGACGTGGCGGTGTTCTATAACAAGTACCGCGACTTCATCAACGAAGACGCCGTCACCCCGGGCTACAGCGAGCTGACCTTCCAGTCCAGCAACATCAAGCACGCCACCATCAAGGGTGCCGAAGTCAAAGGTCGCCTGAACCTGGATTCCTTCGGCGCGCCGCAAGGCCTGTACACCCAGGGCTCGATCTCCTACGCCTACGGACGCAACAACGACAACGGCGAGCCGTTGAACAGCGTCAATCCGCTGACCGGCGTATTCGGTCTGGGTTATGACCAGGACAACTACGGCGGCCTGCTGAGCTGGACCGTGGTGAAGAAAAAGGATCGCGTCGACGACAGCAACTTCAAGTCGCCGGACGGTGTCAGCAGCCAGTTCAAGTCGCCGGGCTTCGGCATTCTAGATCTGGCCGGTTATTACAAGGTCACCGACGACGTCACCGTCAGCGGCGGCATCTACAACCTGACCGACAAGAAGTACTGGTTGTGGGATGACGTGCGCGGTTACGACAGCGTCGGCGAAGCTTCGGTGACACAACCGGCCAACCTTGATCGCCTGACCCAGCCGGGTCGCAACTTCGCGATCAACCTGGTCTGGGATATCTGATCCGGCCGACCTCACGGTGCGCGTGCATTGCCGCGCCGTGAGGTTTTTTTACTGTCCGGCGCTTGCCCGTACGTCTCGTTATCAAGCGCCTCTTCTTTTCAAGGACATCTCATGAGCACCCCGGAAAAAGCCCTGCGTTCGCAACGCCTGAACCAGATCACCCACGAGCCGCACAGCAAGCTCGATGCGCTGGTCAAGGCGCACGCGCCGTTCGAGACCCGTGCCAATTTCGCCCGTTTCGTGGTTGCGCAGTACCTGTTCCAGTCGGAACTGGTCTCGCTGTACAACGATGCCGAACTGACCGCCATCGTCCCTGACCTGCCGGCCCGCTGCCGCGCCGAAGCGGCCAAGGCCGACCTCGCCGATCTCGACACCGAAGTGCCTGCCCCGGTCACCGGCGCGGTGAAGAACCCGAGCAAGGCCCGCGCCCTGGGCTGGATCTTCGTGTCCGAAGGTTCCAAGCTCGGCGCTGCGTTCCTGATCAAACGCGCCGTTGCGCTGGAACTGAGCGAAACCTTCGGCGCCCGTCACCTGGGCGAGCCTGAAGGCGGTCGCGCCGAAGGCTGGAAGAGCTTCGTGCGCACCCTCGACGCGCTGCAATTCAGTGCCGAAGAAGAAGCCGAAGTGGAGCAAGGCGCGATCGACGCGTTCAACCGCTTCACCGTGCTGCTGGAACAGGCTTACGCCACAGAAGCCGAGCTGGCCTGATCCCACGCCCGACACAAAACCCTGGGGGAGCTGGCCAACCAGCTTCCACATGGGAATGGCGCCAGCCTGTAGAATTCCCGTTTCGCCTCACACACCTCGAGCCCATGCCCCAACCCGCCTCCTCCCGACTCGCCCGCCTGCTGTTCGGCCTGCTCGCCTATGTCAGCCTCGGCATCGGCCTGATCGCCATCGTCGTGCCCGGCCTGCCGACCACCGAGTTCATTCTGCTTGCCGCTTGGGCTGCCACCCGCAGTTCGCCGCGCCTGAGTGCCTGGCTGGAAAACCATCGGCTGTTCGGCCCGATCCTGAGCAACTGGCGCAACGGCAAGATCATCGCCCGCAAGGCCAAGGTCAGCGCCACCGTCAGCATGCTGTTGTGCGCGACCCTGATGCTGGTGATGCTCGATCACGGCTGGCCGGTGTATCTGGCGATTGCCGGCATGACCATGGGCAATCTGTGGATCTGGTCTCGACCGGAAGCGTTGCCGAAGATTTCCTGATTTTTCCCTTCTTTTCAGGGCATTTGCCCGCGCAAACGTTTAGCCGTGACCGTTCGTCGGCTTGCACCTCATGCACCCTCGCCCCGCGCCGATGAGCATTGAATGGCGCTGAATGGATTTGGCGAACCGGGCAACTCCGTGCCCCGTAGCCAACCGTTCATTCATTCGCGAGAACATCCCATGTTCGACTCTCTGTCCATTCGCCTGAAAATCGTCCTGCTGTCCGGCCTGTGCCTGCTCGGCGTGGTTGCGCTGATCGTCGGCATCAACCTCTACCAGACCAACCAGAACGACGAACTGGTCAGCGAGTCGAGCAGCAAGATGCTCACCGCCAGCGTGCAGAACCTGCTGCAAGCCAAGGCTGCCGAACAGGCGGTACAGGTGCAGAAGACCTTCGGCGAAAGCCTGCTGGTGATCACCGCACTGGCCGACCAGATCAAGGACATGCGCGTCATGGCCGCCAAGCGTTCGCTGGACGCCGGGGCGTTGCGCGAAGAGTTGAACCTGAGCCTGAAAACCGCGTTCGAGCGCAACAGCAAGGTGCTCGGCATCTGGCTGGCCTTCGAACCCAACGGCCTGGACGGCAAGGACAGCGAGTTCGTCAACGACGCGGCGCGCCAGTCCAACGAAGCCGGGCGCTTCGCCACCTACTGGAGCCGCGCCGCCGGTTCTGCGCTGAACACGATCATGGTCGAAGAAGACATGACCAAGACCACCCTCAGCGTCAGCGGCACGCCCTACAACAGTTGGTACACCTGCCCTCGCGACAATAAGCGCACCTGCCTGCTCGACCCGTACGCCGACACCGTGGGCGGCAAGGAAATGCTCATGACCACCATTTCCGTGCCGTTGCTGGTGGACGGCAAGGCCATTGGCGTGGTCGGCATCGACATCGCCCTCGACGCCCTGCAAGCAGCGGCCGTGGGTTCCCAGCGCGAACTGTTCAACGGTGCCGGGCACATGCTGATCGTCTCCGGCAGCGGCGTGCTCGGCGCCTACAGCACCGACGCGACCAAGGTCGGCAAAGGCATCGCCGAAACCCTTGGCGCCGAAGGCAAGGACATCCTGCAACTGCTGAGCGTCGGCACACCGAAGATTCTCGAACAGGGCGACCTGATCCGCGCCGTGTACCCGGTCGATCCGATCGGCAATTCCCGGGCCTGGGGCGTGGTCATCGACCTGCCGAAACAAGTGCTCCTGGCCGACTCGGTCAAGCTGCAAGCGGTGCTCGACGACGCTCAGCAAACCGGCATGATTACCGCGCTGTCGGTGGCCGTGATCGCAGGTCTGATCGGCCTGCTGCTGATCTGGCTCACCGCCTCCGGTGTGACCCGTCCGATCAACAGCGTCGCCGAAATGCTGAAGAACATCGCCAGCGGCGAAGGCGACCTGACCCAGCGTCTGAACTACACCAAGAAAGATGAACTGGGCGAACTGGTGAACTGGTTCAACCGCTTCCTCGACAAGCTGCAACCGACCATCGCCCAGATCAAACAGAGCATCACCGAAGCCCGTGGCACCGCCGATCAATCGTCGGAAATCGCCCGCCAGACCAGCGAAGGCATGCAGGTGCAGTTCCGCGAAATCGATCAGGTGGCCACCGCCTCCAACGAAATGAGCGCCACCGCCCACGACGTGGCCAACAGTGCTTCGAACGCTGCCAACGCGGCCAAGGGCGCCGATCAGTCGGCCAAGGACGGGATGTCGATCATCGAACGCAGCACCCGCGACATCAATCAACTGGCCGACGAAGTCAGCAAAGCAGTGACCGAAGTCGAGGAGCTGGCGGTCAACAGTGAGCAGATCGGCTCGGTGCTGGAAGTGATCCGCAGCATCGCCGAACAGACCAACCTGCTGGCGCTGAACGCTGCGATCGAAGCGGCCCGTGCCGGTGAAAGCGGCCGTGGATTCGCGGTGGTTGCCGACGAAGTGCGCAACCTGGCCAAGCGCACTCAGGACTCGGTGGAAGAAATCCGCGTGGTGATCGAACGCATCCAGACCGGCACCCGTGGCGTGGTCGCGACCATGCATTCGAGCCAGACCCAGGCCCACAACAACGCCGGGCAGATCCGCCAGGCCGTGGACGCCCTCGGCAAGATCAGCGATGCGGTGACCGTGATCAGCGACATGAACCTGCAAATCGCCAGCGCCGCCGAACAGCAAAGCGCCGTGGCCGAAGAGGTCAACCGCAACGTGTCGGCGATCCGCACCGTCACCGAGACCCTGACCGAACAGGCCACCGAATCGGCGGCGATCAGCAGCCAGTTGAATGCCCTGGCCAGTCAGCAGATGAAATTGATGGATCAGTTCCGCGTCTGACCTCCCTTCCCTGATCGTTCCCACGCTCTGCGTGGGAATGCAGCCCAGGACGCTCCGCGTCCCGCTCCTGAATTGGAACGCAGAGCATGGGAACGATCTCGTCATCTGTTCTATGATCAGGCCCTCTTCCGGAGGGCCTTCGATGACTGATCTGCTCACGTCCATTCAAGCCGCGCTCGGCTTGTCCCGCACGCCGATTCCGTTCACCGCCGAGGGCGCCCTGCCCTCCGCGTTTGCCGTCACTGACCTTGCCTGCGCGAGCATTGCCGCTGCCGGGCAGGCAGTCGCCGAACTGCTCCAGCAGCAAACCGGCGACTTGCCCGGTATTGAAGTCGACCGCCGCCTCGCCTCGTTCTGGTTTGCCACTTCGCTACGGCCGATCGGCTGGGAAGTGCCGCCGCTGTGGGATCCGGTCGCCGGCGACTACGCCACGAAGGACGGCTGGATCCGCCTGCACACCAACGCCCCGCATCACCGCGCCGCCGCCGAAAGCGTGCTGGGTGCCTGCGCCGACCGCACGGCGATGGCGGCGAAAGTCGCGCAATGGGCCAGTGCCGATCTGGAGCAAGCGGTGGTCGATGCCAAGGGCTGCGCCGCCGAAATGCGCAGTTGGGCGCAGTGGCAGAAGCATCCGCAAGGGCTGGCGGTGAATGCCGAGCCGCTGGTGCATTTCAGTGATGGGAAAGACGAAAGCCATCAACCCTGGCAAGGCTCGGTGGCGCAGCCATTGGCCGGGCTCAAGGTGCTCGATCTGACTCGCGTACTGGCCGGCCCCACCGCCAGCCGCTTTCTCGCAGGGCTCGGCGCCAATGTCCTGCGCATCGACCCGCCGACCTGGAACGAGCCCGGCGTAGTGCCGGAAGTGACCCTCGGTAAACGCTGTGCGCGGCTGGATCTGCATGAGCCGGCAGATCGCGCGGTGTTTGAAAGCCTGCTCAAGGATGCTGACATTCTGCTGCACGGCTATCGCGCCGATGCGCTTGAGCATCTCGGTTTTGGCGCCGAACGTCGCCGGCAACTGGCGCCGGGGCTGATCGACGTCTGCCTCAATGCCTACGGCTGGAGCGGTCCGTGGCAGAACCGCCGGGGCTTCGACAGTCTGGTGCAGATGAGCAGCGGGATTGCCGAGACCGGACAGCGCTGGAAGCAGGCTGACAAACCGACACCGCTGCCGGTGCAGGCACTGGATCATGCGACGGGGTATCTGATGGCGGCGAGTGTGATCAGGTTGCTGACTGAAAGGCTGCGCAGTGGTCGAGGTGGATTGGCGCGATTGTCGCTGGCGCGGACGGCGAAGTTGTTGATTGAACATGGGCCGGGGACGGACGAAGCGCTGCGTCCGGAAGATGAGCAGGATCAGAGCTTGCGGGTGGAACAGACGCCGTGGGGCCCCGCGCATCGGCTTGAAGCCCCGCTGAAGATCAGCGGGACGCCTCTGCAGTGGGCTTTGCCGGCCACTGAG
The DNA here is from genome assembly GCF_058789255.1 of Pseudomonas sp. FW215-R2. NCBI lineage: Bacteria > Pseudomonadati > Pseudomonadota > Gammaproteobacteria > Pseudomonadales > Pseudomonadaceae > Pseudomonas > Pseudomonas sp. FW215-R2. The sequence continues at coordinate 69,804 of NZ_JBYTBO010000020.1, forward strand.
TTGGGATCGCATCAACCGCAGTGGCTCTGAGATTCGTGCATGGTTTGAGATCGCTGCCCTCACCCCAGCCCTCTCCCGGGGGGAGAGGGAGCCGACCGAGTTGTCTGGCGCCATGCATCGACCTGAGAGATCGAGTCGATTTTGGATTCGATGCAGAACGTTCAAGTCGGTGTACTTCTCAAATATCCCCCAATCGGCTCCCTCTCCCTCCGGGAGAGGGCTGGGGTGAGGGCAGCGATCTCAAGCCGTACACCAAAACCTCAGTCGAATCGGCTCAAAGACGCCCACAAAACCTGCGCCGCATACCCCCGAAACGGCCGCCAGGCCTCTGCCCGAACAGACAACTCCCGCGCCGTCATCCGTTCCCCTTCCAGCACCTCCAACGCCCGCAGCAACCCCACATCGCCGGTCGGAAACCCGTCCATATCCCGCAACTGTCGCAAGGCAATGTACTGCGCCGTCCAGTCGCCAATCCCGTGCAGCGCCAGCAACCGCGCGGTCCCGGAGGCAAACAGCAACGGATCATCCAGCAACGCCTGCGCGACCCCGGACAAAGTGCGTCCGCGACTTTTCGGCATGCCCAGCGCCGCCAGATCAGCGACCGCCAAAACCGCCGTCTGAGGAAAGACGTGAGTCAGCCCCGACACCGAAGAACGCAACGGCTCGCCATACTGCGCCACCATTTTCCCCGCCAGCCGGATCGCCCCGACCACCGTAATCTGCTGCCCCAGCACTGCCCGAAACGCCAGCTCCAGTCCGTCCCACGCGCCCGGCACCCGCAACCCCGGGCGTTCGGCAATCAATGGCGCCAGCAGCGGATCCGCCGCCAGATGGCGCTGCATCGTCGGCAGATCCGCGTCCAGATCGAATAGCCGACGCAAGCGCGTGATGATCTCGGGCACCGCCGTCGCATCCGGAAAATCCAGCTCGACCTCCAGTGCATCGCCGTCACCGGGCCAGACCGAAACCGTGCCATGCACACCGTTCAAACCGATGCTGCGCGAATACATGCCATCGACCACGGTCTCCATCCCGACCACCGCCCGCGCCGCGAGAAACCCGAGCATCGCCGGCCAGTCGTAGGGCGCCTGGTATTCGAGCCGCAGCCTCACAACGACAGTACACCGCTGTACAACCCGTAGGCCGCAAGCCCGGCACCGGCGATGACACAGGTGAAAATCCCCTTCTCGATCGTGGTGAACAGCGGCTCGCCCTGCTCATGCTTGGCCTTGGCGAACAGAATCACCCCCGGCGCATACAACAGCGCTGACAGCAGTAAATATTTCACCCCGCCGGCGTACAGCAACCACACCGCGTAGCACAGGGCGATGCCGCCGATCAGCAGATCCTTGGTGCGTTCGGCCGAAGCATGTTCATAGGTTTCTCCCCGCCCGCTCAACAGCACCGCATAGGCCGCCGACCACAGGTACGGCACCAGAATCATCGACGACGCGAGGTAGATCAGGCTGGTGTAGGTGCCGGCGGAAAACAGCGTGATCAGCAGGAAAATCTGGATCATCACGTTGGTCAGCCACAGCGCGTTGACCGGCACATGGTTGGCGTTTTCCTTTTTCAGGAACGCCGGCATGGTCTTGTCCTTGGCGGTGGCGAAGAGGATTTCGGCGCACAACAGCGCCCAGGACAACAGCGCACCGAGCAATGAAATCGCCAGGCCGATGCTGATCGCCAGCGCGCCCCACGGCCCGACGATGTGTTCCAGCACCGCCGCCAGCGAAGGGTTCTGCAGGGTCGCCAGTTCCGGCTGGCTCATGATCCCCAGCGACAGCACGTTGACCAGCACCAGCAGCGCCAGCACACCGATGAAACCGATCACCGTGGCCCGACCGACGTCCGCGCGTTTCTCGGCCCGCGCCGAATACACGCTGGCGCCTTCGATGCCGATGAACACGAACACCGTCACCAGCATCATGTTGCGCACCTGATCCATCACCCCGCCGAAGTTCGGGTTGCTGTGGCCCCAGATGTCACGGGTAAAGATATCGGCCTTGAACGCCACGGCAGCGATGACGATGAACATGATCAGCGGCACGATCTTGGCCACGGTCGTCAGCTGGTTGATGAACGCCGCCTCCTTGATCCCGCGCATCACCAGAAAATGCACGGCCCACAGCAACACCGAAGCGCAACCAATTGCGATCGGCGTGTTGCCCTGACCGAACACCGGAAAGAAGTAGCCGAGGGTGCTGAACAGCAATACGAAATATCCGACGTTACCCAGCCAGGCGCTGATCCAGTAGCCCCACGCCGACGAGAACCCCATGTAGTCGCCAAACCCGGCCTTGGCGTAGGCGTAGACACCGGAGTCCAGTTCCGGTTTGCGGTTGGCCAGGGTCTGGAACACGAACGCCAGGGTGAGCATGCCGATGGCCGTGATCCCCCAGCCGATCAGGATTGCCCCGGCGTCGGCGCGAGCCGCCATGTTCTGCGGCAAAGAGAAAATCCCCCCGCCAATCATCGACCCCACCACCAGGGCGATCAGCGCGCCAAGGCGCAGCTTTTGCGTCGGTTGCGACATTCAAATCTCCTTGAAAGATGGGTGAGGTTTTTATTTGTAACAACTATTAACTAAACGGATAAAGCTGACTGACGTTTATCAGGTAATGCCGACAAACGTCCGGTTATATATAGCCGATGACGCTAACGCCTAGCACGTTAAGACAGTTTTGTGCGCTGATCCTAATAAATCAATTCTGTACTGAAAACAGATGTGAAAAATTTGCCAAAAGTGGAAAAGCAACTAGCGTGATAACTCGAAAGTAATAGGATCCATTCCCAACCACATCGACCAAAGGCCTCTGGGACGGGCCTTCCAGACAATAGCTTTATGCCTGCAGCGGTTTCATAAGTCATTCATTAACAATGGAATGTGAGCATGCACTGATCTAAGTCAGCTGTTTGAAAAGCCAACAGAACTACGCTGTGAACTCTTCTCTCCTGCAATGGAGTCATGCAATGTCTGAAGCTCCCGGAAAACTACGGCTAGGTGCACTGGTTGCCCTGGTAGTCGGATCAATGATCGGTGGCGGGATATTCTCTTTGCCACAAAACATGGCAGCCAGCGCCGACGTCGGTGCCGTGCTGATCGGTTGGGCCATCACCGCTGTCGGTATGCTCACTCTCGCTTTTGTCTTCCAGACCCTCGCCAATCGCAAACCTGACCTGGACGGCGGTGTCTACGCCTACGCCAAGGCCGGTTTCGGCGACTACATGGGTTTTTCTTCGGCCTGGGGCTACTGGATCAGTGCCTGGCTGGGCAACGTCGGTTACTTCGTTCTGCTGTTCAGCACCCTCGGTTACTTCTTTCCGATTTTCGGTGAAGGCAACACCGTTGCTGCGGTGATCGGTGCGTCGGTTTTGCTGTGGGCAGTGCACTTCCTGGTGCTGCGCGGGATCAAGGAAGCGGCGTTCATCAACCTGGTGACCACCGTCGCCAAGGTCGTGCCGTTGCTGCTGTTCGTCCTGATCGCGATCTTCGCCTTCAAACTGGACATCTTCACCGCCGACATCTGGGGCGTGAAAAACCCGGATCTGGGCAGCGTGATGAACCAGGTGCGCAACATGATGCTGGTCACCGTGTGGGTGTTCATCGGCATCGAGGGCGCGAGCATCTTCTCGGCCCGGGCGGAAAAACGTTCGGACGTCGGCAAGGCCACCGTGATCGGTTTCATCACCGTGCTGCTGTTCCTGGTGCTGGTGAACGTGCTGTCGCTGGGCATCATGACCCAGCCGGAACTGGCCAAACTGCAAAACCCGTCGATGGCTGCCGTGCTGGAGCACGTGGTCGGTCACTGGGGCGCGGTGCTGATCAGCGTCGGCCTGATCATCTCGCTGCTGGGGGCGCTGCTGTCGTGGGTGTTGCTGTGTGCGGAGATCATGTTCGCCGCCGCCAAGGACCACACCATGCCGGAGTTCCTGCGCAAGGAGAACGCCAACCACGTGCCGGTCAACGCCCTGTGGCTGACCAACGCGATGGTGCAGCTGTTCCTGATCATCACCCTGTTCTCGGCCAGCACTTACCTGTCGCTGATCTACCTCGCCACTTCGATGATTCTGGTGCCGTACCTGTGGTCGGCGGCCTACGCCCTGCTGCTGGCGGTGCGTGGCGAAAGCTACGAAGGCTTCGCGGCCGAACGCCGCAAGGACCTGATCATCGGCGGCATCGCCCTGATCTATGCGGTCTGGCTGCTCTACGCCGGTGGCGTGAAGTACCTGCTGCTCTCGGCCCTGCTCTATGCGCCCGGCGCGATCCTGTTCGCCAAGGCCAAGCTGGAACTCAAACAACCGGTTTTCACCAACGTCGAGAAGCTGATTTTCGCCGCGGTGGTCGTGGGTGCCCTGGTGGCAGCCTACGGTCTCTACGACGGCTTCCTGACTCTGTAACCCCTGACTGATTTGTTATCTGGAGGATCACTGAAATGACCACGGAAAAAGTTAAGTACGGCGTCCATTCCGAAGCCGGCAAACTGCGCAAAGTCATGGTTTGCTCCCCAGGTCTGGCCCATCAGCGGCTGACCCCGAACAACTGCGATGAACTGCTGTTCGACGACGTCATCTGGGTCAACCAGGCCAAGCGTGACCACTTCGACTTCGTGACCAAGATGCGCGAACGCGGGATCGAAGTGCTGGAAATGCACAACCTGCTGACCGACATCGTTTCCAACCCCGAAGCGCTGAAATGGATTCTGGACCGCAAGATCACCCCCGACACCGTCGGCGTCGGCCTGACCAACGAAGTGCGCAGCTGGCTCGAAGGCCTGGAGCCACGCAAGCTCGCCGAGTTCCTGATCGGCGGCGTGGCCGGTGAAGACCTGCCGGAAAGCGAAGGCTCCAGCGTAATCAAGATGTACCGCGATTACCTGGGCCACTCCAGCTTCCTGCTGCCACCGCTGCCCAACACTCAGTTCACCCGCGACACCACTTGCTGGATCTACGGCGGTGTGACGCTCAACCCGATGTACTGGCCGGCCCGTCGTCAGGAAACCCTGCTGACCACCGCCATCTACAAATTCCACCCCGAGTTCACCAACGCCGACTTCGAAGTCTGGTACGGCGACCCGGACAAGGATCACGGCCAGGCCACCCTCGAGGGCGGTGACGTCATGCCGATCGGCAATGGCGTGGTGTTGATCGGCATGGGCGAGCGCACTTCGCGTCAGGCCATCGGCCAACTGGCGCAATCGCTGTTCGCCAAAGGCGCCGTGGAAAAAGTCGTGGTCGCCGGCCTGCCGAAATCCCGCGCGGCGATGCACCTGGACACCGTGTTCAGCTTCTGCGACCGCGACCTGGTCACGGTCTTCCCGGAAGTGGTCAAGGAAATCGTGCCGTTCATCATCCGTCCCGACAGCAGCAAGCCTTATGGGCTGGACGTGCGCCGGGAGAACAAGTCGTTCATCCAGGTGGTGGCCGATGTGCTCGGCCTCAAGGAACTGCGCGTCGTGGAAACCGGCGGCAACAGCTTCGCCGCCGAACGCGAGCAATGGGATGACGGCAACAACGTGGTGGCCGTGGAACCGGGCGTGGTCATCGGCTACGACCGCAACACCTACACCAACACCCTGCTGCGCAAGGCCGGGGTCGAGGTCATCACTATCAGCGCCGGCGAACTGGGCCGTGGCCGTGGCGGCGGCCACTGCATGACTTGCCCGATCGTCCGCGACCCAATCGACTACTAACTTTTTGACTTAAAACGACCCGGCGCTGTGAAAGCGTAGCGAGCGAAGGAAAGACAAGGCAAAAACAGGCGAGGAAGCGGAGTTTACTGGCTGTAAATGAGCATTCCGAGCCTGTTTTTAACGCAGTATTTCCGAGCGCAGTAGCTTTCACAGTGTCGGGCAAGGAGATCCATCATGGCTTTCAACATCCACAACCGTAACCTGCTCAGCCTGGAACACCACACCCCACGTGAGCTGCGTTACCTGCTCGACCTGTCCCGCGACCTCAAGCGCGCCAAGTACACCGGCACCGAGCAACAACACCTGAAGGGCAACAACATCGCCCTGATCTTCGAAAAAACCTCGACCCGCACCCGTTGCGCGTTCGAAGTCGCCGCATATGACCAGGGCGCCAACGTCACCTACATCGACCCGAATTCCTCGCAGATCGGCCACAAGGAAAGCATGAAGGACACAGCCCGCGTGCTGGGTCGCATGTACGACGCCATCGAGTACCGTGGCTTCAAGCAGGAAATCGTCGAAGAGCTGGCCAAGTTCGCCGGCGTACCGGTGTTCAACGGCCTGACCGATGAATATCACCCAACGCAAATGATCGCCGACGTGCTGACCATGCGTGAGCACGCCGACAAGCCGATCCATGAAATCAGCTACGCCTACCTGGGCGACGCCCGCAACAACATGGGCAACTCGCTGCTGCTGGTCGGCGCCAAACTGGGCATGGACGTGCGCATCTGCGCGCCGAAAGCCCTGTGGCCCCACGACGATCTGGTCGATCGCTGCAAGAAATACGCAGAGGAAAGCGGTGCCCGCATCACCCTGACCGACGACCCGAAAGCCGCCGTCAAAGGCGTGGACTTCATCCACACCGACGTCTGGGTATCGATGGGCGAACCGGTTGAAGCCTGGGCCGAGCGTATCCAGCAACTGCTGCCATATCAGGTCAACAAAGAGCTGATGAAAGCCACCGGCAACCCGCGCACCAAGTTCATGCATTGCCTGCCGGCGTTCCACAACAGCGATACCAAGGTCGGCAAACAGATCGCCGAGCAGTATCCGCACCTGGCCAACGGCATCGAAGTGACCGACGACGTGTTCGAGTCGCCTGCCTGCATCGCCTTCGAGCAAGCGGAAAACCGCATGCACACCATCAAGGCGATTCTGGTGTCGACCCTGGCTGATCTGTAAGCGTTGACCTTTGACCTGCGGGCGCCGCCGAAGGCTGCACCCGCAGGCTCACCGAATTCTGAAAGGACTGCATTATGCGTATCGTCGTAGCTCTGGGCGGTAACGCCCTGCTCCGCCGTGGTGAGCCGATGACCGCTGACAACCAGCGCGCCAACATCCGCATCGCCACCGAGCAAATCGCCAAGATCCATCCGGGCAACCAACTGGTCATCGCCCACGGCAATGGCCCGCAAGTCGGCCTGCTGTCGTTGCAGGCAGCCGCCTACACCTCCGTCACCCCTTACCCGCTGGACGTGCTCGGTGCTGAAACCGAAGGCATGATCGGCTACATCATCGAACAGGAACTGGGCAACCTGCTGGACTTCGAAGTCCCGTTCGCCACCCTGCTCACCCAGGTCGAAGTCGACGCCAACGACCCGGCCTTCAAAAACCCGACCAAACCGATCGGCCCTGTCTACGACAAGGCTGAAGCAGAAAAACTCGCCGCCGAGAAAGGCTGGGCGATTGCCCCGGACGGCGACAAGTTCCGCCGTGTGGTGGCCAGTCCACGGCCGAAACGCATTTTCGAAATCCGCCCGATCAAGTGGCTGCTGGACAAGGGCAGCATCGTGATCTGCGCTGGCGGAGGCGGCATCCCGACCATGTATGACGAGAAGCGCAACCTCAAAGGTATTGAGGCCGTCATCGACAAGGACCTGTGCTCGTCGCTGCTCGCCGAACAACTGGAAGCCGACTTGCTGGTGATCGCCACCGACGTCAACGCGGCGTACATCGATTTCAACAAGCCGACCCAGAAGGCCATCGCCCAGGCCCACCCCGACGAACTCGAACGTCTGGGCTTCGCTGCCGGCTCCATGGGGCCGAAGGTGCAGGCAGCTTGCGAATTTGCGCGCCATACTGGCAAGGTTGCGGTGATCGGTTCGCTCGCGGACATCGAAGCCATCGTCCAGGGCACCGCCGGTACGCGGGTCAGCACTGCTGCGCCGGGCATCACCTACCGATAACCAGAAATACCGGGGGCAGACCCAGGGTCTGCCCTTCTCCCATGCCTTGAAAGGAGAGAACACCATGGCCCAGTTCGAACCCGGTCACTTGCACATCGAACGGCACGCGTTGACCCAGGATGACGTCAACTACAACATCCGCCTCGAATACGAGGTGTCGCAGGATCCGCAAAAAGGCAAAGGGATACAGTTCCGGCTGGTTGGAACCATCCAGGGCAAAGAGGTCAACGAACCGTTCTTCCTGCCCAAGGAAGAGGCCTACAACTTCGCCCGCAACGTGACGCAGATTGCCGAAAAGTACGGCATCCCCAAGAGCCACAGCCAGATCGGCTCGGTTCACAAGCATTACGATTTGATGTTTGAAGACATCCGTGTGCAGTTGAATATGAAATCCGGGGATCCGGTCAATCCCGAGCATTTCGAGTAACCCCAAAAGCTTCCCCTCATCGGAACGCCGCCCGCCTAGCCCTCTCCCGGAGGGAGAGGGAGCCGACCGAGTTGCTCGCTCAAGGTACACCGACCTGAAATAGCGAGCCGAACTCAAGTTTTGAAAAGCCCCCAATCTGCTCCCTTTCCCCCTCGCCCCTCTGGGGAGAGGGCTGGGGTGAGGGGTGGATCTCAAGCAAGACCGTAATCTCGAGATTTCACCCCAGTCCCCCATCAAGGCATACTTGCCCCCCTCCGTACTCCAGAACACTGAACCACCCCATGCGTATCCACGTCAGTTTCATCGACCGCGTCGGCATCACCCAGGAAGTCCTGGCGATACTCGGTGGGCGCAACCTCAATCTGGATGCGGTGGAAATGGTCCCGCCGAACGTCTACATCGACGCCCCGACCCTCAGCCCGCAAGTGCTCGAAGAACTCAAGGATGCGTTGTTCCGGGTGCGCGGCGTGGAGGCCGTGGTGGTGGTCGACATCCTCCCCGGTCAGCGTCGGCACTTGCAGCTCGACGCGTTGCTCGCGGCGATGACCGACCCGGTGCTGGCGCTGGACAGCGCCGGCAAAGTGCTGCTGGCCAACCCGGCGCTGATCGCCTTGTACGGTCGCGAGCCGGCCGGTGAAAGCGTCTCGGAACTGTTCAACGATCCCGGCCTGCTCGAAACCTTGCTGGAACAAGGCTTCCGCTTGCCACTGCGGGAAATCACCGTCAACGGCCAGACCCTGTTGCTGGACGCCACGCCGATCACCGACGCCGGCGCCCTGCTGACCCTGTATCAACCGAACCGCATCGGCGAACAACTCTCGGCGCTGCACCATGACCATGCCGAAGGTTTCGATGCGCTGCTCGGCGAATCCCCGGCGATCCGCACGCTCAAGGCCCGCGCGCAACGGGTGGCAGCCCTCGATGCGCCACTGCTGATTCAGGGCGAAACCGGCACCGGCAAGGAATTGGTAGCCCGCGCCTGCCACGCCATCAGCACCCGCCATAGCGCGCCATTTCTGGCGCTGAACTGCGCGGCCCTGCCGGAGAACCTCGCCGAGAGCGAACTGTTCGGCTACGCCCCCGGCGCCTTCACCGGCGCACAACGGGGCGGCAAACCGGGGCTGATGGAACTGGCCAACCAGGGCACGGTGTTTCTCGACGAGATCGGCGAAATGTCGCCGTACTTGCAGGCCAAGCTGCTGCGCTTTCTCAACGATGGCAGCTTCCGTCGGGTGGGCGGTGATCGCGAAGTGAAGGTCAACGTACGCATCCTCAGCGCGACTCACCGCGACCTGGAAAAAATGGTCAGCGAAGGCCTGTTCCGCGAAGACCTGTTCTACCGCCTCAACGTGCTCAACGTCGAAGTGCCGCCGTTGCGCGAACGTGGCCAGGACATTCTGTTGTTGGCGCGTTACTTCATGCAGCAGGCCTGCGCGCAGATCCAGCGCCCGGTCTGCCGACTCGCCCCGGGCACTTACCCGGCACTGCTCGGCAACCGCTGGCCGGGCAACGTGCGGCAATTGCAGAACGTGATCTTCCGCGCCGCCGCCATCTGCGAAAGCAGTCTGGTGGACATCGGCGACCTCGACATCGCCGGCACCTCGGTGGCACGCCAGACCGATACCGACGTCGACAGCCTGGAAGAAGCCGTGGAGGCGTTCGAGAAATCGCTGCTGGAAAAACTCTACGTCAGCTACCCCTCGACCCGCCAACTGGCCAGTCGCCTGCAGACTTCGCACACCGCGATTGCCCATCGGCTGCGCAAGTACGGGATTCCGGGAAAAGCCTGAATCCCGCCAAAAGCGACCTCCATCTGTACTGAAAGCGCTACAGCGGAACGATATCGCTACACCCTCCTTCGACCACCGCCGTGCAAGGCTTTGATCCGCTTCAGCTTTTTTCTTCGTCCCAAGCTGTAGCGATTTCGCTACAGCGTGCTCGATCACAACCGCCAACAAATCAATCAACTAATTGATTTATAACTATATTTTTACGTTGGCCGCGTTCTTGCTAAGTAACCGCTCATAAAATCAGGGCATTGCCGCCCGAGTATTCCACCGCGTCCACCAGACGAGTCTGGCCCTTAGGAGATTCCATGAGCGAGTTGCGTTTTACTGAAGATCACGAATGGCTGCGCGCCGAAGCCGATGGCTCTGTCACCGTTGGCATCACCGCTTTCGCGCAGAACGCTTTGGGCGACGTGGTGTTCGTGCAACTGCCTGAACTGCAGGCGTACGAGAAAGGCGCCGAAGCCGCCACCGTGGAATCGGTAAAAGCCGCCAGCGGCGTTTACATGCCACTGGACGGTGAAGTCCTGGCCACCAACCCGGCCCTGGAAGACAGCCCTGAGCTGGTCAACGAAGATCCGCTGGGCGAAGGCTGGTTCTTCCGCTTCAAGCCAGCCGACGCTTCGGCCGTCGCCAAGTTGCTGGATCAGGACGCCTACGACCGTCTGATCAAAGCCCAAGCCGAAGCCTGAGGAACCTGACATGACCCAAGTAAATCTCGGCACCGCCAATGAATTCATCGCCCGTCACATCGGCCCGCGCGCCGGTGACGAGCAGGCCATGCTCAACAGCCTCGGCTTCGACTCGCTGGAAGCCCTGAGCGCCAGCGTCATCCCGGAAAGCATCAAGGGCACCAGCGTGCTCGGCCTCGATGACGGCCTGAGCGAAGCCGATGCCCTGGCGATGATCAAAGGCATCGCCGGCAAGAACCAACTGTTCAAGACTTACATCGGCCAGGGCTACTACAACTGCCACACACCGTCGCCGATCCTGCGCAACCTGCTGGAAAACCCGGCCTGGTACACCGCTTACACCCCGTACCAGCCAGAAATTTCCCAGGGCCGTCTCGAAGCGCTGCTGAACTTCCAGACCCTGATCAGCGACCTCACCGGCCTGCCGATCGCCAACGCCTCCCTGCTCGATGAAGCCACCGCCGCTGCCGAAGCCATGACCTTCTGCAAGCGCCTGAGCAAGAACAAGGGCAGCCATCAGTTCTTCGCCTCGATCCACAGCCACCCGCAAACCCTCGACGTACTGCGCACCCGTGCCGAGCCTCTGGGCATTGAAGTGGTGGTCGGCGACGAGCGTGAACTGACCGACGTGACGCCGTTCTTCGGCGCATTGCTGCAATACCCGGCGAGCAACGGTGATGTGTTCGACTACCGCGAACTGACCGAACGCTTCCACGCCGCCAACGCACTGGTCGCCGTGGCCGCTGACCTGCTGGCCCTGACCCTGCTGACCCCACCGGGCGAGTTCGGCGCCGACGTGGCCATCGGCAGCGCCCAACGTTTCGGCGTACCGCTGGGCTTCGGTGGCCCGCACGCGGCTTACTTCTCCACCAAAGATGCGTTCAAGCGCGACATGCCCGGCCGTCTGGTCGGTGTCTCGGTTGACCGCTTCGGCAAGCCGGCCCTGCGTCTGGCGATGCAGACCCGCGAGCAACACATCCGCCGCGAGAAGGCCACGTCGAACATCTGCACCGCGCAAGTGCTGCTGGCCAACATCGCCAGCATGTACGCCGTGTACCACGGCCCGAAAGGCCTGACCCAGATTGCCAACCGCGTGCATCACCTGACCGCGATCTTGGCCAAGGGCCTGAGCGCACTGGGCGTGACCGTCGAGCAAAGCAGCTTCTTCGACACCCTGACCCTGGCCACCGGCACGCAAACTGCCGCGCTGCACGACAAGGCTCGCGCCCAACAGATCAACCTGCGTGTGATCGACGCCCAGCGTCTGGGCCTGTCGGTCGACGAAACCACCACCCAGGCCGACATCGAAACCCTGTGGGGCCTGTTCGCCGACGGCAAGACCCTGCCGGATTTCGCTGCTCTCGCCGCTTCGGCTGCAAGCACTATTCCAGCCGCACTGGTTCGCCAGTCGCCGATCCTCAGCCACCCGGTGTTCAACCGTTATCACTCGGAAACCGAGCTGATGCGCTACCTGCGCAAACTGGCGGACAAGGACCTGGCACTGGATCGCACCATGATCCCGCTGGGCTCGTGCACCATGAAACTCAACGCCGCCAGCGAAATGATCCCGGTGACCTGGGCCGAATTCGGCGCCCTGCACCCGTTCGCCCCTGCCGAGCAAAGCGCCGGTTATCAGCAACTGACTGACGAACTGGAAGCGATGCTCTGCGCCGCCACCGGTTACGACTCGATCTCCCTGCAACCGAACGCCGGTTCCCAAGGTGAGTACGCAGGTCTCCTGGCGATTCGCGCCTATCACCAGAGCCGTGGCGAAGACCGTCGCGACATCTGCCTGATCCCGTCGTCCGCCCACGGCACCAACCCGGCGACCGCCAACATGGCCGGCATGCGCGTGGTCGTGACCGCCTGCGACGCCCGTGGCAACGTGGACATCGAAGACTTGCGCGCCAAGGCCATCGAGCACCGCGAACACCTCGCGGCGCTGATGATCACTTACCCGTCGACCCACGGCGTGTTCGAAGAAGGCATCCGCGAAATCTGCGGCATCATTCATGACAACGGCGGCCAGGTGTACATCGACGGCGCCAACATGAACGCGATGGTCGGCCTCTGCGCACCGGGCAAATTCGGCGGCGACGTCTCGCACCTGAACCTGCACAAGACTTTCTGCATCCCCCACGGCGGTGGCGGCCCGGGCGTCGGCCCTATCGGCGTGAAATCGCACCTGACCCCGTTCCTGCCGGGCCATGGCCACATGGAACGCAAGGAAGGCGCGGTCTGCGCCGCACCGTTCGGCAGCGCGAGCATTCTGCCGATCACCTGGATGTACATTCGTATGATGGGTGGCGCAGGTCTGAAGCGCGCTTCGCAACTGGCGATCCTCAATGCCAACTACATTTCCCGTCGCCTGGAAGAGCACTATCCAGTGCTGTACACCGGCAGCAACGGTCTGGTGGCGCACGAGTGCATCCTCGACCTGCGTCCGCTGAAAGACAGCAGCGGCATCAGCGTCGATGACGTGGCCAAGCGTCTGATCGACTTCGGCTTCCACGCCCCGACCATGTCGTTCCCGGTGGCCGGCACGCTGATGATCGAGCCGACTGAAAGCGAATCCAAGGAAGAACTGGACCGCTTCTGCGACGCCATGATCCGCATCCGCGAAGAAATCCGCGCAGTGGAAAACGGCACCCTGGACAAGGACGACAACCCGCTGAAGAACGCTCCGCACACCGCCGCAGAGCTGGTCGGCGAGTGGACTCACCCGTACAGCCGCGAGCAAGCGGTGTACCCGGTGGCGTCGTTGATCGAAGGCAAGTACTGGCCGCCGGTCGGCCGCGTCGACAACGTGTTCGGCGACCGCAACCTGGTCTGCGCCTGCCCGTCGATCGAAAGCTACGCTTGACCTGTGAGGGGGCGGGTTCGCCCGCCCCTTTCATGCGTGCCTGATGTGCCTATAACAAGAAACCGGAGAACAACCATGTCGTTAAGCGTGTTCGACCTGTTCAAGATTGGCATCGGCCCCTCCAGCTCCCACACCGTCGGCCCGATGCGCGCAGCCGCGCGCTTCGTCGAAGGCCTGCGCCGGGAAAACCTGTTGTCGGCCACCACCAGCGTCAGGGTCGAGTTGTACGGATCCCTCGGCGCCACCGGCAAGGGTCACGGCAGCGACAAGGCTGTGTTGCTGGGCCTGGAAGGTGAACACCCGGATACCGTGGATACCGAAACCGTCGCCGCACGTCTCTCACAGATTCGCGGCAGCGGGCGTTTGAACCTGCTCGGTGAACACAGCATCGCGTTCAACGAGAAAGAACATCTGGCAATGATCCGCAAGCCGTTGGCCTATCACCCCAACGGCATGATCTTCCGTGCCTTCGATGCAGCGGGATTGCAGATCCGCAGCCGCGAGTACTACTCGGTCGGCGGTGGTTTTGTGGTCGACGAAGATGCGGCCGGAGCCGACCGTATCGTCGAAGACGCCACACCGCTGACCTTCCCGTTCAAGAGTGCCAAGGACTTGCTCGGCCACTGCGCCACCTACGGTCTGTCGATCAGTCAGGTGATGCTAACCAACGAAAGCGCCTGGCGCCCGGAAGCGGAAACCCGCGCCGGCCTGCTGAAAATCTGGCAAGTGATGCAGGACTGCGTGGCCGCCGGCTGTCGCAACGAAGGCATTCTGCCGGGCGGTTTGAAGGTCAAGCGGCGGGCAGCGGCGTTGCACCGGCAACTGTGCAAGAACCCGGAATCGTCACTGCGCGATCCGTTGTCGGTGCTGGACTGGGTCAACCTCTACGCCCTCGCCGTCAACGAAGAAAACGCCAATGGCGGGCGCGTGGTTACGGCGCCGACCAACGGCGCGGCGGGGATTATTCCCGCCGTATTGCATTACTACATGCGCTTCATTCCCGGCGCCAACGATGACGGCGTGGTGCGTTTCCTGCTGACCGCGGCGGCCATCGGCATTCTGTACAAGGAGAACGCCTCGATTTCCGGCGCCGAAGTCGGCTGTCAAGGCGAGGTCGGCGTGGCCTGCTCGATGGCGGCCGGTGCGTTGTGCGAAGTGCTCGGCGGCAGCGTGCAGCAAGTGGAAAACGCCGCTGAAATCGGCATGGAACACAACCTCGGCCTGACCTGCGACCCGATTGGCGGGCTGGTGCAGGTGCCGTGCATCGAGCGCAACGCCATGGGCTCGGTCAAGGCGATCAACGCCGTGCGCATGGCCATGCGCGGAGACGGGCAGCACTTCGTCTCCCTCGACAAGGTCATCCGCACCATGCGCCAGACCGGCGCCGACATGAAAAGCAAATACAAGGAGACCGCCCGCGGCGGTCTGGCGGTCAACATTATCGAGTGTTAATTAGCCCCCTCTCCCTCCGGGAGAGGGTTGGTGTGAATCAAGGAGTCCCGCATGTCCACCGAACAACTGTCGAAAACCCCGCTGCACGCTCTGCACATCGAACTCGGCGCCCGCATGGTGCCGTTCGCCGGCTACGACATGCCGGTGCAATACCCGCTGGGTGTGATGAAAGAACACCAGCACACCCGTGAACAGGCCGGGCTGTTCGATGTCTCGCACATGGGCCAGATCCGCCTGACCGGCGCCAATGCCGCCAAAGCCCTGGAAACCCTGGTGCCGGTGGACATCATCGACCTGCCGGTGGGCATGCAGCGCTACGCGATGTTCACCAACGAAACCGGTGGAATCCTCGATGACCTGATGGTCGCCAATCTGGGCAACGACGAACTGTTCCTGGTGGTCAACGCCGCGTGCAAGGACCAGGACCTGGCCCATCTGCAGAAGCACATCGGCGATCAATGCAAGATCGAGCCATTGTTCGAAGAACGCGCCCTGCTCGCCCTGCAAGGCCCGGCCGCCGTGACCGTGCTGGCGCGCCTGGCACCGGAAGTGGCGAAGATGACCTTCATGCAGTTCGCCCGCGTGAAACTGCTGGGCGTCGATTGCTTCGTCAGTCGTTCGGGCTACACCGGTGAAGACGGTTTCGAAATCTCCGTACCGGCAGCCGATGCGGAAAAACTCGCCCGCGCCCTGCTCGCCGAACCGGAAGTGGCCGCCATCGGCCTCGGTGCCCGTGACTCGCTGCGTCTGGAAGCCGGCCTGTGCCTGTACGGCCACGACATGAACACCGACACCACGCCGATCGAAGCGAGCCTGCTGTGGGCCATCTCCAAGCCACGCCGCGCTGATGGCGCACGTGCCGGTGGTTTCCCGGGTGCAGAACAGGTTTTCAGCCAGCAACAGAACGGTGTCGCGCGCAAACGCGTCGGCCTGTTGCCGCAGGAGCGCACGCCGGTCCGTGAAGGGGCAGAAATCGTCAACGAAGCCGGCGAGATCATCGGCAGCGTGTGCAGCGGCGGTTTCGGTCCGACCCTGGGTGGGCCATTGGCGATGGGTTACCTCGACAGCGCCTATGTCGCACTCGACACGCCAGTCTGGGCCATCGTTCGTGGGAAAAAGGTGCAAATGCTTGTAAGCAAAATGCCATTCGTTCCACAACGCTACTATCGTGGTTGATTGACTGTTTCTATAAGTAACGCGATTGCGTTATGCGTGCACTAATGTGTAACGCAATCGCCATAAAACAGTGCACTTTCTTTACATTCGATTCGAATATGAACTTGGCTTATAACGTTCGAAAACAATTGAACAAGCTAATCGTATAAGCCCGACTAATGGACTGACTAACTGCCAGCAAGCACAGGAAAACCGGGGCCCTCACGGGGCTTGTTTTTCCTCCTGTAGTTGGCGTAGAGTTTGTCCACTGTGTTTGCATGGGTCAGCTTGGAATCGTGACCTGGGCAGTAGCCTACAAGTTAGCTACATCCCGTTCGACGTCTTCTTACTCTCCTGCAACCAGCCCCAGTACTCTTTCATGAGGAAGAGACTGTCATCAATTTTTGCGTCAAAGGAAATAAGAAATGTCCCAACGTCAGAGCGGTACCGTCAAGTGGTTTAACGACGAGAAAGGTTTTGGTTTTATCACTCCAGAAAGCGGTCCGGATCTGTTCGTGCATTTCCGCGCTATTCAGGGCAACGGCTTCAAGAGCCTGAAAGAAGGCCAGAAAGTGACTTTCGTGGCTGTGCAGGGCCAGAAAGGCATGCAGGCTGACGAAGTACAAGCCGAAGGCTGATCTTCTGTTACGAAAAAGCCCCTGATATTGATATCAGGGGCTTTTTTGTGCGCGCGAATCCGTAAAATGGCGCTTCTCTTTCCGTCCAGAGGCTGCCATGTCGAAACACCTGCTCATCCCCCAGGGCGATTTTCCCGCCGTTGGCCTGGGTCGTCGTCTGGCAGCGATGTTCTATGACTTCTTGCTGTGTACCGCCCTGCTGATCGTCACCGGCGGAATCTACAAGATGATCCAGGCCGCGATCATCGGTGAGGAGCGCCTGCGGGTACTGACCGACGCCGGCAAGCTGGACGGCGACCCGCTCTACTCCACCGTGTTGCTGCTGGTGCTGTTTGGCTTCTTCGCCAAGTTCTGGACTCACGCTGGCCAGACACTGGGCATGCAGGTGTGGGGCATCCGCGTACAGAATGCCGATGGCACCGCGATCAGCCTGTGGCAGGCGCTGCTGCGGTTCATGGTATCGATTGCGTCGTGGCTGTGCCTGGGCGTGGGATTCTTCTGGTCGCTGTTCGACAAACGCAAGCGTGCCTGGCATGACATCTATTCGGACACGCAACTGGTGCGGATCCCGAAGAAAGCCAAATAATCCTGCAGATGCAAAAACGCCCCGATCAAATCGGGGCGTTTTGGTTTGCGGCTCAAGGTCAGGCGTTGCCGGCCAGCTTCATCCGCGCAGCCTGGGTGAAATCGAGCATGCGCTTGAGTGGGCGAATCGCCTGGGGAATCAGCGCCGGGTCGACGAAGATCTCGTTCGAGCCCTCCTTCAGGCACTTCAGCGTGCGCTCAAGGGTGTTCATGGCCATCCACGGGCAATGTGCGCAACTGCGGCATGCCGCGCCGTTACCGGCCGTTGGCGCCTCGATGAAGACCTTGTCCGGGCACAGCTGCTGCATCTTGTAGAAGATGCCGCGGTCGGTAGCGACGATCAGGGTCTTGTTCGGCAGCGTTTGTGCGGCAGCGATCAACTGGCTGGTGGAACCGACGGCGTCCGCCAGCTCGATCACCGACGTCGGCGACTCCGGATGCACCAGAATGGCCGCGTCCGGGTACAACGCTTTCATGTCTTCCAGCTGCTTGGACTTGAACTCTTCATGGACGATGCACGCACCATCCCAGAGCAGCATGTCGGCGCCGGTCTGACGCTGAATGTAGGTGCCCAGGTGCTTGTCCGGGCCCCAGATGATGGTCTCGCCGTTGTCCATCAGGCTTTCGACGATCTCCAGCGCGCAGCTTGAGGTCACCACCCAGTCGGCCCTGGCTTTGACCGCCGCCGACGTGTTGGCATACACCACAACGGTGCGCTCGGGATGCTGATCGCAGAACGCCGAGAACTCATCCACCGGGCAACCCAGGTCCAGCGAGCAGGTCGCCTCCAGGGTGGGCATCAGTACACGTTTTTCCGGGTTGAGAATCTTCGCGGTTTCACCCATGAACTTCACGCCGGCGACCACCACGGTCTTGGCCGGGTGGGCGTTGCCGAAGCGGGCCATTTCCAGCGAGTCGGAAACACAACCGCCGGTTTCTTCGGCGAGGGCCTGGATGATCGGATCGCAATAAAAGTGGGCAACCAGCACCGCGTCCTGAGCCTTGAGCTCGGCGGCGATGGCGGAACGGTAATAAGCCTCTTCCTCGGCCGTCAGCGGCTTCGGCTGCTTGGCGTCGAGGTGGGCTTGTACCAGAAGGCGTTCGGAAATCTGCGTCATGTTCGCAAGACCTGCAGGCGCGTTCGCGCGAAAGTCGAGTATACACCCGGCTCCGGACCGCTTGAGGGTACCGCCGGGAGAGTGAGTTTTATCAGGCACGGACAGCGTTGAAGCTGCGCAAGGCTACAGAATATCCCGGTGATGCAAAAGATGATTCTGACCTGTGTCAGCGCAACGGCACCGAAAGGAGACATGCCCGAATCGCAGGCAAAAAAAAACCCGGAAATCCTCACTTTCGTGGGCCTTCCGGATTTTCTAAACCGCCAAATATGGTGGGTCGTGTGGGATTCGAACCTACGACCAATTGGTTAAAAGCCAACTGCTCTACCAACTGAGCTAACGACCCGCTGTGTGGTGGCGCGTATAATACTGATTTTTAAGGACTATTCAACACCTAATTTGAAAATAATCAAAAATAAGGTGTCGGGTCGCTGATTCCGGCCGCTGCGAAGCCTTCTGCACGCAGTCGGCAGCTGTCGCATTTGCCGCACGCACGGCCATTATCGTCCGCCTGATAGCAGGAAACAGTCAGCCCGTAGTCAACACCAAGCTTCACGCCGGCCTGGACGATCTGCGCCTTGCTCAGGTTCTGCAACGGGGCCTGGATGCGGAAACCATTGCCTTCTACACCGGCCTTGGTCGCCAGGTTGGCCATGCGCTCGAACGACTCGATGAACTCGGGACGGCAATCCGGGTAGCCGGAGTAGTCCACTGCGTTGACACCAATAAAGATGTCACGAGCGCCCAATACTTCAGCCCAACCCAACGCTAGAGAAAGGAACACCGTGTTGCGCGCCGGCACATAAGTCACCGGAATGCCTTCACCCAGTTCCTCCGGGATATCGATGCTGCTGTCGGTCAGGGCCGAACCGCCCATGCCGTTCAGGTTCAGACCGATCACCTTGTGCTCGACCACGCCCAGATCGCGAGCGACGCGTGCGGCGGCGTGCAACTCTGCGTGAGAGCGCTGGCCGTAATCGAAGCTCATGGTGTAGCAGCGATAGCCTTCGGCACGGGCCATCGCCACGACCGTGGCCGAGTCCAGGCCGCCGGACAGCAAAATGACCGCACGCTTTTCAGTGGTGTTCAGTTGTTCAGTCATCTCAGCGCCCCGGCTCGTCATTCCACAGATACTTGTGCAGTTGCAATTGCAGGCGCACGGGCAAATTGTCCGCCACCACCCAATCCGCCAGATCCCGAGCATTCAGGTCATGGTGGCTCGGGGAAAACAGCACTTCGCCGGCACGCCGCTCAAGACCGTACTGGATCAGCTTGGATACCGCCCAGTCATAGTCTTCCCGCGAGCAGATGACAAACTTCACCTGATCGTTGGGCGTCAGCAACTCGATGTTCTCGTAACGATTGCGATGGGCTTCTTTGGAATCGGGGGTCTTCAGGTCGACAACCCGACTGACCCGCGGATCGACCGCGGAAATATCGAGGGCGCCGCTGGTTTCCAGCGAGACTTCGTAGCCGGCATCACACAACTGCTTGAGCAAAGGAATGGCATTGGGCTGTGCCAGCGGCTCACCGCCGGTGACACAGACGTAGCGCGGGCGAAACCCGGCTACCTGCTCGAGGATGTCGTCGAGTGTACGAATGGTGCCGCCGCTGAACGCGTAGGCACTGTCGCAGTATTGGCAACGCAATGGGCAACCGGTCAGGCGCACAAAAACAGTGGGCAGCCCGGCAGTCCGCGTTTCCCCCTGCAACGAGTAGAAAACTTCGGTGATTCTCAATGTGTCTTGCATAGTCGCCACGGGCGTAACAGCTAAACAGGCTGTCCGCCTCCGTCAGGCACTTCAGGCAACCCCGCCATCGCGTAGATCACCAGAAGCGTGTTTCATAAAAGGGCGTGAATTCTAACGAAAAAACCCGCGACAAGCGCGGGTTTCTTCTAAACGGGTCAAACAGTATTACATGCGCTGCAGATCGCGCTGGGCCAACTGAGCAGCGGAGGTACCCGGATACTGGGACACCACCTGTTGCAGAATGCCTTTGACCTTGTCGGTGTGACCGAGGCGGCGCTCTACGTCAGCCAGCTTGTACAGCGAATCCGGCACTTTGGCATGCTTGGGATAGAGCTGCGAAACCTTGGCAAAAGCCTGACCTGCACCTTGCAGATCGCCTTTGGCCAGGTTCACTTCACCCAACCAGTACTGGGCATTGCCCGCGTATTGGCTGTTCGGGTATTTACGCAGGAAAGCGGCGAAAGCCTGGCTGGCCTTGTCGAAATCCTTGGCCTTGATCAGGTCGAAGGCTGCATCGTAATACAGCTTTTCCTTGGCCGGATCAGCCGGTTCGCCACCCGCGGCAGGTGCCTGGGCGGCCGCAGCGGCCCCGGCTCCAGCGGCGGCACCGGTAGCAGCACTTGCATCGCCACCGGCAGAAGAATTCTCAGGAGTCGCGGCAGGTGCAGCACCGGATCCTATGCGCCGATCAAGATCCTGGTATCGCTCCAGGGATTCTTGCTTCATGCGCGCAACCTGATTCTGCAGTTCTTCGATCACGCCTTGCTGGCGCGATATCTGATCCTGCATTTGTTGCAGTTGGTTGAACAGCATGCCTTGTGCCGAGGCAGGGGCCGAAGCCGCTCCCCCGGCATAGGCGCCGTTCGTACCGTAACCTGCAGGCGGATAACTGCTCCCGCTATTGTTATAACCGGAGTTGTCATCGACCACAGGAACCGCAGCCCACGCCGCAAGCGGCGCGAGGCTGAGAGCCAGAACAGTTACAGCACGACGGCACGTTCGCATATCGAATTACTTACGCAGTTCGACGCGACGGTTTTGAGCCCAGGACTGCTCGTCGTTGCCGGTAGCAACTGGACGCTCTTCGCCGTAGGAAACCAGTTCCAGCTGAGCTGGGGAAACACCTTGCAGTACCAGGTAGCGCTGAACGGCTTTCGCACGACGCTCGCCCAGTGCCATGTTGTACTCACGAGTACCACGTTCGTCGGTGTTGCCTTCCAGAACAACGCGAGCGCCGTTTGCTTTCAGGTCTTTGGCGTGAACGTCCAGAGCGCGCATGGCTTCTGGCTTCAGGTCCGAGCTGTCGTATTCGAAGTAGAAGGTGGTGATTGCGCGCAGAGCAGCTTCTTCGCTCAGGGAACCGTCAACGGCACCAGTGTTTGCGCCGTAACCAGCGTTTGGATCAACAGCGCCTTCACCGGCGTTGTCGCCGCCTTTGGACGAGCAACCTACAGCTACAGCCATGGCCAGAGCCAGCGCAGCAAATTTACCAAACTTCAGCATTTCCATCGTGAAACTCCTAATGAACCCCAGTGTGTTAAGTAAAACGTGTAGCGCCCGCTCACTTCAGGTAAGGGGACCAGGACGGTTCTCTGACTTCGCCTTGAGCGGTAGGAAGCGGGAGCCTAACGCGTCCATTAATGGACACGAGCATCAAGACTCCCCGGCCCTGTTGGCGGGTGGCGTAGATTACCATGGTGCCGTTGGGCGCAACAGTAGGCGACTCGTCCAGAGTGCTATCAGTGAGGATTTTTACACTTCCCCGCTGCAAATCCTGGGCTGCCACCTTGAAATTGGTGAAACCGTCCTGGCGATGGATCATTACCAGGGTCTTTTCATCAGCCGAAAGCTTCGGGTTGGCGTTGTAGTTACCGATAAAGGTCACTCGCTCCGCACCGCCGCCACTTGCACTGGTTTTGTAGATCTGTGGTTTGCCGCCACGGTCCGAGGTGAAGTAGATGGTCGAACCATCCTTGCCCCAGTACGGTTCGGTGTTGATGCCAGGACCTGCGGTCACGCGAGTGATCTGACGCGAAGCCAGGTTCATCACGTAGATGTCCGGGTTGCCGTCTTTCGACAATACGAACGCCAGGCGATCACCATTCGGCGACCAGGCAGGAGCACCGTTCAGGCCTTCGAAGTTGGTGATCTGCTCACGGCGACCGGTGTCGATGTTCTGCATGAAGATGCGTGGACGCTTCTGCTCGAACGACACGTAGGCAATACGCTTGCCGTCCGGTGCGAAACGCGGCGACAGGATTGGCTCGCGCGATTGCAGCAGGGTTACGGCGCGGGCACCGTCATAGTCCGAACGTTGCAGCGTGTAACGGGTGTTCTTCTCGGAGAAGCGTTCAGCCGTCACGTACAGCAGGCGAGTCGAGAACGCACCGTCGATACCGGTGAGTTTCTGGAACGACTGGTCAGAGATGAAGTGCGCCATGTCGCGCAGTTGCTCGGTCGTGCCGGAAACACTGCCGTCCGCCACTTTCTGCTCGGTAGCGACGTTGAACAGAGCCCACTGCACTTGCAAGCGGCCACCGGCCGGCACGATGTTGCCGACCATGATGAACTGAGCACCTACCGCCTTCCAGTCACGGAAGATGATTTCGCTCGGCTGGCTTGGCTGGCTGATCATGTTCTGCTTTGGAATCGGAGCGTAGTAGCCCGAGTTGCGCAGATCGTTACCAACGATTTCAGCAATGTCGTCCGGCAGGACGGCACCGCCCTGGAAGCCGAACGGCACGACGGCAATTGGCGTTGCCTGGGAGCTGCCACTGCTGACCAGGATATTTTTTTCATCTGCCGAAGCCAGTCCTGCAAAGCAGAACATGACTACAAGCAGTCCTCGAAGAAGGTTTCTCACAAGGCTAGATCCTCAGGTGTGAATGTCATCTTGAATGAACGATAGGGTGCGAAATCCGCTGGTTTCAGACCCTGCATTTCGGTCAATCGACCAATATTTTTTACAGCCGCGACGGCAGAGCTGTCGAACGGCGCGTCACCGCTGGAATGAGCAACCGAAACACCGGAGATCGTTCCGTCAGGGAGCATGTTGATTTGCAGTACCACCTTCATGCCTTTACGGGCCGACGGAGGCTGCGCCCAACCTTCAGATGCTCGCGAACGAATCAGATCATCGAAGTTGCCGGCGGTTTCATCACCCACTTCATCTGCCAAAGCCTGCTGACGCTCGGTCTTGTCGGACAGCAGGTCGGCCAGAGCCTGAGCCTTCTTGTCCTCGACCGATTTGCGTGCCGCGTCCTGTGCTTTCTTCTTCGCAGCATCGGCAGCAGCTTTCTTCTTGGCGTCTTCGGCGACTTTCTTCTTCGCCTCTTCAGCTTCGGATTTCTTCTTGGCGTCTTCGGCGGCTTTCTTCTTCGCGTCTTCGACGATTTTCTTCTTGGCTTCTTCAGCGGCCTCTTTCTTGGCCTCTTCTTCAGCAGCCTTCTTGGCCTCTTCTTCGGCTTTCTTCTTGGCTATATCAGCCAATTGTTTCTCTTCTGCCTTCTTGGCGTCGGCGGCTTTCTTCGCGTCTTCGGTTTTCTTGGCTTCGTCAGCCTTCTTCGCCTGTTCCGCTTTCTTCGCCTCGTCGGCCTTCTTGGCTTCCTCGGCCTTTTGAGCCGCTTCTTCTTTCTTTTGTTCCGCAGCCTTCACCGCTTCCTGCTCGACCTTTTTCTGCTCCATCTGCTCGACTTCGGTCTGACGCGCGGCGGATTTCTTCGCCTCACCCGCAATCTTCTGATTGGTCTGGGTGGTCGCCTGACTTTTCGATTTCAGCTGGTACAGGGTCGCCTGGACAATCGGCTTGGCCACCGGCAGCTCAGGCGTCAGGGCAAAACTGACGAACAGCATGCCGAACACCAGCACGTGCAAGCCAATCGCCCAGACACTAGGCCAGAAGTAGCTTTCCGAGGCGGACGGCTCTCGCTGTTGCTGCATCAGGGGGCCTCGGTAATCAAGCCAACATTACCGACCCCGGCTTTCTGCAACCCGCCCATGGCGCCCATGACGGAGCCATAATCGACGGACTTGTCGCCACGGATGAAGACCTGGGTACGCTTGCCGCCTTCAGTGCCGGCGCGAATGATCTTGGTCACCGCATCGGTCATCTGCGGCAGGGTCATGGCCCTGTCCTGTTGCTTTTCAGTATCGACTTCGCTGCCAAGGTTCCAGTAGTAGGTCTTGTCAGCCTTGATCGAAATGGTCAGCACCTGGGTGTTGTTGTCCTGCGGCAAGGCTTCGCTGGAAACCTTGGGCAGATCCACTTTCACGCCCTGATTGAGCATCGGCGCAGTCACCATGAAGATGACCAGCAGCACCAGCATCACGTCGATGTAAGGCACTACGTTCATCTCGGCGACCGGCTTGCGCTTGTGTCGGGCTCGAGTGATTAAAGCCATCGGGAAATACCTGCTTATTCTTCGCTGGTGTGCACTTTGCGGTGCAGGATCGCCTGGAATTCATCGGCGAAGGTGTAGTAGCGGCTCAGCAAGGTTTCGCTGCGGGCAGAGAAACGGTTGTAAGCGATAACGGCCGGGATCGCGGCGAACAGGCCGATCGCGGTGGCAATCAGGGCTTCGGCGATGCCTGGAGCCACAGTGGCCAGAGTGGCCTGTTGTGCGCTGGCCAGGCCGCGGAAGGAGTTCATGATCCCCCAGACGGTACCGAACAGACCGATGTACGGGCTGACCGAACCTACGGTGGCGAGGAATGGCAGGCTCTGCTCGAGTTTTTCTTCCTCGCGGGAGATGGCAACACGCATGGCACGGGCCACGCCTTCCATCACCGCTTCAGGATCGACACCCGGCTGCTGGCGCAGGCGCGAGAACTCTTTGAAGCCGGCACGGAAGATCTGCTCGACGCCCGAATCCGGATCCGGGTTGCTGCCGGCCTGACGATAGAGCTTGGACAGGTCGATACCCGACCAGAAGCGCTCCTCGAAGCTCTCCAGGGCACGTCGACCGGCGCGTATCAGATTGCTGCGCTGAAAGATCATGATCCATGAGGTCACCGATGCGGCCACCAGAGTCAACATTACCAACTGCACCACGATGCTGGCATTGCTGACCAGGCTCCACATGGAGGAATGGTCGACGACGTTAGCTTCCACGCTTTATCTCCTGCTTTAAGTGTGTACCCGTGCCGACCGCGTCGGCGAAAGCCGCACGCAAGTCTTCGGGAAGGGCCCGGGGTTTCAAACTGTTAGTGCGCACACAGGCCACCAGAAACTGCCCCTCACAGAGCAGCACATTATCCGTTGCCCGCCTGACCTGCTGTCTGAAGCGCAGGCTGGCACGGTTCAATTCGATTACATCAGCGCTTACCAGCAGTTCGTCGTCCAGTCGCGCCGGCGCGTGGTAACGCGCTTCGCTGGAGTGCACGACGAACAACAGGTCCTCCCCTGCCAGCGCCGACTGGGCAAAGCCCAGCTCCCGGAGCCGCTCGGTTCGAGCCCGTTCCATAAACTTGAGGTAATTAACGTAATACACGATGCCGCCCGCATCGGTGTCCTCGTAATAAACGCGACAACGATGTGCGAACGACTCAAGCCCGTTTTGCGCGCGCATACTCTAGTGCTTACTCCTCGGGTTGCCAATCCAGCCAGGCAACTGTTTTTCATTGTTCGAAGGCTTTACCGCAAAAGTACCGTCCTGAGACAGTACAAACGCTGAATAAATCGACAATAAATGTGTATTAATCGTCCACGGCATCGAGAAACTCGTCTACCACAGGCATCTCGCCCATTCGTGACGGAATGTTTAAACCAAAATGCAGGTATGCGTGCCGGGTCACCACCCTGCCCCGCGGCGTACGCATGATGTAGCCCTGCTGAATCAAATATGGCTCCAGCACATCTTCGATGGTGTGGCGTTCTTCGCTGATCGCCGCCGCCAGGCTGTCGATACCGACCGGGCCGCCATCGAACTTCTCGATCATGGTCAACAGCAAACGCCGGTCCTGATGATCGAAGCCGTGCTCGTCGACATCCAGCAGGTTCAGCGCCAGGTCGGCGACGGACTTGGTGATGTGACCCTTGGCCCGGACTTCGGCGAAATCCCGCACCCGGCGCAACAACCGGTTAGCGATCCGCGGCGTACCCCGAGCACGACGGGCAATCTCGAAGGCACCTTCCGGGTCCAGCGGCAGGCCGAGGATGTTCGCCGAACGACTGACAATCGTCGCCAGGTCGGCGGTGCTGTAGAACTCAAGACGCTGGACGATACCGAAACGGTCACGCAGCGGATTGGTCAGCATCCCCGCCCGCGTCGTCGCGCCAACGAGGGTGAACGGCGGCAGATCGAGCTTGATCGAACGCGCCGCCGGCCCCTCGCCGATCATGATGTCGAGCTGGAAATCTTCCATCGCCGGATACAGCACTTCTTCGACGATTGGCGACAAACGATGGATTTCATCGATGAACAGCACGTCGTGCGGCTCAAGATTGGTCAGCAGCGCCGCCAGATCGCCTGGCCGTTCAAGCACCGGGCCCGAAGTACTTTTGATCGACACGCCCATTTCCTGGGCAATGATGTTCGCCAGCGTGGTCTTGCCCAAACCCGGCGGGCCGAAGATCAAGGTGTGGTCGAGGGATTCGCTACGGCCACGGGCGGCCTGGATAAACAGCTCCATCTGCTCGCGAACGGTCGGCTGGCCGATGTATTCGGCCAGGCTGACGGGACGTATCGCCCGATCCTGGACTTCTTCGCGCTCACG
Organism: Pseudomonas sp. FW215-R2; assembly: GCF_058789255.1. Lineage (NCBI taxonomy): Bacteria > Pseudomonadati > Pseudomonadota > Gammaproteobacteria > Pseudomonadales > Pseudomonadaceae > Pseudomonas > Pseudomonas sp. FW215-R2. The sequence goes on from NZ_JBYTBO010000020.1 coordinate 96,868, forward strand.
CGGACTGTGCGTGGCGGCGATCAGACGATCAGCTTCAATCACTTAAATCATTCCCTTCAGGGCGCGTCGGATCATGTCTTCGCTGCTCAAGCCTTTCTCTTTGATCGCGGAAATCGCCTTGCTTGCTTCCTGCGGCTTATAGCCCAGGGAAATCAGCGCGCTGACCGCGTCGTTCTCGGCGGTGTTGACCGGCGCCGGGCCGTCCGGCTGGTTCGGCACCAGCGCAAACATGGCCGGCGAGGTTTCCCACGCCTTGAAGCGATCCTTGAGCTCCACCAGCAGACGCTCGGCGGTTTTCTTGCCCACACCCGGCACCTTGGTCAGCGCCGAGGTGTCCTGGGACTGCACGCAACGGATCAGTTCATCGACTTCCAGGCTCGACATCAAGGCCAGGGCCAGTTTCGGCCCCACACCATTGAGACGGATCAACTCGCGAAAAAAGTCTCGCTCACGCTTGCCGGCAAAACCATAGAGTAACTGCGCGTCTTCGCGCACGACCAGATGGGTGTGCAGGGTCAGCGGTTCACCGACCGACGGCAGGCGATACAAGGTGGTCATGGGCACTTCCAGCTCATACCCGAGGCCGTTTACATCCAGAATCAGGTGCGGCGGCTGTTTTTCAGCGAGGGTGCCGCGCAAGCGTCCAATCACGTTTCAGATCCTTGAGCGTTGGCCAGCCGTGGGCTGGCGACAATCAGAACGAAGAAACTCCGGCCGACAACACAGGCGCGCAAGTCCACATTCCGTAAATTTGATGCTGATGCTATCAGAGACGCAGGCGCCCGCCACGACTGCGTGCGGTTCCCAGACCGTGCGGCAGCAGACTGGAGCGAGTGTGCGCATGGCAAATGGCAATCGCCAGGGCGTCCGAGGCGTCGATCTGCGGCTTGCTGGTCAGTTTGAGCATGTGCATGACCATCATCTGCACCTGCTCTTTATTGGCGGCGCCGGTGCCGACCACGGCCTGCTTGACCTGAGTTGCCGTGTACTCGGCGATCTCCAGGCTTTCTTCGGCGCCTGCAACGATAGCGGCCCCACGGGCCTGCCCAAGCTTCAGCGCCGAATCGGCGTTTTTCGCCATGAACACTTTTTCGATGCCCATGGTCACCGGGCCATAGGTCTGGATAATCTCGCGTACGCCGCGATAGACGATTTGCAGGCGCTCGTGCAGCTCACCGGCGCCAGTTCGGATGCAGCCCGAGGCGACATAGATGCAACCGCCGCGTCCGGTATCACGAACAATGCCGTAACCGGTAATGCGCGAACCGGGGTCGATACCAAGAATTAAAGTCATAAGCCTGCAGATTCGAAAAAACACAAAAACAAATGTGGGAGCTGGCTTGCCCGCGATCACACAGGCAAGTCCGCTCCCACATTGAATCCTAGTCGCTCTTAACCGAGCTGAGCAGCCACGTCTTCCGGAATGTCCGCGTTGGAATAGACGTTTTGCACGTCGTCCAGGTCTTCCAGCATGTCGATCAGCTTGAGCACCTTCTCCGCCCCTTCCAGATCCAGTTCGGCGCTGGTGGTCGGCTGCATGACGATTTCCGCATCATCACCTTTGAAACCGGCCGCTTCCAGCGCGTTTCGCACGGCGTAGAAGCTGGTGAACGAGGTGAACACATCAATCGAGCCGTCTTCATGAGTGACCACGTCATCGGCGTCGGCTTCCAGCGCCGCTTCCGTCAGCGCGTCTTCGTCGACACCCGGCGCAAAGCTGATCTGGCCCTTGCGCTCGAACAGATACGCCACCGAGCCGTCAGTACCGAGGTTGCCGCCACACTTGCTGAACGCATGACGCACGGCCGCAGCGGTACGGTTGCGGTTGTCGGTCATGCACTCGACCATCACCGCCACGCCACCCGGGCCATAACCTTCGTAGGTCAGTTCTTCAACGTTGTCCGCCTCGGTCGCACCGGCGCCACGGGCCACCGCACGATCGATGATGTCGCGACTCATGTTGGCGCCCAGCGCCTTGTCCAGGGCCAGACGCAGACGCGGGTTGGAACCCGGATCGCCACCGCCCTGACGGGCCGCAACGGTCAGTTCACGGATCCACTTGGTGAAGATCTTGCCTCGTTTGGCATCCTGACGTTCTTTGCGGTGCTTGATGTTCGCCCACTTGGAATGACCTGCCATATCTCGCTCCGAATTCTCTTTGAAACGTTGCCCGCCATGCTCGCGCATCGGCCGGCAAACACAAAATTGCGACCTGCTTTCATGGGGTACAGAAAGAAAAAAGGCGCATCCGAAGATGCGCCTTCAGGCCCGTCTTACTCAGCCTTTGGTGTTTCGCGCAAACGAATGTGCAATTCGCGCAATGCCTTGGCATCCACAACACCCGGCGCCTGCGTCATCACGTCGGCAGCACTCTGGGTTTTCGGGAAGGCGATCACTTCACGGATCGACTGGGCACCGGTCATCAGCATCACCAGACGGTCCAGACCAAAGGCCAGACCACCGTGCGGCGGCGCACCGTATTTCAGGGCGTCGAGCAGGAAGCCGAACTTCTCTTCCTGTTCCGCTTCGTTGATGCCCAACAGGCGGAATACCGCTTGCTGCATCTCTTTACGGTGGATACGGATCGAACCGCCACCCAGCTCGGTGCCGTTCAGCACCATGTCGTAGGCACGGGACAGAGCGCCCGCCGGGTTGGCTTCGAGCTCTTCCGGGGTGCACTTCGGTGCAGTGAACGGGTGATGCAGAGCAGAGAAGCTGCCGTCATCGTTCTCTTCGAACATCGGGAAGTCGACGACCCACATCGGCGCCCACTTGCAGGTCAGCAGGTTCAGGTCGTGACCGAGCTTGATACGCAGCGCGCCCAGGGCTTCGCTGACGATCTTGGCCTTGTCGGCGCCGAAGAACACGATATCGCCATCAACTGCACCGACGCGATCGAGGATCACGTTCAGGTTGGCTTCCGGGATGTTTTTCACGATCGGCGATTGCAGACCTTCAACACCGGCAGCACGCTCGTTGACCTTGATGTACGCCAGGCCCTTGGCACCGTAGATGCCGACGAACTTGGTGTAGTCGTCGATCTGCTTGCGCGGCATGCTCGCGCCGCCTGGAACGCGCAGTGCGGCGATACGGCATTTCGGATCGTTGGCCGGGCCGCTGAACACCTTGAAATCGACTTCTTTCAGTTGATCGGCAACGTCGACCAGTTCCAGCGGGATACGCAGGTCTGGCTTGTCGGAACCGTAACGGCGCATGGCTTCTTCGAAAGTCATGTGCGGGAACTCGCCGAATTCCAGATCCAGCACTTCCTTGAACAGGTTGCGGATCATTTGCTCGGTCAGGCCCATGATCTCTTTTTCATCGAGGAAGCTGGTCTCGATGTCGATCTGGGTGAATTCCGGCTGACGGTCAGCGCGCAGGTCTTCGTCACGGAAGCACTTGGCGATCTGGTAGTAACGGTCGAAGCCGGCGACCATCAGCAGTTGCTTGAACAGCTGTGGCGATTGCGGCAGCGCGAAGAACGAACCGGCGTGGGTACGGCTCGGCACGAGGTAATCGCGCGCGCCTTCCGGCGTTGCACGGGTCAGGATCGGCGTTTCAACGTCGAGGAAGCCGTTTTCGTCCAGGAAGCGACGGATGCTGGTGGTCATGCGCGAACGCAGACGCAGCTTCTCGGCCATTTCCGGACGACGCAGGTCGAGGAAGCGATAGCGCAGACGGGTTTCTTCGCCAACGTCGGAGAACTCGTTCAGCGGGAACGGCGGGGTTTCCGACTCGTTCAGCACTTCCAGTTCGTAGCCCAGGACTTCGATCATGCCCGACGCCATGTTGGCGTTGGTGGCACCGGCGGGACGCAGACGCACCTTGCCGGTGATCTTCACGACGTATTCGCTGCGCACGCGGTCGGCGGCGGCGAAGCTCTCGGCGCGATCCGGGTCGAACACCACCTGGGCCAGACCATCACGATCACGGATATCGAGGAAAATCACCCCGCCGTGGTCGCGGCGACGGTGAACCCATCCGCAAAGGGTAATTTCCTGGCCTTCCAGGCTTTCGTTCAGTTGGCCGCAATAATGGCTGCGCATCATGGTAGTGGTTTCGCTTCTCGTAATTCGAAATTCGGTGGAGATCCATCGCACTCAAGCTATGTGCGACCGGTGGATACTCGCGCGTGTCGTTCGACCTGGGTCTGAACCCTAGTCAGATTTGTCGCCACCGGCCAGATTCTTCTTCGCGCCGGTCTTGAAATCGGTTTCGTACCAACCGCTGCCGCTGAGGCGAAAGCCTGGCATGGACAGCTGTTTCTTGAGCTCTGGTGCCTGACAGGCAGGGCAATCGATCAGCGGTGCATCACTGATCTTTTGAATGGCTTCCAACTGATGACCACAGGAAGCACATTGGTAATCGTACATCGGCATGGCGTTGTCTCGGCGATCAGATTGCCAGCTCCCGCAGGGCGGTGTGGCGAAAGAGCGGGATTATATCCATTAAATGCGGCCTGTGCAGCCGGAAGACTGCACAGGCCGCCCAGTCATTGACAACCCCCGGTGGTCACCGGGGCATCGCGCAAGCCATGTACGACACACACCACCCGTACCAGACCGCTGAAGTTCTTCACGCCACCATGACGCAAGTGCACTTCGCGATCGACACGGGATAACAACGTGCCGACCGAACAGCAATTCTCCTCGGCCATGCGACCCAGAATATTCCAGTAGACCTGTTCCAGCCGCATGCAGGTCGCAAACCCGTTCAAACGCACCGACCGGGCCAATGGCCGGATCAATGCCATGTCGAATTCGTCAAGAAACGGCGCCGCGGCTCGGTCCTGCTGTGAGCCGATGGCGATTTCACTTCGCCTGTCTCCACCTTCCATATCGTTGACACTCCTTTGCCATCGCTGCTTGTTTTCAAGGCAACATCCTGTGACCTCATTAAAAGCGCAGGGGCAAAGGTATATCCAGACGACTTTTTGACCGTCGACGTAGGATAAGCCAACACAACAGGGAGGATCATGGACCAGCGAAGTGCTTACTTCGCTTCCTACAATAGCGAACGCTTTTTCCCGGCCAAAACGGGCGCACGACCCACAAACGGTGTCCGTGCGCCTCGGGCGATCAGGCTTCGAGCAGTGCCCTGAGCATCCACGCGGTTTTCTCGTGGACTTGCATGCGTTGGGTCAGAAGATCAGCCGTCGGCTCGTCACTGACTTTATCCAGCAGCGGGAAAATCCCCCGCGCAGTGCGAGTGACCGCTTCCTGGCCTTCGACCAGTTGTTTGATCATGTCCTCGGCACTCGGCACGCCCACTTCTTCTTTAATAGAGGAAAGACGCGCGTAAGTCGCATAGGCGCCCGGCGCAGGGAAACCCAGGGCGCGGATGCGCTCGGCGATCGAGTCCACGGCCAGGGCCAGTTCGTTGTATTGCTCTTCGAACATCAGGTGCAGGGTCCGGAACATCGGCCCGGTGACGTTCCAGTGGAAGTTGTGGGTTTTCAGATACAGCACATAGGTGTCCGACAGCAGACGCGAAAGCCCTTCGACGATGGATTTGCGGTCTTCTTCACTGATACCGATATCGATTGCCATGCTTACCCCCTAACGGCGATTGAATTCATCCAGCAGGTGTCGGTTCACTGTAGCAAGGCCTCCCTCCCATGGCAGCCCCCGTATCGACCCGATAGAGGCGACAAATCGCCCCACGCCCTGCCGCTGGCCGGCGTTATTTGAGTAGCTGCAGGCTTTACTGTTAAATAGGCAGTGTGTCGCTACGCCCTGTTTTCCGGGTGTTGCGCATAGGCTGATGCCGGGCACGTGTCCAACGCCTCTTATTGTTCCGAAGCGAACCGTGCGCCTTCAGCTCTTCCTTGTGAGCCGTCATAACGTGAGTCATTAAAAATGTTGAAAATCGTCCACCTGCTAATGGGCGCAGCAGCCTTGCTGCTGTCCTTCATACCTAGCTTGAGATCCGAAGCCGTACCTTACCTGCAACAGCCCGATGCACTTTACCTGGCCTTTTTCGGCCTGCTGAACCTGGTTCTCGCTCCAGTGATCCCGTACTGGAACAAAGGCCCGCGCCAGCATCTGCAAAATCTGGTCAGCGCATTGCTGGTACTGACCGTCGTCCTGCAAACCCTGACCCTGATCGCGCCGATGCCTGTCATCGCCGGCCAGCCAGCTGTGCTGTTCAGCCTGGTCATTGCTCTGGTTGCCGTGGCCGTGCACCTGGCCGTCAGCTTCTATAAATCCTCACCGGCCGCCGCCGCGCAAAGCTACGACATGAGCAACCGCGATACCGGCACCGTCAAGTGGTTCAACACCTCCAAGGGCTTCGGCTTTATCTCCCGGGATTCCGGCGATGATATTTTCGTGCACTTTCGCGCCATCCGTGGCGAAGGCCACCGCGTTCTGGTCGAAGGCCAGCGCGTGGAGTTCTCGGTGATGAACCGTGACAAAGGCCTGCAAGCCGAAGACGTGATCGCCGCCCTGCCGCGTCGCTGATCTGAAACGAAAAAACCGCGAACAGCCTGGCTGTTCGCGGTTTTTTATTGCCCTTACAAAATGCGCGACCTCAGTAGTGCGGCGGCGGCGCGTCTTCTTCGAAGGACCCGAACTGGCCGACCATTTCTTCCTGCCGCTTCAGCAGCGCGGCCATCTGTAACTGCAGACGCTCCACCACCCTCTGCTGCGCCACCAGCACGTCGTTCAACGCCTGAATGGTGTCGTCCTGAAACGCCAGACGGCTTTCCAGATCGTTGACGCGTTCTTCCAGGCTCATGATCAAACCTCCAGAAACTTGAAATCGTCGTCCAGCACCAGGCGCAGGCGCTCGCGGATCGCGGCTACCTGATCGGCGCTGTAAGGTTTGGCGGGGTGCTTGCCCCAGACCGGCGCCGGCCATGCGGCATCATCACGTTTGCGCACGATCACATGCATGTGCAGCTGGCTGACAACGTTACCCAAGGTGGCAACGTTCATCTTGTCGGCATCGAACGAGTCCTTGAGCACCTCCGCCAGGGCTGTGGTTTCCTGCCACAGACGCTGCTGGTCGGCGACATCCAATTGAAACAACTCGCTGATATCGTCGCGACGAGGTACCAGGATGAACCAGGGGTAGTTGGCGTCGTTGGACAGCAACAGCCGGCAGAGCGGGAAGTCGCCGATGATCAGCGTGTCCTGTTGAAGTCGTGAATCTAAAGCAAACACTGGGTGTACTCCCGGCTGATCGACAATATTCAGCTTAGTGGGCCAGCCCGGTGGAGGGCGCACTAAACGACAGGACGGCAGCATACCTTCGAATGCCCTGCCCTTCACGATGAAGCGGCGCCCCGACATGGAACATTTCTGGCGATCGCGCACCAGCACGAGACCCATCGAGCCAGGCAACACGCCGGAATGACCGCGACTCACTACCGCGTTCAGGGTCATGACAGGGTGCAAGTGTTTGAATTCAGTACAGCCAGAAAAAATATTTGCACCAAAACCGTACAGTGCGTCTACGCTCAATGGCTCGGGCATCCGCCAAATACTCACTGACAGGGTGAACCGGTAACGTTTTTGGTTGTCATGCGCAAAAACGCGCGAGGCAACACCAAGCGAGCAAGCGCGTCAACCCTCATCAAAAAGGGGCGCGCGGGCCCGTATTTACAAGGTTTTTACAGCAGCGAGCGGGGCCATGGAAAAATAACCGCATCAATTTTGCGGTTTGTGCACGCTTGTTGCATTCGTACTCATATGAGCTATGAGCACGCCACGGGAAGTGGTTGCTCAAAGCCCGAAAAAAACAGTGGCAGGGTTGCCCGATGGAGATTCAAGTGTTTTGCCAGGGACTCTTTTTTACCGATGCAAAAAGGCCCAGAAACAGCGATAAAGTTGTCAGTCCGGCTGCATTGGTACTGTGAATTTGCGACATCAACCAAGCCATTTGCGACAGCGTCGTAAAGAACATGAAAGGTTGTATGCGCAAGTATCGCCAACATTGTCGGCGTGATATAAGTTTGCGCCGACACAAAAAGAAAGAGCCGCCCAGATAATAAAACAGGTGGGACGGCAGTACTCTTCTAAAACCAAAGGAGCAAATCACGATGCGCGTGATGAAGTGGAGCATGATCGCACTGGCCGTTACAGCAGCCAGTACTCAGTTGGCTACGGCCGCACCGTTTGTTAGTGACCAGTCTGAAGCCAAAGGCTTTGTTGAAGACGCCAAACTGACCGAAACGTTGAAGAACTACTACTTCAACCGTGACAACAAGAACGGCGGCCACGACCAGAAAGACTGGACCCAGGGTTTCCTCGGCAACTTCACTTCCGGTTACACCCAAGGCACCGTAGGCGTCGGTATCGATGCATTCGGTTACCTGGCGGTCAAACTGGACGGCGGTGACGGTACTTCCGGTACCGGTAACATGAGCCGCAGCAATACTGTCAAAGCCAACGGTTATGCCCATGACGTTGATGAGAGCCAAGGCAAAGCCGGCGCAGCCATCAAATTCCGCATCTCCAAAACCGAGCTGAAAATCGGCGACCAGCAGCCAAGCACTGCTCCAGTGTTCGCTGTCGGTGGTTCCCGCGTTCTGCCGCAAACTGCCAGTGGCTTCCAGCTGCAGAGCAGTGAAATCAAAGACCTCGATCTCGAAGCCGGTCACTTCTACTCGGCTACCAGCCAGGACAAAAACGCTCGTGAAGGCGGCCTTTACGCCACCTACGCAGGCGTAGAAGCCAAAAACATCGACTACTTCGGTGGTAAATACGGCATCACTGACAACCTGACTGCATCCCTGTACGGCGCCAAGCTGGAAGACATCTGGAACCAGTACTACGCGAACGTGAACCTCACCACTCCATTCGGTGGTGACACTTCGTTGAACACTGACTTCAACATCTACCGCACCACCGACACCGGTAGCGCCAAAGCGGGCGAAATCAGCAACACCGCCTTCTCGCTGGCAACCGCGCTGTCGTTCCTGAAAGCGCACACCTTCACCCTGGCCTTCCAGAAGGTCAACGGCGACACCCCGTTCGACTACATCGGCGTGGGCAAGAACAACCGTGGTGGCGACTCGATCTTCCTCGCCAACTCCATCCAGTACTCCGACTTTAACGGTGCAGGCGAGAAATCCCTGCAAGCCCGTTACGACCTGAAAATGGCCGAGTATGGCGTTCCTGGTCTGAGCTTCATGGTTCGTTACGTTAAAGGCTGGGATATCGACGGTACCCACACTCCAGCGGGTAGCTCTTACGCCGGTCTCTACGGTGAAGATGGCAAGCACCACGAAACCAACTTTGAAGCCAAATATGTGGTTCAAAGCGGTCCAGCAAAAGACCTGTCCTTCCGTATTCGCCAGGCTTGGCACGTTGCCAACTCTGACGAGAAAGAAGGCGACGTGAAAGAGTTCCGTCTGATCACCGAGTACCCACTGAACATCTTGTAATCGTCAGTGGTTAGTTTGGTAGCATAAAAAAAGGCCCATCTTCGGATGGGCCTTTTTTGTTATCTGTCACTTGTAATAAATGCCTGACCAACAAGTCAGGCAATTAATTAGCAACCTATCATTACACCGCCGATTCCTGAACCACACGAATCACACGCTGTGGAAACGGAATATCGATGCCGGCAGTCTTTAAACGATCACGGGATTGTTCGTTAAACATGAACATCACATCCCAATAATCTGCAGTTTTAACCCAGACCCGCAGGGAAACAGTGATCGAACTATCGCCCAAGGTAGAAATGACAGCCTGCGGCGCCGGATCCTGCAGAACGCGATCATCCTTGGCCAGATCCAGCAGCACCTGACGGGCCTTTTGCAGATCGGCTTCGTAATCGACACCCACATCAAACACAACCTTGCGGGTTGGCTGACGGTTGGTGTTGGTAATGATGCCATTCGACAGATTGCCGTTCGGCACGATGATGGTCTTGTTGTCGCCGGTACGCAGCACGGTGTGGAAAATCTGGATGCTGTCGACAGTACCCGCCACGCCTTGCGCTTCGATCCAGTCACCGATGCGGAACGGACGGAACAGCAGAATCAGCACGCCACCGGCGAAGTTCGCCAGGCTGCCCTGCAATGCCAGGCCGATGGCCAGGCCGGCCGCACCGATTGCCGCCACGAACGAAGTGGTCTCGACGCCGATCATCGAGGCCACACTGACGATCAACAGCACCTTGAGAATGATGTTGGCCAGGCTGCTGATGAAACCTTGCAAAGCCAGGTCGGCATTGCGCAGAGCCAGCAGGCCGCCCAGTTTTTGCGTGACCTTGTTGATCAGCCACCAGCCAATCGCCAGGGTAATCACCGCCAACAGCACACGACTGCCGTATTCCATGATCATCGGAATCCACGCCTGGGACGCCTTGACCAGGTTGTCTACCTCAGCATTCAAATCCATCTTTTATCTCCTGATTGCCGGCTTCCCGGGCTGAAAAAATCAGCGGCAGAACGACCGGCCCTGTGGGGGCTCAATCGTTTCTGCCGCTGCTTGGGCCTCGGACGCTGAAAACGCCGAGAGGTTCCCGACTCGGATGGCTCAGTCGCGGAAGTTGTTGAATTGCAGTGGCATGCCGAATTCCTTGGCGCGCAGGGCAGCGATGGCTTCCTGCAGGTCGTCACGCTTCTTGCCGGTCACACGCACCTGCTCGCCCTGAATGGCGGCCTGCACCTTGAGCTTGGCTTCCTTGATGTGGCCGACGATCTTCTTCGCCAGTTCCTTGTCGATGCCTTCCTTCAGAACGGCGTCCTGCTTCATCAGTTTGCCCGATGCGAAGGAGTCTTTGACTTCGAGGCACTGTACATCGATCTTGCGCTTGACCAGGGCCAGCTTGAGGATCTCGATCATCGCTTCCAGCTGGAAATCGGCTTCAGCGGTCAGGTGGACGGTCAGGTCCTTTTCCTTGAATTCGAAGCTGCCCTTGCCTTTCAGGTCATAACGACGATCGAGTTCCTTCACGGCGTTCTCGACCGCGTTGGTGAGTTCGTGTTTGTCCAGTTCGGATACCACGTCGAACGACGGCATGTAATCTCTCCAATAAAAAGGCGCGCTCGTTCAGGACGCGGCGCGCTTGGCTTGCGGTTAAAATCGGGCTCATTATAACGGGTCTTTTCCCACCGACACGGCGAGCCTTGCATGCCTGTACCTTACCGAGTGAAAAACTGATGTCCAGCCCCTGGCATATCCTCGGCGCCGGAAGTCTCGGCACACTCTGGGCCACGCGCCTGGCCCGGGCCGGATTGCCGGTCCGGCTGATCCTGCGCGATATCGATCGTTTGCATGACTATGCGACGGCGGGCGGCCTGACCCTCGTGGAACAAGGCGTGGCCAGCAGCTACGCCATCCCCGGCGAAACGCCGGACACTTCCGAACCGATCCGCCGTCTGCTGGTGGCGTGCAAGGCCTACGACGCCGAAAGCGCCGTGGCCGGCGTCGCTCATCGCCTGGCGCCGGATGCAGAACTGATTCTTTTGCAGAACGGCCTCGGCAGTCAGGAAGCGGTCGCCGCGCAAGTCCCGCAGGCCCGTTGCATCAGCGCCTCCAGCACCGAAGGCGCGTTTCGCGATGGCGACTGGCACGTGGTCTTTGCCGGCCACGGTTACACCTGGCTCGGCGATGCCGGTCATCCCGTGGCACCGTTCTGGCTGGATGATCTTGAAGCGGCAAAGATTCCTCATGAATGGAGCGCCGACATCCTCACCCGACTGTGGCGAAAACTGGCGCTCAACTGTGCGATCAATCCGCTGACGGTGTTGCACGACTGCCGCAACGGTGGATTGCAGGAGCATCACTGCGAAGTCGCCACGCTGTGCGCCGAGTTGACCGAATTGCTGGAGCGTTGCGGCCAGCCAGCAGCGGCGGACAACCTGCAACAGGAAGTCGAACGGGTGATTTCGGCCACCGCAGCCAATTTCTCGTCCATGTATCAGGACGTGGCCAGCAAACGCCGCACCGAGATCAGCTACCTGCTGGGTCATGCCTGCAAGGTTGCGCAGCGGCACCAGCTCAACCTGCCGCATCTGAAGCAATTGCAGCAGCGCCTGACCGCGCATCTGCACAGTCTCGGATTGCCCGTCGACTGAGCAGCGGCTACGCTGCCCACTTGTTCCTTTGCTGCGATAAACCTGATGCCATTGCGCCAGCGCCTCGAAAACCTGCCGGTCGGCCAGAAACTGCTGGCCGCCCTGCTGGTGCTGTTGACCACCGTGTTACTGGTCGCCAACCTGACCTTCATCAGCGCGGCCTATTACATCTCCCAGGAAAGCATGGCGCCCCAGGCGTTGCAGACCATTGGCCGACTGGTATCGAACCCGAGCCTGGTCGCCGAAGCGTTGCAGTCACCGCAAAGTGCCGAGCGCCTGCTCAAGGAACTCGACAGTTACTCGCCGCTGCGCGCTGCCGCCCTGTATGACGGCAAGGGCGACCGCATTGCGCAAGTACAACGCGGCGACAAGCTCAACCTGCCGGAGCGCTTCCGGCATATCGAAGCCTGGCAACTCACCGAGTTTCGCAGCAACCAGCTGATCACCCTGCCCCGCCCCGGCACTGCGCCGGGTCATCTGTTGCTGGTGGCCAGCAGCGAACTGCCGATGGCGTTCTACACCGGCACCCTGACGGCGAGCCTGGGGATCCTGATCTTCAGCGTACTGCTGTGGCTGGTGATTGCCCGGCAGATCAAACGCCTGATCACCCGGCCGATCCATCAACTCGAAGAGCTGTCCCGCCAGGTGACCCGCGAGGAGAACTACGCCCTGCGCGCCTCACGCGGCAACCATGACGAAATCGGCAGTCTGGCCGAGGCCTTCAACACCATGCTCTCGCGCATCGAGGCCCGGGAGCAGCAGCTCAAGCGCGCCCGCGATGACTCGCAAGCCGCCTACGATCAGGCGCAGGGGCTGGCCGAAGAAACCCGCCACACCAATCGCAAACTGGAGCTGGAAGTCCAGGTGCGGAGCAAGATCGAGAAGAAGCTCACGGGTTTTCAGAACTACCTCAACAGCATCATCGACTCCATGCCCTCGGCGCTGATCGCTCTCGACGAGCAGCTCTACGTCACGCAATGGAACCAGGAGGCCAGCGCCCTCTCCGGCACCCGGCTGGACGAAGCGCTGAATCAGCCGATCTTCCTCGCGTTCGAACCGCTCAAGCCTTTCCTGCCGCAGCTCAAGCAGACCGTCGAACAGCACACCGTGGCGAAAATCGAGCGGGTGACCTGGTTCAAGGACGACGAACCCAAGCATTACGCCCTGACGTTTTATCCACTGATGGGCGGTGCCGGACGCGGCGTGGTGATCCGGATCGACGACATCACCCAGCGCCTGTCGCTGGAGGACATGATGGTGCAGTCGGAAAAAATGCTCTCGGTCGGCGGCCTCGCGGCCGGCATGGCCCACGAGATCAACAACCCGCTGGGGGCAATCCTGCACAACGTGCAGAACATTCGCAGACGTCTGTCACCCGACCTGCCGAAAAACCTCGAGCAGGCCGAACAACTGGGCATCGAACTGGATACCGTGAACCGCTACCTGCAAGGCCGGGAAGTCCCGCAATTGCTCGACGGCATTCAGCAGGCCGGTGCCAGGGCGGCAAAAATCGTCACCCACATGCTCAGTTTCAGCCGCCGCAGCACCCGGCAGATGGCCCCTTGCGACCTGCCGGCGCTGATCGATCAAGCGGTGGATATTGCCGGCAACGACTTCGACCTGGCGATCGGCTTCGACTTCAAGGGGCAGGCGATCATCCGTCAGTTCGACCCGGCGCTGGGTCCGGTTCCGGGCACCGCCAACGAGCTGGAACAGGTGCTGCTCAACCTTCTGAAAAACGCTGCGCAGGCAATCCACCTGCGTGAAGACGACAGCGAGCCGGGGCGGATCATCTTGCGCACCAAACTCAATCCGCCGTGGGCCGAGATACAGGTCGAGGACAACGGCATCGGCATGAGCGAGAACGTGCGCAAACGTACCTTCGAGCCGTTCTTCACCACCAAGGAAATCGGCCAGGGCACGGGGCTCGGGCTGTCGGTGTCGTATTTCATCATCACCAACAACCACAAAGGGCAGATGGAAGTGCAGTCGGCACCGGGACAAGGCACCTGCTTCACCCTGCGCCTGCCGCTCACGCAACCTGCACCCATTGCCGCAGAAACCAATCAACTACCGAGGTAAACCATGGGCTTTCGCTTGTCGAAGATCTACACCCGCACCGGCGACAAAGGCGAAACCGGCCTCGGCGATGGTCGCCGCGTCCCAAAGGACCACCCACGCATCGAGGCCATCGGCGAGGTCGACACGCTGAACAGTCAGGTCGGCATGCTGCTGGCCGGGTTGATCGCCGAACGCGAAACCTGTCCAGGGCTGAATGAATTGATCGACGTGTTGGCGCCCTGTCAGCACCGCTTGTTCGACCTCGGTGGCGAGCTGGCGATGCCGGAATATCAGGCGCTGAACACGGCAGAAATCGAACGGCTGGAGGCGGCCATCGATGTCTGGAACGAGGAATTGGGGCCGCTTGAGAACTTCATTCTGCCTGGCGGTTCGATGCTGATTGCCCAGGCGCATGTCTGTCGCAGCCTGGCGCGCAGTGCGGAGCGGCGTTGCCAGCATTTGAATGCGATCGAACCGTTGGCCGGGGTGGGTCTGGCTTACATCAATCGCTTGTCGGATCTGTTGTTTGTGGCGGCGAGGCTGATTGCCCGGCGCCAGGGGATTGCCGAGATTCTGTGGCAACCCGCCGCAAAACCCGAAAACTGATCACTCCCACGCCAGGCGCGGGAGTGTTCTGATGCCCAGTCAGGCCTCAGGCCAGAAGGCCCGAATCCCCGCCACACCCTGAGCCCCGGCATTCCACGCTTTCTCGCGCTCGGCCGGGCCGACTCCACCCAACAGGAATACCGGCTTGCTGAAGCCTTCGATCAGCGTCGAAGCCTGCTCCCAGCCCAGCGGCTGCGCATCCGGATGAGTCAGGGTCGGCTGCACCGGCGACAGAGTGACGAAATCCACGCCCATCTGCTCGGCCAGCGCCAGTTCTTCAGCATTGTGGCAGGACGCCGCCAGCCAGCGCTCCGCCGGCAGCGGACGCCCTGCTGCCGCGTACTTGCGCAACTGCGCCGAGGTAATGTGCCAACCGGCGGACGGGAAGTCGCCCAGCCACTCGAACGGGCCCTTGATCATCAACTGCGCCTTGCCGGCACACAGGCCGACCGCGTCCACCGCCAGATCGCGGTACTTCGGGTCATAACCATTGGGCGCACGCAGCTGGATCAGCTTGATGCCCCCGGCAATAGCCTTCTGGATACCGCGCAGCAAGGCCGGGGTTTCCAGATCTTCCGGGGTGATCAGGTATTCAGCAGGCAGACGCGCCGCCGCCACGATCGGCTGGTTGGCTGCCGGGAATTCGTAATTTGCCAGTTCCTTGGCCGACACCCAGGCCAAGGGCTGGCCTTCGGCGCCGTGGGGTTCGCCGGTGAAGCTTGAGACTTCCCAGACATCCAGCAACACCTGCTTGTCCGGGTAATCGTGGCGAACCTTGATCAGCGGGCGAGCAGCGCCGACGACAATGCCCAGTTCTTCGTGCAGCTCACGGGCCAGCGCAGTTTCAACCGACTCATCGGCCTCGACCTTGCCACCGGGAAATTCCCACAGACCGCCCTGGTGCTGGGTATCGGCCCGGCGGGCGATGAGGATTTTGCCGCTGTCGTCACGGATGACGGCAGCAGCGACGTGTACGCGTTTCACGACTGCAACTCCTCCAGTCCTGCCTTTTGCCAGGCCTTGAAGGCCGGCCACTGATAAACGGTTTCAACATAGGCTTCATCTTCGGCCGGCAACTGCACCTGATAGGTACGCAGGCGCACAGCAATCGGCGCGAAGAACGCATCCGCCAACGACACGCGACCAAACAGGAACGGCCCCGGCTCGGTAGCCACGGCACGGCATTCAGCCCACAGCGCGAGCATGCGCTCGACATCGACCTTCACTTCCGGCGGTACCGGGTTGAGCGGCGCGTCGTGGCTCAGGTTGAACGGCATATGATTGCGCATGGCGAAGAAACCGCTGTGCATCTGCGCGCAGGCAGAACGCGCCTGAGCGCGGGCCGCGATATCAGTCGGCCAGAGCTGTTCGGAAGGAAACTGTTCGGCCAGGTATTCGGCAATCGCCAGAGAGTCGGCGATGGTGCCCCGTGCGGTGGTCAGCAGCGGCACCTTGCCGGTGGGCGAATGCTTGAGCAGGCGCTCGCGGGTGTCGGGCCTGCCGAGTTTGATCAGCTCTTCGGTGTAGGGCGCGCCGGTCAGTTCAAGCGCCAGTGCCGCGCGCAGGGACCAGGAGGAAAGCAGTTTGTCGCCGATGATCAGGTGAAGGCTCATGTTCGGGTCCTTTCATGGGACAGAAGAAAAGGAGGCCCGCAGACCTCCCTCTTCGGCAGGGATCAGGTGCGGTATTCGGCGTTGATCTTCACGTACTCGTGGGACAGGTCGGTGGTCCAGATGGTTTCGCTGCAATCGCCGCGACCCAGTTCGATACGGATGGTGATCTCTTCCTGCTGCATCACCGCCGAGCCCTGGGCTTCAGTGTAGGTCGCAGCACGGGCGCCACGGCTGGCAATGCACACTTCACCGAGGAACACGTCGATCTTGCTCACGTCCAGATCCGGCACGCCGGCACGGCCGACAGCGGCGAGGATGCGGCCCCAGTTCGGGTCGGAAGCGAACAGTGCAGTCTTGATCAGCGGCGAGTGGGCCACGGTGTAGCCGACGTCCAGGCATTCCTGGTGATTGCCGCCGCCGTTGACTTCAACGGTCACGAACTTGGTCGCGCCTTCGCCGTCACGCACGATGGCCTGAGCCACGTCCATGCACACTTCGAACACGGCCTGTTTCAGCTTGGCGAACAGCTCGCCTTCGGCACGGGTGATTTCCGGCAGCGCAGCCTTGCCGGTGGCGATCAGCATGCAGCAGTCGTTGGTCGAGGTGTCGCCGTCGATGGTGATGCGGTTGAACGACTTGTTGGCGCCGTCCAGCATCAGGTTGTGCAACACGTCGCGGGAGACTTTGGCGTCGGTGGCGATGTAGCCGAGCATGGTCGCCATGTTCGGACGGATCATGCCCGCGCCCTTGCTGATGCCAGTGACGGTGATGGTCACGCCGTCATGCTGGAACTGGCGGCTGGCGCCTTTTGGCAAGGTGTCGGTGGTCATGATGCCGGTGGCGGCCGCTTCCCAGTTGTTTTCCGACAGATCGTCCAGCGCGGCCTGCAAGGCGCCTTCGATCTTCTCGACCGGCAGCGGCTCGCCGATCACGCCGGTGGAGTACGGCAGGATCTGGCTGGCATCCACGCCGGTCAGTTCAGCCAGTTTCGCGGTCGTGCGCTCAGCGGCGGCCAGGCCCGGCTCGCCGGTGCCAGCGTTGGCATTGCCGGTGTTGGTCAACAGGTAGCGCACAGCGTTCTGCACGCGTTTCTTGGCCAGGATCACCGGCGCGGCGCAGAAAGCGTTCAACGTGAACACGCCCGCCACGGTGGAACCTTCGGCACAGCGCATCACGACGACATCCTTGCGCCCAGGGCGCTTGATGCCGGCCGAAGCGATACCGAGTTCAAAACCGGCAACCGGGTGCAACGTTGGCAAAGGACCAAGACCAACAGCCATGAATGCGCTCCTTACTCAATGATGTCAGCACCGCCAAGCGTAGTGACGGTGGTGTAAATGGCAAAACGCCGCGACGGCTGGTGCCGGTCGCGGCGCGGGTATATCAGCGATTGAAACGGGTTTTACTGGATCTGCCCGTGGCAATGCTTGAATTTCTTGCCCGAACCGCAGTAGCACAGTTCGTTGCGGCCCAGCTTCTGCTCGTTGCGAACCGGCGCGGTGGCCAGGGCCACATCGACCTCTTCACCGACCAGTGCTTCCGGCTGCTCCAGACCTGGCGCCTCGGCGTGTTCGAACTGCATACGCGCGGCCAGCGCTTCGGCTTCCTGACGCAGACGCGCCTCTTCCTCGGCCGGATCTTCGCGGCGAACCTGAACGTGCGACAGCACACGGATCGAGTCGCGCTTGATCGAATCCAGCAGCTCGGAGAACAGCGTGAAGGACTCGCGCTTGTATTCCTGCTTCGGGTTCTTCTGGGCGTAGCCACGCAGGTGGATGCCGTGACGCAGGTGATCCATGGTCGACAGGTGGTCTTTCCACAGGTCGTCCAGAACGCGCAGCACGATCTGCTTCTCGAAGGAGCGCAGTGCGTCGGCACCGGCCTGGTCTTCTTTCTCGTTGTACGCGGCGATCAGCTCGTTCATCAGCTTCTCGCGCAGGGTTTCTTCGTACAGGTGATCGTCTTCGTCGAGCCATTGCTGGATCGGCAGTTTCACACCGAAGTCGCTGGCGATCGACGCTTCCAGACCGGCCACGTCCCACTGCTCTGGCAGCGATTGCGGCGGAATGTGAGCGCTGACGGTGGCGTTCAGTACGTCCTGACGGAAGTCGGCAATGGTTTCGCCGATGTTGTCCGCGGCCAGCAACGTGTTACGCATGTGATAGATCACTTTACGCTGTTCGTTGTTGACGTCGTCGAACTCGAGCAATTGCTTGCGAATGTCGAAGTTGCGGCCTTCAACCTTGCGCTGGGCCTTCTCGATGGCGTTGGTCACCATGCGGTGCTCGATCGCTTCACCGGACTGCATGCCCAGGGCTTTCATGAAGTTCTTCACCCGGTCAGAGGCGAAGATACGCATCAGGCTGTCTTCCAGCGACAGGTAGAAGCGGCTGGAACCGGCGTCACCCTGACGGCCGGCACGGCCACGCAGCTGGTTGTCGATACGGCGGGATTCGTGACGCTCGGACGCGATCACCTGCAAGCCGCCGGACTCCAGCACTTGCTGGTGACGCTTCTGCCAGTCGGCCTTGATCTGGGCGATCTGCTCAGGAGTCGGGTTTTCCAGCGACGCGACTTCAACTTCCCAGTTGCCGCCCAACAGGATGTCGGTACCACGACCGGCCATGTTGGTGGCGATGGTCAGGGCGCCCGGACGACCGGCCTGCGCGATGATCTCGGCTTCTTTTTCGTGGAACTTGGCGTTCAGAACCTTGTGTTCGATGCCTTCCTTCACGAGCAATGCGGACATGTGCTCGGAGGTTTCGATGGTGGCAGTACCCACCAGCACCGGACGGCCGGCAGCCATGCTTTCCTTGATGTCATTGACGATCGCCGCGTATTTCTCTTCGGCGGTCAGGAACACCAGGTCGTTGTAGTCCTTACGGGCCAACGGCTTGTTGGTCGGGATCACGATGACCGGCAGGCCATAGATCTGGTGGAATTCGAACGCTTCGGTGTCGGCCGTACCGGTCATGCCGGACAGCTTGTCGTACAGACGGAAGTAGTTCTGGAACGTGGTCGATGCCAGGGTCTGGCTCTCGGCCTGGATGTTCAGGTTTTCCTTGGCTTCGATAGCCTGGTGCAGGCCTTCGGACAGACGACGGCCCGGCATGGTACGGCCGGTGTGTTCGTCGACCAGTACGACCTGACCGTCCTGCACGATGTATTCAACGTTGCGGTTGAACAGCTTGTGCGCACGCAGGCCGGCGTAAACGTGAGTCAGCAGGCTCAGGTTATGCGCCGAGTACAGGCTCTCGCCCTCGGCCAGCAGACCGATGCTGGTCAGTTGGTCTTCGATGAACTGGTGACCGGCTTCGTTGAGTTCGACCTGACGGGTCTTCTCGTCGACGGTGAAGTGGCCTTCCTGGGTGACGACGCCTTCGACTTCTTCGACGTGCAGCTTGAGTTTCGGGATCAGTTTGTTGATCTCGATGTACAGCTTGGAGCTGTCCTCGGCCTGACCGGAAATGATCAGTGGGGTACGCGCTTCGTCGATGAGGATGGAGTCGACTTCGTCGATCACGGCAAAGTTGAGTTCGCGCTGGAATTTCTCTTCCATGCTGAACGCCATGTTGTCGCGCAGGTAGTCGAACCCGAATTCGTTGTTGGTGCCGTAGGTAATGTCGGCGGCGTAGGCCAGACGTTTCTCTTCCGGCGGCTGGAACGGCGTCACGATGCCGACGGTCAGGCCGAGGAATTCATACAGCGGACGCATCCAGTTGGCGTCACGGCGGGCCAGGTAGTCGTTCACGGTCACAACGTGCACGCCCTTGCCGGACAGCGCGTTGAGGTAAACACCCAGGGTACCCACCAGGGTCTTGCCTTCACCGGTACGCATTTCGGCAATCCGGCCTTCATGCAGGGTCATGCCGCCGATCAGCTGGACGTCGAAGTGACGCATGCCCATGACGCGCTTGCCGGCTTCGCGGGCGACCGCAAAAGCTTCCGGCAACAGCTTGTCGAGGGTTTCCCCCTTGGCGATGCGGTCCTTGAACTCTGCGGTCTTGGCGCGCAGTTGATCGTCCGAGAGGGCGACCATCTTCTCTTCGAAGGCATTGACGAGCTGCACCGTCTTGAGCATGCGTTTGACTTCACGCTCGTTCTTGCTTCCAAAAAGTTTCTTTAACAAAGGCGCAAACATATCGGCAGGATCTTCCACACTAAAGGGATGGAGGGCGGCCCCGTGAGTCGCCCGTGCAGCCCTCATGGCCGCATGCGAACGAGCATTCTACCCGGAAACGGTGGTGAGGAAAGTGGCGATATTCCACGATGCTGGCACTGCGCTTTGACGGGGCTCACTTAAAATAGGGGCGTTTTGCTCAACTTCAAGCCGTTGGAGGCAGAAGTTAGTCGTTGATTTAATGGGCAAAGCAGGGACAAAAGCAATGGGCGAGTGAAATGGGTGCTATCTGCTACCATGGCGCCTCTGTTACTTCAGGTGTTAGATCATGGCATTTCGCCCTCTTACAGCCAGAGCGCCCGCCGTTCTGCTTCGCGAAGCCAAGCCGCTGAAAGCCATCCTCGGCCATGCCCAACGTCTGGGCCGTCTGCAACGCCTGCTCGAAAGCCAACTGCAACCCGCCGCCCGCGAGCACTGCCATGTCGCGTCGTGGCGCGAAGGCAATCTGTTGCTGATTGTCACCGATGGCCATTGGGCCACACGCCTGCGCTACCAGCAGAAACGCCTGCAAAGGCAACTGCAGATGTTCGATGAGTTCGCCAACCTGACGCGGATTCAGTTCAAGGTCCAGCCGCCAACGGTGCAGCGCGGTGCAGCCGGGCACACGATGGATCTTTCGACGGATGCGGCGGCGACCATTCAGTCGACCGCCGACGGGATCAGTGATCCGAACCTGCGTGCAGCGCTGGAGCGTCTGGCGGCGCACGCCAAAGCCAAATCCTGACCAAAAAACCTGTGGGAGCAAGCTCCCATGGGTGTTATCGACGTTTACTGCCACCGAGCAGAGAACCCATCAGGCCGCGCACCAACTGTTTACCCAGCGAGTTCGCTGCCTGGCGCATCGCCGACTTGAGCGCCTGCCCCGCTGCCGTCCCGAGGAACTCCCCGGCCTTGTCCGCCAGGCTTGGCTCCGCGACTGCCGGTTTGCCGGGTGCCGCTTCACCTTCCGGCGCCAGCCCCTTGCGCCCCATCAGGATTTCATAGGCCGACTCCCGATCGATTGGCTTGTCATAGCGGCCCTTGAACGGCGAACCGGCAATCAGCACGGTGCGTTCGGTTTCGGTCAACGGCCCGATCCGCGATTGCGGCGGCGCCACCAGCACCCGCTGGACCATTTCCGGCGTGCCTTTTTCCTGCAAGGTGCCGACCAGCGCCTCGCCGATCCCGAGTTCAGTCAACACCGACAACGTATCGAACGCCGGATTCGGCCGGAAGCCATCCGCCACCGCCCGCAGGGATTTCTGCTCCTTGGCGGTGAATGCCCGCAGACCGTGCTGGACCCGCAGGCCCAGTTGCGCCAGCACATCGTCCGGCAAATCGCCCGGCGACTGGGTGACGAAATACACACCGACGCCCTTGGAACGGATCAGCCGCACCACCTGCTCCAGACGTTCCTGCAAGGCCTTGGGTGTATCGCCGAACAACAAGTGCGCTTCGTCGAAGAACAGTGCCAGCAACGGTTTGTCGGCATCGCCACGTTCCGGCAATTGCTCGAACAGCTCGGCGAGCAACCACAGCAGGAACGTCGCGTAGACCTTCGGCGCTTCATGCACCAGGCGACTGGCATCGAGCAAATGAATGCGCCCGCGACCGTCGGCGGCCGGTTGCAGAATGTCCTCCAGTTGCAGCGCCGGCTCGCCGAACAAGGCTTCGGCGCCCTGCTGTTCAAGGATCGCCAGACGCCGTAACAGCGCCTGGCTGGAACCGGTGGTGAACAACGCGGCGTCTTCGCCGAGCAGCTGCGGGTTGTCCTTGAGGTGGTTGAGCAGCGCTTTCAGGTCTTTCAGATCCAGCAGCAACAGGCCTTCGCGGTCGGCGACCTTGAACGCCGCGTACAACGCCGACTGCTGGCTGTCGGTCAACTCCAGCAAGGCACCGATCAACAATGGCCCCATTTCACTCAGCGTTGTGCGCAGCGGATGACCGGACTCACCGTGAATGTCCCACAAGGTCACGGGATAAGCCTGAGGCTTGTAGTTGAGCCACGGCATGCCGGCGATGCGCTCGGCGACCTTGCCCTGGGGATTGCCGGCGGCGCCGAGGCCGCACAGGTCACCCTTGATGTCGGCGGCGAACACCGCGACCCCGGCGTCACTGAACGCTTCAGCCAGCCGTTGCAGGGTGACGGTCTTGCCAGTGCCGGTCGCGCCGGCCACCAGTCCATGACGGTTGGCCAGGCGCATCGCCTGGGCGATCGGTTGCCCGGCGAGATTGGCGCCGATAACGAGTTGCGAGGAGTCAGGCATTTGGTCACCCAATAGTTAATCTTTGTCGAGCATGGCCGATAGAGAGAAGTGAGAGACCGGATCAAAAGTCCGGTCCGTGATTTCCCTAAGGAGAGACGGAAATATCACTCAGCTTTCACACCTGCCCATTTTGCGCGCCTTTATAAAAGCACGCCCTGGACATTAAGACCTTAGCGGAACCCCAAGCCATGAACAAAAATCTACGCTTCAGCCATAAAATTTTGCTTGCCGCCGCCCTCATCGTCATTGCCGCCTTCGCCTCGTTCACGCTGTACAACGACTGGCTGCAGCGCAATGCAATCCGCGATGACCTGAACAATTACCTCAACGAGATGGGCGAGGTCACTGCCGACAACATCCAGACCTGGCTCAGCGGGCGCATCCTGCTGATCGAGAACGCGGCACAGAACATCGCCATCAATCCCGAGCCTGCCGCCGTTGCCAGCCTGCTGGAACAGAAAGCCCTGACCTCGACGTTCATGGCTTCCTACCTCGGCGATGCCACCGGTCACTTCACCATCCGTCCGGATGCGAAGATGCCGGACGGTTTCGATCCACGGGTTCGCCCTTGGTATAAAGGTGCCGAAAGCAGCAGCACTTCGACCCTGACCGAACCGTACATCGACGCGGCCACCGGCCAGACCATCATTTCCATCGCCACTGCCGCGAAAAAGGCCGGTCAGAGCGTCGGCGTGGTGGGCGGCGACCTGAGCCTGCAAACCCTGATCAACACTCTCAGCGCCCGGGACTTCTCTGGCATGGGCTACGCGTTCCTGGTCAGCGCCGACGGCAAGATCCTGGTGCACCCGGACAAGGCCCTGGTGATGAAATCGCTCAAGGAAGCCTACCCGCAGGACACGCCGCGCATCAGCAGCGACTTCAGTGAAATCACCGTCGACGGCAAGACCCGTATCGTCACCTTCACCCCGATCAAGGGCCTGCCGTCGGTGAACTGGTACATCGGCCTGTCGGTGGACAAGGACAAAGCCTTCTCGATGCTCAGCCAGTTCCGCACCTCGGCTGTGATTGCGACCGTGATTGCGGTGGCGATCATCATCGCCCTGCTCGGCATGCTGATCCGCATCCTGATCCAGCCGCTGCACGTCATGACCCGCGCCATGGAAGACATCGCCGACGGCGAAGGCGACCTGACCAAGCGCCTGACCATCCAGAACCAGGACGAATTCGGCGTGCTCGGCACTGCCTTCAACCGCTTCGTCGAACGGGTTCACGGTTCGATTCGCGAAGTGTCGTCGGCCACCGGGCAAGTCAACGAAGTCGCCCTGCGGGTCGTCGCAGCCTCGAACTCGTCGATGTACAACTCCGACCAGCAAGCCTCGCGCACCAACAGCGTGGCCGCCGCGATCAACCAGCTCGGTGCCGCCGCTCAGGAAATCGCCCGCAACGCCGCGCAAGCCTCGACCCAGGCCAGCGACGCCCGTGGCCTGGCCGAAGACGGCCAGCAAGTGGTGGATCGCAGCATCAAGGCAATGAATCAACTGTCGAGCATGCTCAGCGCGTCGAGCAGCAACATCGAATCGCTGAATAGCAAAACCGTGAACATCGGCCAGATTCTCGAAGTGATCACCAGCATTTCCCAGCAGACCAACCTGCTCGCGCTCAACGCCGCCATCGAAGCAGCGCGGGCCGGTGAAGCCGGGCGCGGGTTTGCGGTGGTGGCGGACGAAGTGCGCAACCTTGCCCACCGCACTCAGGAATCGGCGCAACAGGTGCAGACCATGATCGAGGAGCTGCAAGTCGGCGCCCGCGAATCCGTCAGTACCATGAGCGACAGCCAGCGCCACAGCCAGGAAAGCGTGGACATCGCCAACCTCGCCGGCGAGCGCCTGAACAGCGTGACCCAGCGGATCGGCGAGATCGACGGCATGAACCAGTCGGTGGCCACCGCCACCGAGGAACAGACCGCCGTGGTCGAGTCGATCAACGTCGACATCACCGAGATCAATACGCTGAACCAGGAAGGCGTGGAGAACCTGCAGGCGACCTTGCGCGCCTGTTC
>NZ_JBYTBO010000021.1:0-114271 GCF_058789255.1 Pseudomonas sp. FW215-R2
CCCCGCCACCAACTGCGCACTGATACTCACCCCGCCACAAACAACAACCACCACGTCCCGAGCTTCCGCCAGCGCCGGATGATCCAGATAAGCCACCGCCAGCGACACCCCGCACGCCGGCTCCACCAGTTGCCGCAAATCACTGGCGTAACGCACCACGCCCATGATCGCGTCGTCATCGGACAGCACCAGGAATTCGTGATCGAACTCGCCGATGTGCTGCACCGGCCACTCCGCTACCTGCGCGGCGCCAAGGGAGGTGGCGACGGTGTCGATCTTGCTCAGGCGCACCGGGTGGCCGGCCTGTACGGCGGCGGCAAACGAGGCGGCGCCCTGGGTTTCGCAGGTGATGATCCGGCAGTCACGCCGGTCATGGCGCAACAGCCCTGTGAGAATTCCTGCAAGCAATCCCCCGCCGCCGACCGAGGTGACCACGGTGTCGACCTGCGGGCAGTCTTCGAGGATTTCATCGATCATTGTGCTGTGCCCTTGCCACAACACCGGGTGATCGAAGGCCGGGACGTATTCGGTGTCCGCCGCGCTGGCCAGTTCACGGGCGCGCTGATTGGCCTCATCCCAGACTTTGCCATGGACGATGACTTCGGCACCGGTACGACGAATGCGCGCGCGGGTGGCTTCGGGGGTGGTGTGCGGGACCACGATGCAGGCTTGCAGGCCCAGGCTGACCGCCGCCACCGCCGTCGCAAGACCTGCATTGCCACCGGACGGACAGACAACTTTGCGCTTGCCCTGCGCCGCTGCCTGACTGCACAGCAGGCCCATGCCGCGCAGTTTGAAAGAACCACAGGGTTGCAGGTTTTCCAGTTTCAGCCAGATACGCCGGGAAGTGGTCGACAGGGTCGGATGGAGGATCAACGGCGTGCGGATGTGCAGCATGGCGGACTCCTGATGACGCCACGCCCGGGCGACCTGTTCGCCGGCGCGTGGACGGTTGAAGTCGAAACGTCCCTGTCTGAAGCTTAGTTCACCCTGCCCCCTCGACGGTAAACGCCGGGGATCGTGCAGCGATCTACACTGAACGGAACAGCCGTGAGGTGCCTATGAAAATGTCAGCGCAAATGACCGTCGTCGCGGTAATCGCCACTCTCGCCTACCTGGGGCTGGCGATGTGGGGCATTGGTGGCGTGGCGGTGTTCTTTTCCCACGGCGCGCTGGTGGTGGTGGCGCTGGCGACGCTGGCGATGGTGGTGGTGTCGCTGTTCAGCGAGGTGAACTTGAGTTCGGGCGAACGCGAGGACCGGGCCAATCGCTGGGTGATTCCGGCGTTCGGCGTGATCGGACTGGTCAGTGCTTTTCTGCCGGCTTACTGCGACCGCATCGGTTTCTGGACCGTTGGCCGCGAAGGCACCCGTTGGCTGGGGGCGTTGTTGTTCATCGCTGGCGGTGCCTTGCGCCTGTGGCCGGTGTTCGTTCTGGGCCACCGTTTCAGCGGATTGGTGGCGATTCAGCCGGGACATCGACTGGTCACTGAAGGCATCTACACGCACCTGCGCAATCCCAGCTATCTGGGGCTGGTCGTCAACGCACTGGGCTGGGCACTGGCGTTTCGTTCGGTCGTCGGGATCCTGCTGGCGGCGCTGACGCTGATCCCGCTGATTGCCCGCATCCATTCAGAAGAAGCCTTGCTGCGCACCCAGTTCGGCGCCGAATACGATGCCTATTGCGCGCGCAGCTGGCGGTTGTTGCCGGGCGTTTACTGAGGTTGCAGGCGTAACTGGCCGTTGTTGTCGATGCTCAGCGCAACGTCGCGGTAACTGGCGATGGTCGCGTGTGAGGTTTCAATCGGATGCTGGTGAGTCGCGGTGATGATCATCAACGGCGCACCGGCCGCTTCCGCCGCCTGAATGCCAACAGTCGCGTCTTCGAAAATCAGGCAATCGGCCGGTTCCAGTCCCAGACGTTTGGCGGCCAGTCGATAGCCGGCCGGGTCAGGTTTGCCCGCCGTCACGTCTTCAGCCGTGATCATCACCGCAGGCTCGGGAATCCCCGCCGCCGCCATTCGCCGCAACGCCAGATCCCGTGGCGCCGAGGTCACCATGGCCCAGCGATCTGCCGGCAACGACTTGAGAAACGCCGCCGCACCGGGGATCTCGACAATCCCTTCGACGTCTTCGATTTCCGCCTCGGTGATGAACGCTGCTTGCGCCTCGGCGTCCACGCCCGGCAGGTTCAGGCGAGTGATGGTGTCGATGGCGCGCACGCCGTGGATGGTCGGCAGGAAGGTCTCGACATCCACGCCATGACGCTCGGCCCAGGCCGCCCAGATCCGCTCGGCGGCGGCGATGGAGTTGAGGACGGTGCCGTCCATGTCGAACAGGAACGCGCCGAACGCGCGATTGAAAACAGCATCGTGAGCAGACAAGGGATCGCATCCTTAGGCAGAGCCGGGCAAATGTGCCCGGCAATGTAGCATCTGCCGAAGGCTTCAGTGCAGACGCGGTGCCTTGGATTTGAATGCGTCGTCCACGCAATCGAGCAACTGGCCGATGGCCCAGGGTTTCTTGATGAACGCCACTGGATGGCGGACGCCGGAGGTCTCCGGCGTTTCATAACCGGACATGACCATCACCGGTTTTTCCGGCCAGCGCTCGCCGACCAGATTGGCCAGGTCCGCGCCATTGAGGGTGCCGGGCATGGTGATGTCGGTGAGCAGCAGCGCGACTTCCGGTGCGTGCTCTTCCAGGTATCGCGACGCCGCATCGGCACTGGTCTGCGGCTCGACCTTGAAACCTTCCTCCTGAAGAATTTCGCACAAAAACTCCAGAATCAACGGGTCATCCTCGACTACCAGAATCAACCCGCCAGGAAGGTGCGCGCTCGCCGTCGGAATTGGACACATGAACTGGCACTCCCTGAATTGCATGAACGATTTAGCGGCTTGATCCCGCTGCTTATCTGGTATGAGCAGCGCCTTCTACAGAAATTCATTTTTGATACAGGTCTTTTCGATAACACCCGGTCAACGGGCAGTCGCCGACCCGTAATTGCGGTTAAAATGCGCGCCCTTTTGCTTGCCGATCCCGATTGATGAACCCTGAAGCCCTCGCCGTTCTCCACGCCCACCTGCTCACCGCGCTGACTTCGGCACCGGCCGAAACCCGGCGTCTGTTCCATGGCCGTGGGCGCTGCTGGCCGGGGCTGGAACAGCTCACCGTCGACTGGCTGCAAGGCGTGGTGCTGGTGTCGCTGTTCAAGGAACCCGAGGCTTCGCAACTGGAAGATCTCAAGCGTCTGTTGCTGGAGATCACCGGTTCAGCGCCATGGCAGCAATCCGGCGCTCACACCCTGTTGATCCAGCATCGCTACCTGCCGCAAAGCACCGCCGAATGGCTGCTGGGCGAAGAAATCGACGAGATGACCATCGTCGAGGGCGGGCTGAAATACCGCGTGGATCTGGGCCGCAAGCAGAACGCCGGGCTGTTCCTCGACATGCGCTACGGACGCAACTGGGTGCGCGAGCAGTCCGCCAGCAAACGGGTGCTGAACCTGTTCGCCTACACCTGCGGTTTCTCGGTGGCAGCCATCGAGGGCGGCGCCAACCATGTGGTCAACCTCGACATGTCCCGCGCGGCGCTGAGCCGCGGCCGCGACAATCACCGCCTGAACGGGCATGACCTGAGCAAGGTGAGTTTTCTCGGCCACGACCTGTTCAAGTCCTGGGGCAAGGTCATCAACAGCGGCCCGTATGACCTGGTGATCATCGACCCGCCGTCGTTCCAGAAAGGCAGTTTCCTGCTGACCAAGGATTACCAGCGCGTACTGCGCCGCCTGCCGGAACTGCTGACAGCCCAGGGCACGGTGCTGGCCTGCATGAACGATCCGGCGTTCGGTTCGGATTTCCTGATCGATGGCGTGACCCAAGAGGCGCCGAGCCTGCGTTTCGAGCAGCGGCTGGAAAACCCGCCGGAGTTTCCGGACGTCGACCCGGAAAGCGGTCTGAAGGCGCTGCTGTTCAAGCAGATCGACTGACCCTGCTCAGCGCGGGCGCAACACCAGCGCAAACAACTCGCCATGCCCGGTGACGTTGAGCTTGTGATAGAGGTTGCGCCGATGCACCTTCACCGTCTCCGGCGAAATGTTCATGTGCTGGGCGATGGCTTTGCTCGAGAAGCCCTGGAGAATCAGGCGCGCCGTATCGATTTCGCGCGCGGTCAGCCGCGCGTCGAAACGGTCCAGCAGCGCCGCCAGATCGCCAACCGGCGCCTCGACCACCGCACCTTGCGGCGGCAGCAACTGCACATGCCGGCGCATCGCTGACAACACCCAGTCCCGTACACACAGCAGGCGCCCTTGCTCCTGCAAACTGAACGCCGTGGCCCGGCCCATCGACAAGCCGAGCACGCCGTCGTCGGTGTTGACCATGAATTGCAACTCATCCGCGCCGACCACCGAGCGGAAGTAGCTCAGGTAGTACTCGCTGTGCAGAAACTGGTCCGGTGCCACGGACGCGAGGCTGTGCAAACCGTCGGTGATCCCGGCGCACGCGGCCTGATAGAACGGATCGAGCAAGTACATGCCGGCACAGTAACCGGCCAGTTCTTCCTGCTCCTCGGCGCGGCCCTGGCTGTCGACATCGATCAGCAATTGCGGCGGGTGCCCCGTCTGCATCACCGCCACCAGCGCATTGTCCAGCGGCACCAGCAGCCGCAAGGTATCGACCAGCGCCCGCCAGAAACCGTCCTGGCCGATGCTGGCGAATACCCGCGACAGGCTCTGATGCACCGGCAATTCCTGCAGCAACGCGTCCACGCTCTACCCCTTTTGAGTAACCCATGATGGGAATGGGTCTGGCGCGGCCTGCCCGATAGGCTGACCACTCCTGTTCATTACCGGCCTGCCGCAGGCCAGGAGTGCCGCATCATGCGTTGTCATCGTGGGTATATCAACCTGGGCCTGGCGGGCGTCGTGTCCGTCGCACTGACCGCTCAAGCGGCCGATGCGCCGAGCGTGCATGTCTACAACTGGTACGACTACATCGGCCCGAACACCCTGCATGATTTCAAGCACGACAGCGGCATCGAACCGGTCTACGACACCTTCGACAGCGCCGAAGTGCTGGAAGGCAAACTGATGACCAGCCACAGCGGCTACGACGTGGTGGTGGCAAGCAATTTCAGCCTGCCGACCCTGATCAAGGCCGGCGCCCTCGCCCCGTTGCCCCGCAATCAACTGCCGGGCTGGAAGAACCTCGACAACGACCTGCTGAGCAAACTGGCCAACAACGACCCCGGCAACCAGTACGCCGTGCCGTATCTGTGGGGCACCAACGGCATCGGCTACAACGTCGACAAGGTGCGCGCCGTACTGGGCGACAAGGCGCCGGTGGATTCCTGGGATCTGGTGTTCAAGGAAGAGAACCTGGCCAAGCTCGGCGAGTGCGGCGTGGCGATGCTCGATTCGCCGTCGGAAATGCTACCGGTCGCGTTGCACTATCTTGGCTTGCCGCCGAACAGCACCAACGCCGAGGACTATCAGAAAGCCGAAGCGCTGCTGCTGAAACTGCGCCCGCACATCGCCTACTTCAACTCCTCGAAATTCATCAGCGATCTGTCCAACGGCAACATCTGCGTGGCGGTCGGCTGGTCCGGCGCGATGCTCGAAGCCAAGACCAACGCGGAGCAGGCCGGCAACGGCGTGAAGATCCAGTACAGCCTGCCGAAGGAAGGCGCGCCGGTGTGGTTCGACACGCTGGTACTGCTCAAGGACGCGCCGCATCCGACCCAAGGCCTGGCGTTCATCGACTACCTGCTGCGGCCCGACGTGATTGCGCCGGTCAGCGATCACCTCTCCTACCCCAACGGTAATCGTGCCGCCACCGCGCTGGTCGCCGAAGCCACCCGCGACAACCCGGCGGTGTATCCGTCTGCCACAGCGATGGCGACGTTGTTCACCCTCGAGCCCCTGCCCAAAGCCACCGAACGGGTGCGCACGCGGGTCTGGAGCAAAGTCAAGAACGGCCAATAATCAACATTGAACAGAGAAGAAAACACCATGAAACCAAGAGCCCGCGATCTCCATATCCGCATCGGCCAGCTGCAGCCCGGCCCGCTCAATGCCATCACCGACGTGCCCGGTGTGCGGGTCGGCCACAGCAATGTGCGGGGGCAAAGCGCCGCCGGACGCGACATCTGCACCGGCGTAACCCTCATCGAACCGCGCGCAGGTTCGACCAATGCTCAACCGTGTTTTGCCGGCGTTCACGTACTCAACGGCAACGGTGATGCCACGGGGCTGGAATGGATTCGCGAGGCCGGCCTGCTGACCAGCCCGATCGCTTTCACCAACACCCACAGCCTCGGCGTGGTGCGCGATGCGTTGATCGAGCTGGATCGCGCGCAGCAACCGGACGACGGTCGTCTCTACTGGAACATGCCGGTGGTGCTGGAAACTTTCGATGGTTTGCTCAACGACATCAACGGCTTTCACGTGAAACCCGGGCACGTGGCGGAGGCGATGAGCAATGCCGTTGACGGCCCGGTGCAGGAAGGCGCGGTGGGCGGTGGCAGCGGCATGATCTGCCATGAATTCAAGGGCGGGATCGGCACCGCATCGCGCCGATTGAGCAAGGCTCAGGGTGGCTGGACGGTGGGCGCCATCGTTCAGGCCAACCATGGGATTCGCAGCGAGTTGCGGGTCGACGGCTACCCCGTCGGGCGCTACATGGAACAGGTGGATTCGCCGTTCCTGCGTGCCTCGCTACCCCATCCGGGCATGGGTTCGATCGTGGTGTGCCTGGCCACCGATGCGCCACTGTTGCCGCATCAATGCACGCGACTGGCGCAACGGGCGAGCCTCGGTCTGGCGCGCACCGGCGGCGGTAACGAAGACCACAGCGGCGACATTTTCATCGCCTTCGCCACCGGCAACGGCCACATCCCGCCCGCCGCCTATGAAGGCAAAGGCGCGTCGACCTGTGACGGCTTGCGGATGGTCAACAACGACCACATCAGCGAGCTGTTTCTGGCGGCGACCGAGGCGGTTGAAGAAGCGATCATCAACGCCCTGCTTGCCAGCGACAGCACCGAAGGCAACGGGCATTCGGTGCCGGGGCTGGATGCCGCGACCCTGCTCGCCGCCCTGGATAAAGCAGGCTGGCCCGGCGCTCGCTGAAACGGTTCCCAAAGACCTTTAGCGGAACAACCCAAGTCCGAGTTCGTGCGCTGCCTGCAGTTGCACCGCAGGGTCGCGCAACTCGGACTCCAGCAACAACGCCGAGCCCGCCACCGTCGCCCCGCAATAATCGAAAACACCGTGATCGATCTGCGCCTTCATCGCCGCGCCGTAGCCGTGGCGTTCGTAGGTACGTGCATCCGCCCCGCCGAGTGCGACCAGTTGCACACGCAGTCGTCCGAGCTTCTTCAGGGTCGAATCGCCATCGAAATCAAACGCCCAGCCATTGCTGAACACCCGGTCGATCCAGCCCTTGAGCAGCGCCGGCATCGACCACCAGAACACCGGATACACCAGCACCAGCGCATCGGCGCGGTCGATGCGTGCCTGCTCGGCCAGGACGTCTGCTGGCGGTGCGGATTCACGGTGATGCACCGCCCAGTCGGCCACGCCAAAACGCGGATCGAATTCCTCGGCGTGCAGGTCAGCGATTTCGAAGGTGTTGGACAGATCGCTCTCTGACAGGCCTTTGGCAATCTGCTGCGCCAGCGCATGGGTCAGCGAACGGGGGTCGTCATGAGCCACAACAATCAATGCGTGCATAGGGAAATCTCCGGTTGGTGGATGCTGACCAAGGGTTATATACTCTTGGTAAGTTACGAATCGTAAGTTACTTTTGGTATATAAGCGATGTCAACCACTGAAATTTCCGAAGCCGCTCAGCCCCGCCGACGCCTGTCACGGGAAGACCGCCAGCGCCAGTTGCTCGACATGGCCTGGCAATTGATTCGCGAAGAAGGCACCGATGCGCTGACCCTGGGTTATCTGGCGGAAAAGGCTGGCGTGACCAAACCGGTGGTCTACGACCACTTCACCACTCGCGCCGGTTTGCTGGCTGCGCTGTATCAGGATTTCGACAGACGCCAGACCGCGCTGATGGATATTGCGCTAGGCAATTGCGAGGCGACGTTGAGCGGCACCGCCTCGGTGATCGCCACGGCGTATGTCGATTGTGTGCTGACCCAGGGCAACGAGATTCCCGGGGTGATCGCCGCACTGGCGAGCACGCCGGAACTGGAGAAGATCAAGCGCGAGTACGAGGCGATTTTCCTGGAGAAGTGCCGCAGCGTGCTGTCGCCTTTCGCTGAGGGTGGCGACATTACCCAGGCGGGATTACGCGCCATGCTCGGCGCCGCCGAGGCGCTGTCTCAAGCAGCGGCGACCGGAGAAATCAGCGCCACACAGGCCCGTGACGAGCTGTTTGCAACGATCGCCGCGATGGTCGAAAGGGCCGCCGCCAGCGCCGCAAAAGCAAGTGACTGACGGTACTTGAGACCGCCGCCGCACCTTCCTAGGATGGAGATACGCAGTCGCTTGGTTCGCCAAACCGCTGCGTAGGTGCAGGTGCCCTGAACCCCAATCAAGCCCGCACTTTGTTTCACGCGCATCTTGAGCCTCACGGGCTCTACTCCTCCCTATCAAAGAGTCTTGAGGCTCTTTTTTTGTCTCTGAAAATCAGCGTTCCGGTTCGCTACGGATCGAACGCCACGTGGCCTGCGCCAGCAACTCGCGATAAGCCTTCGGACTGCCCTTCACCCGCCCGGACAACCATGCCCGGCAATAGCTGTCCGCCTGACCGACGATCAGCGACGGCAGCAGCTCGGCGGGACACTCATTGAGTTCGGCGGCGCGCCCGGGCTCGCTCAGCCAGGTGCGCAGGCTGAGATTGCGCGTCTTGTTGCGGGCGGCCAGTTCGTCCTTGTGGGGGCCCCGGGTCACGGCATAACGCGCGTGATACTGGAACCGCGCCCATTCCGGCTGGTTCTCGACCCAATCCACATAGCTGAAGACCAGCGCCTGCACGCCCTCTTCGGTGGTCGTTGCGTCGGCCAGGTACGCATCGCGCAGGCGCGCCTGGTCCTCCAGGGCGGTGAAAAACAACGCGGCTACCAGCCCTTCCTTGTTGCCGAAATGGTGATAGATCGCCCCGACACTGGTGTCGCACTCGGCGCGGATCATTTCGATGGTGGTGGCCTCGATCCCCTGTTCGTTGAACAGGCGCAAGGCCTTGCGAAAGATGTCGCGCTTGAGTTCGGCCCGGCGGCCGGGGTAGCTGCGCTCGAGTAGATCTGCGGTGTCCATGGGGTTGAAGGCCTTGTAAATCCGGTTGAAAGGCACGCCCGTGCCGGTAATCGAAACGCGCCTAGGTTGACAGATTTCCCACGGACAGAATACCGTTCCGTTACAGAACAATATTCTGTTACGGAACATTATTCTTTAAATCTCCTAATCGCGAGGCTTAACCATGAGTCAGTTTCTCAGCATGTTCACCAGCGCCGGCCCCCAAGCGTTCAGCCAGATGGCCTGTCAGGTCGCGCCGTATTTCAGCAGCATCAATCCGTTGGTCAGCGAACTGCGCGCAGGTTCGGCGACGGTACAGGTGCCGTTTCACCGCGAGATCACCAACCACCTCGGCACCGTGCACGCCATTGCCATGTGCAACGCCGCCGAACTGGCGGCCGGGATGATGACCGACGTGTCGATTCCCGCCGGTGCACGCTGGATTCCCAAAGGCATGACCGTCGAGTACCTCGCCAAAGCCAAATCCGATGTGACCGCCGTGGCCAATGGCGAAGGGCTGGACTGGCAGACCGAAGGCGACAAGATCGTGCCGGTGGACATCCACGACGCCGAAGGCAAGAAGGTGTTCACGGCGCGAATCACCATGAACGTGAAGCTGTCCTGAAATCCCAGGCACAAAAAAGCCCTTGTTGCTGTCATCGCAACAAGGGCTTTTGCCGTTCGCCGGATCAGTGAACGGTCAGACGCTGGCGGACAAATTCTTCGGTGTGCCGCGTGACTTGATCCAGATGCCGGTCGCGCTGTTTCTCGGCATCGACCATCGCCCGTTTGCCGTGCTTTTGCAGGAGGTAGGTGTGGATCTGCTGCACTTCGAGCGAGCGGTAGATCGGCGTGGTGTCGATAAAACCGCGCAAGCCGTTGCTGCGGTAATGCCGGGTGCTCATCAGCACCTGGGTCTCCAACTGGCCCAGCACTTCAAAGCCCAGCGCCTCGAAATACGGGACTTTACCCACGCTGCACGTCAGCTCGGCATGGGGGTAACGCGTCAGCATGTCGGCGATCAACGCCCGGGCCACGCCCTGACGGCGGTACGGTTGCTGCACCGCCAGATACGCCACGTTGCACGCCTCCCAATCGCCCTGCACCGGCAAGTACAACAGGAAGCCGATCACCTGCTCCGGGTCTTCGTCGTCGGTGGCCACCAGCAGTTCCACCTCGGTGCCCTTCTCGCCGTTCAACGCCTCCAGATACAAATGCACCTCGTAGCCGACCGCGTACTGATAGACGTTGTACAGCAGGTTGCTCGGGCCCAGACCGATCGCGCTGATGTCGGTCAGGTAGTCGACCACCATTTGCAGGATCTGGCTGTTGACGCTCTCGGGGCACGGGGATTTGTAGTGGGTGATGCGGGGCATGGCGGGTGGACTCCGGCGGTAAAACACAAGCTGCCGGGCGGGTTGAGCGACCGGCGAACCGCGACATCATACCCTGTGCAAGCCTGACAAAAATTTCATCTGCCCGAGAACGGATCTTTCGCCGATCTGGCGTCCAATTCTTCAGCTGCGTTCATTTCCCGACGCAGGCCCTGAGGAGTTGTCATGAACGTTCTGCGTTCCCTGTTCAAATGGCGAAAAGCCCTGCTGCTGGTGCCGCTGACACTGGCCGCGCTGGCCAGTACCCCGGTGTTTGCCCAGCCCGAAATCATCATCCGTGAAGCCCCGCCACCGATGCGTATGGAACCGATGCCCGGTGCACGGCCCGGCTATGCCTGGGATCAGGGCCATTGGCGCTGGGAAGGCCGGGGATATGCGTGGGTGCCGGGCCACTGGCAACCGGTGCGTCACGGCGCACGCTGGAAACCGGGCCACTGGCAGGCCCGCGGGCCGAACTGGTACTGGATTGAAGGTCATTGGGTGCGTTGATTGCTCGCCTGCCCGCCCACGTTACCCACCAGGAACATCGTCATGTCGAAAACCCTGAAAACCTTGCTCGCTGCCTCACTCGTGGCAATCACTCTGTCGGGCTGCGTCGTCGAACCGGTCCGCCCGCACCGGCCACCACCGATCGTCGAAGTGGTCCCGGTAATGCCTGCGCCGGGTTATCACTGGGTCGCCGGCCATTATCGCTGGGCCGGCAACCAATGGCGCTGGGTGCCGGGACATTGGCGGGCGTATTGAGGCCGGTCACTGCGCCGGTGCAACGACCTTGAACTTGATCGCGATGTCGTTTGAAACCACGGTGTCGGCCCACTCCCCGGCACCGAGGCCGAATGCGTCGCGCTTGA
The DNA here is from genome assembly GCF_058789255.1 of Pseudomonas sp. FW215-R2. Lineage (NCBI taxonomy): Bacteria > Pseudomonadati > Pseudomonadota > Gammaproteobacteria > Pseudomonadales > Pseudomonadaceae > Pseudomonas > Pseudomonas sp. FW215-R2. Next base: position 11,498 of record NZ_JBYTBO010000021.1, read on the forward strand.
GCACCAGTTCACCGTCGAAGATGCCGATGCTGCTGTCCGGCTTCAATTGCACCGGCACCTGCACCTCGCGGGTGACACCTTTGAGCGTGAGTCGGCCGGCAACCAGGTAATGGTTTTCATCGACCCGGCTGAAACGGGTCGATTCGAACACCGCCGTCGGAAACTTTTGCGTGTCGAACCACGCCGGTTTCACCAGCTCCGTGTTGGCGTCTTCGCTGCCGGCATCGATGCTGGTGAGGTCGATGTGCAACGTGGTGCGGGCGCGGCCCAGATGCTCGGTGTCGAAGTCCAGCGTCGCGTCGAACTTGCCGAACGTGCCGTACATCCGCGAGCCCATCTGGTTATAGGTGAAACTGATCTGGCTGGCGGTGGTATTGACCCGGGTGTACTCCACCGCCTGCGCCGCCGGCATGAGGATCAGGCAACACGCGGCAACCAACAACAATCGAATCGACATGGGATGCTCCGGTGCCTCGGTGGGTCTCGACTGACTTAAGCAAACATCGGGCGGTTATGCCACTTCACCGTTCATGCGCGCCTTCAAGTAACCGATCAGCGCCGTCACCTTGGGCGACGGCAGATGTTCGCGAGCCGTGACCGCGTTGAGATCCTGCGGCGGGCCGATCCACTCCGGCAGAACCCGGATCAGGCATCCAGCCTGCACATCGGCTTTCATGCTCAGGTCCATTCCCAGACTCAGCCCTTCGCCTGCCCGCAACGCATCGTGCAACAGCGCCGGGTCGTTGGCGAGGATGGTGGGCTCGACTCGATAGTCTCTCAGGCGCGCCCCTTCCCGACGCAACGGCCAGACATAACCGACATCGCGCCGTGCCTGATGCAGCGTCAACGTTTGATGGTGAAGCAATTCTTCCGGAGTTTGCGGCGTACCGTGATGCGCGAGGTATGCCGGGGCCGCGTAAATGCCCGTGGGGAAACTCGCCAGCCGCCGGGCGATCAGGCTCGAGTCCGGCAATGCTCCCAGCCGCAGCGCCACGTCGATCTCCTCGCCCACCAGATCCATCGGTACGTGGGAGGCCAGAATCTCCAGGCGAATTTCCGGGTACGCCTGACGAAACCCCGCTAGCAACGGTGCAAACCAACTCACCCCGAATGAAAACGGCACCGTTACCCGCAACCAGCCACGCGGCCCGTCACGCAATTGATGCACGGCCCGTTCGGCGTGTTCGAGGGTGTCGGCGATGGTTTTGCACTGCTCGTAATACACCGCGCCCGCCTCGGTCAGGCTCAACTGGCGGGTGGTGCGGCGCAGCAGTTGCACACCGATGGCCTGCTCCAGCTCGCGCACCCGGCGGCTGACCGTGGTTTTCGGAATCTGCAAGGCGTGGGCGGCAGCGGTGAAACTGCCGAGGCGCACCACGCGGACAAACACCAGCGTGTCGTTCAAATCGCGGATCATTTCGGGCCTGCCTGAGGACAATGGATTGTGCCACTCATGGCACATTTCATGCCGCGATTATGGGCTAATCACCTGAGACCCTGCGACCTAATATCGACGCTCCCTCTCGGAGTGATACCCATGAATCTTAACGAATACGCCGAACACGATGGCATAGGCCTCGCGCAGTTGGTTGCGTCCGGCGAAGTCCACGCCAATGAGCTGGCCACACTGGCCATCGAAGCGATACAACAGGTCAACCCATCGATCAACGCGATCATCGAACACTGGACGCCGACGGCTGCCAGCGGCAGTGGCCCGTTGGCCGGAGTGCCGTTTCTGATCAAGGACCTGGCAATCACCGCGGCCGGACGGCGTAATGAACTGGGCAGCCGACTCGCGCAGGGCCTGGTCGCAGAAAGCGATTCCACGCTGATGCAACGCTTCAACGCCGCCGGGCTCATCACCCTCGGCCGCACCACCACCCCGGAAATGGCGTTCAGCACCGAAACCGACTCCGTCCTGCAAGGCCCGACCCGCAATCCGTGGAACCCGCAACTTTCCGCTGGGGGCTCGAGCGGTGGCGCCGGCGCGGCTGTCGCCGCCGGCATCGTACCCATCGCCCATGCCACCGACGCGGCAGGATCGATCCGTGTTCCGGCAGCCTTCAATGGTCTGGTGGGCCTCAAGCCGACGCGCGGCCGCAGCTCCCACGGGCCATTGATGGATGAAGTGTTTGCCGGGCTCGGCGTGCAATTGGGTCTGTCGCGGACGGTGCGCGACAGCGCGGCGCTGATGGATGTGGTGCAGGGCTGTGCGCCGGGAGATCCTTATTACACGGCGGCACCGGCCGAAGGTTTTCTGGCTCAGGTCGGCCGCGATCCCGGACGGTTGCGCATCGGCTTCCTCGACACGCCGTGGAACGGGGCCAGCGTCGATCCCGAGATCCGCGATGCCACCGCTCGTGTTACCCGTGAACTTCAATCCCTCGGCCATCAGGTTGAAACCGTCCGGGCACCGCTCGGTTTGTCGTGGGACGCCTTCGTCGAAGCCAATGCGCATATCTGGTGTGCCAGCTTGGTGCGCTGGATCGACCATCTCGCCACCGCAACCCGGCGCCCCGTCAATCGCAGCACCCTGGAACCGGCCACCCTCGCCTGCTACGCCTTCGGCCAACAATCGCGCGGCACGGATTTCGCCGCTGCGCTGGAGGTGCGCAACAGCATCGCCCGTCAGGTGGCCGCGTGGTTCGAGGACATTGATGTACTGCTGACCCCGACCCTGCCGCACCTGCCCCAGGCCATCGGCACCTACAACCAAGGCGCCGAAACCATGAACGGGCGGCAATGGACGGCGCGGGTCTTCGAGCACTCGCCCTTCACGCCGGTGTTCAATGTCGCGGGAACCCCGGCAATTTCACTGCCGCTGGGCATGTCCGGCAGCGGCCTGCCGATAGGCCTGCAATTTGCCGCACGCTTCGGTGCCGATGACCTGTTGTTGCGCCTGGCCGGGCAGCTCGAACAGGCCTTGCCTTGGCAGCACCGTCGGCCACTGATTCGGGTCGGCAATCCGCGTTGACACCCCTCCCGCCGCCCACAAAAAAGGGCTGTCCCTCACAGGACAACCCTTTGCGGATCGGGCCGCTCGATCACTTGCGATCCGTCAAACCAGCCGCTCGATCTTCTGATGCTGCCAGACCAGTTTGTAGTACAGCGTCTGCAGCACCAGCATCCCGAGGTACGCCACCGGGAACGCCATCCACACACCCTGCAAGCCAAACTGCCCGTCCAGCCAGTACGCCGCCGGCAACTGCACGCCGACCACGCAAATGATCGCGATCGCGACGGGCACCAGCACCGTGCCGCTGGCGCGCATGATCCCGCCGATGATGGCCTGGAAGCCGAAGATCAACAGGCTCCACAGCATGATGTGCAGCAAGTGCTCGGCCATCGCACGGGTCGAGTCCTCGGTCAGGAACAGCCCCAGCAGCCAGTGCGACAACAGGTAACCGAGCACGATCAAACCACCGGTCAGGCACACATTGATCCACAGCCCGGTGCGCAGGATCGGGCCCATCCGCTCCAGCCGCCCGGCGCCAATCGCCTGGGCGCCGAGGATCGACGCAGTGATTGCAATCGACAGCGCTGGAAACTGCACATAGTTGACGATCTGCGTCACCGCGCCATACGCCGCCGTCGCCTGGGAGCCGTGCTGGTTGACCAGCGCCAGAATCACCAGCTCCGACAGCGACAACACAATCATCTGCACCCCGGTCGGCAGACCGATGCGCAACACTTTGCCGAGAATCTCGCCGTCCAGCCGCAACGCCCCGAAGAACTCCCGGTCCGGCGCCAGTGGATGGCCCTTGCGGATCAGGCTCCACGCCAGCCATGCCATCGCCGCCAGCGTACCGGCCAGCCCGGCGAACGCCGCGCTCTGAATCCCCAACTGCGGCAAGCCCAGCCATCCGCGAATGAACGCCGGGGTCAGCGCCAGACCGACCACGGTCGACAGCAGCAGAGCCAGCATCGGCGACAGCGTGTCGCTCACCCCGCGCAACAACTGGGTGAACAGCACGTACACCAGCACAAACGGCAAGGTCCACATCATCACGCGGGCATAGGCCACCGCGTCGTCCAGCACATCCGCCGGCGTCCCCAACCCCTGCAACGCCTGACGCGCAAACACACTGCCCAGCACCGCCGCGACCAGCCCGATCAACACCCCCAGCAACAACGTCGCCCCGGCAATCGCCTTCACCATATGCGACTCACGCGCGCCCCACGCCTGGCCGATCAACACCCCCGCCCCGGCGCCCAGACCGATGACCAGCGCGATAAAGAAAAAGATGATCGGAAACATCCCCGACACCGCCGCCAGCGCCTGAGTGCCGAGCATCTGGCCGATATAGATGCTGTTGACCGTGCCGGACATCGACTGCAGGAAGTTCGACAGCACCATCGGGGCAAGGAACAGCAGGTAGGTTTTCCAGAGGGGTTTTTGGGCGGGGTTTTGCATTGAGGGTCCGTCTCGGGTGGGAGCGATGGGGAGAGTCTAAGGTATGCAAAGCGCTTCAGGTCGTACCCGTTTGCATTAAAACTTCGTAATCTCCACCACTTGCCCAAAATGGAAGTGAACCGATCCCATGTCCCGCGTCTCGACCCTGCTGACCTCTACCCTTTTTGCCGTTCTGGCGACGACAGCCAACGCCGCCCCGACACCAGCGCCCCAATCGCTGCAAAGCCTGCTGAGCACCCTGAACGAACGCCTGAACATCGGCGATCTCGTCGCCCTGACCAAGTGGGACAGCGGCAAGCCGATCCAGGACAGTCCCCGCGAAGCCCAGGTCATCGCCAACGCCCGAACGCTGGCCACTGAACGCAAGCTTGATCCAGAAGACGTGGCGCAGTTGATCGCCGCGCAGATGGAAGCCAACAAACTGGTGCAATACGGTTTGCTGGCGAAGTGGCAAGCGGCGGGTGCCGCGCCGGACACACCGCGCCCGGATCTGGGCAAGCAGATTCGGCCGCGCCTGGATGAGCTGCAATCCCGCCTGTTGCAGCAATACGCCGACTTCACGCCCTACCGCCGCGACCCGAATTGCCCGGTATGGCTGGCCAAGGCGCGTAGCGGTTTGACTCATGACGGGTTGCACGAACTGGCCCTGACCCGCGCCACCGGGGAGCTATGCGTTCGCGCGACAGCCCCGTGAATCGGGGCTCAGGCATCCATCGCTGGCGTCGATAGTCACCATCACGTCAATGAAGTTCTCATAAAAAATCCCGGGCGTAAGATCGGCTCCATACCAAACAAACAACACCCCGGAGCACACGATCATGAAACGCCAAATCCTTCTCGGCATCGCTTTCTCGGTTCTTGCAGTCAACGCTTTTGCAGCCAAACCCGCTCACACCATGATCGCCGAAGGCGGTTCGGATCGACTGATCGAACACCGTGTAGCAGAAGGTGGTTCGGATCGTCTGCAAGAACGCCGCGTTGCCGAAGGTGGTTCGGATCGTCTGCTGGAACGTCGAGTTGCCGAAGGTGGCTCGGACCGTCTGCAAGAGCGCCGTGTAGCTGAAGGTGGCTCGGATCGTCTGCTGGAACGTCGAGTTGCCGAAGGTGGCTCGGATCGTCTGCAAGAACGTCGAGTTGCCGAAGGTGGCTCGGATCGTCTGCAAGAACGTCGCGTTGCCGAAGGTGGCTCGGATCGTCTGCTGGAACGTCGCGTTGCTGAAGGTGGTTCGGATCGTCTGATGGAACGCCGTGTTGCCGAAGGTGGTTCGGATCGTCTGATGGAACGCCGCGTCGCATGACTTGACGGCCCAATCGCAAGAAAAAGAAAAGCCCGGCCTGATCAGCCGGGCTTTTTCACATCCAACCGTCGCTTACTGAGCGGTTCTCAGCTTGACCACGTCACCGGAGATCTTGGTGGTGTAGCCAGTCAGAACCCATGCCCAGAACCAGTTTTCCTGGACTTGGGTGTTGATCATCGCGTCGCCGCCACGGGCTTTGATCGCGGCATCCTGGGCGCGGACGAAACGGCTGTTCTGACGGATCGGGATAATGCCGAACAGCAGCAGGCCGGTGGCGGTCGCTTCGCTGTGGCCAATCACGGTGTATTGGCTGCTGTCGTATTGTTTGGTGTTCATCGCGGTGCCGGTGCAACCTGCCAGAACCACACCGAACAGTGCGGCGGCGACTACTTTGCTGAGGTATTTCACTTCAAGACTCCATGGGTATAAGCCCGGGATCCATCTCTCGGGCGGCGCACACTTTACTGGAGGCAGTGGCACATTGGTATCAACCTGACAATATTTCATGAAGCGTGTTTCATGTAACGCTGTCGGTTTAATCGCCGACAGCGTTACCTCTTCAACTTCAAGTGTTGGTCTTGAGTTTGGTCCACAACCGCGTCGTCAACCGGGCAATCGCCGCCGGCAACTCTTCCACGGTGAACAATTTGTCCATCACCTCTTTCGGCGGATAGATCGCCAGATCCTGTTTCACCGCCGGTGTCAGGAACTCATTGGCAGCCGCGTTGGGGTTGGCGTAGTGAATGCTGTTGCTGATGTTGGCGATCACCTTGGGTTCCAGCAGATAGTTCATGTAGGTGTAGCCGTTCTTCTCGTGGGGCGCGTTCTTGGGCATGACCACCATGTCGAACCACAACGTCGTGCCTTCGTCCGGGATCGAATAGGCGATGTCGATGCCGTTTTTCGCTTCCCTGGCACTGGCGGCCGCCTGGATCACATCGCCGTTGAAGCCGATCACCGCACAGACGTTGCCGTTGGCCAGATCGCTGATGTACTTCGACGCATGGAAGTACTGCACGTAAGGGCGAATCTTGAACAAGGCCGCTTCGGCTTTTTTGTAATCCGCCGGTTCATGGCTGTGTGGCGGCAAGCCCAGGTAGTTGAGGGTGATCGGTAGTACCTGAGTCGGGTTGTCGATGATTGCCACGCCGCACTGGCTCAACTTCTTGATGTTGTCCTCTTCGAAGAACATCTTCCACGAGCGGGTAACGTCCGTGTTGCCGAAGATCGCCTTGATCTTCTCGACGTTGTAACCGATGCCGGCGGTGCCCCACATGTACGGATAACCGTATTGATTGCCCGGGTCGTTGACTTCAAGTTTTTTCATCAACTGCGGATCGAGGTTCTTCCAGTTGGGTAGTTGCGACTTGTCGAGTTTCTGGATGGCGCCGGCCTTGATCAGTCGCGACAGAAAGTGGTTCGACGGACTGACCACGTCGTAACCGGTATTGCCGGTCATCAATTTCGATTCCAGCACTTCATTGCTGTCATGGATGTCGTAAGTGGCCTTGATGCCGGTGTCTTTGGTGAAGTTGGCCAGGGTGTCGTCGGCGATGTAGCCGTTCCAGTTGGAAATGTTGACCGCTTCGTCGGCAAGAGCGCCCGCCGAAGCCGTTGCGAGCAAGACCGCCAGGGAAAGTGTATTGACGCGCATGTTCTGTCACCTGAATTGAGTGGCTTTTGTTCTTGTGGGATGTGCGGAATTTCAGATTTCTGTTCTGGCCCTGACCGCCTCCACGCGCATGCGAAGCATGGCACCGATATCGAAGAAAGGTCGCGGCGGCAGCCAGCCGGGTTCGGCCCGTTGCATCACCGATTGCAGCAAGGGCGAGTCGATGCCCGACGCCAGCTCCGCCAACAGCCGTCCCCACAGGGTTCCGCGCGCCACGCCCGAGCCGTTGCAACCGGCCACGGCGAAAACGCCCTCCTCAACCCGGTCGAAATACGCCTGGCCGCTGCGGGTCGCACTCAGGTGACCGGTCCAGGTGTAGCGAATGTCTTGCTCGCCCAAGAACGGAAAACGCCGTTGCAGACCGCGCACATGGTGTTGCCGACGCAGGACCAGCTCGCTGTTGGACAGGTCCCGCGTGCGGTATTCGGCGGTGTTGCGAATCATCACCCGACGATCCGGGGTCAACCGCACGGTGGCGCCCAGCGGCCGGGTCGACAGCACGCCCCACGGCTCGACCGAACCGATGGCCGCGAACTCCTGATCCGTGAGCGGACGCGTAAGGCTGGCGCTCAACTCCATCGGGAACGTGGCGCTGTCGTTGATGCCGACGCGGGGAATGAAGGCGTTGAGGCACACCAGCACCTGCTTCGCCTCGATACTGCCTTCGGCACCTTGGGCGCGTAGATGCCCCTGGCCGACACGCTCAAGACCCGAAATGTCGGTGTTCTCGAATACCGTGACGTTGTCCGGGAGCGCATTGAGCAAGCCCTTCACGTACTTGGCCGGTTGCAGCAGCGCATTGCCATTGCCACACCAGATCGCGGCCTGATAGTGGCGAGTGCCAAGCTTCTGGCTCAGCGCCTCGCCTTGCAGAAACTCGGCGCGGGCACCGAGGGCGCGCAGCGTGGCCAGTTTCGCGTCAACCTGATTGAGCTTGGCCGGATCGTTCACGGCAAAGAAATACCCACTGTCGCGGAAGTCGCAGTCGATGCCGTGTCGGGCAATGCGTTGGCGGACTTCTTCGCTGGCGGCGCGGGAAATCGCCGTGTCGACTTCAAACCCGGCAAAACCTGCGGCGCCGATCAGTTCGCTGTCGGCGGGGTGTTCATGGGCGACGACAAAACCCGAGTTGCGCGCCGACGCGCCCTGCGCCGCCGATTGCCGATCCACCACCACAATCCGCGCCTGGGGATGCAGTTGCGCGAGGTTATGCGCAGCGCTGAGCCCGGTGATGCCGGCCCCGATCACCAGCCAGTCGGCTTTTTGCGCTCCGCTCAGGCGACCGCGTGCCGGGGAGTTTCCGGCTTGCGCGATCCAGCCACAGATATTGTCCATGCATCACCTCGTTCGACTGTCGTTCGGCGACTTGCCTTCTTTGCAGGCTCATGCGTGAATCGCATGCCCGTGTTGTGAAGATCACCGCCAGAGCTAGAATCTATAAGGTCTTCGAACGCCTCACCAACGCTAAGAAATCATCGAGCCATTCTGAAAACGCATGGATAAAATTCGCCACGTCCCTTCCCTGCAAGCCATGCAGGCACTGGTCGAAGTCGCCCGATGCGGCAGCTTCACTCAGGCAGCGCAGACGTTGTGCCTGACCCAAAGCGCCGTGAGCCGGCAGATCCAGCAACTGGAAAGTCACTTCAACGTGGCGCTGTTCGTGCGCACCAGCCGCAACCTGCACCTGACGCCGGAAGGCGAGCAGGTTTTGGCCAGCGCACGGAGCATCTTTGAGCAACTGAAAACCCTTGAAGAACGCCTTACGCCGCAGAAACGTCCGTTCCGCATTCGCATGCACGTATCGCTGGCGGTGCGCTGGTTGCTGCCCAAACTCAGCGACTTTTATCTGCGCCATCCCGAGGTCTCGCTGGCCATCGAAACCGTCGCCACCGAAGTCGTCGAACCGACCGGCGACAGCGATGCCTACATCCTTTACTTGCCGACAGCATCAAGCGATCCGGATTGCCTGACGCTGTTTCAGGAAACGCTGGTGCCGGTGTGCGCCCCGAATCTGGCCGGAGCACCGCGCTCAGTGGACGCGTTGCTGCGCTTCCCGCTGCTGCATCGCTCGGTAGATCGCCAGGCATGGATCGAATGGCTGGCCGCGAACGACGGCAAACCGCTGGAGGATTACCGGCATATCCCGTTCAACCTCGATGAACTGGCACTGGATGCGGCGGCGCGGGGATTGGGTGTGGCGGTGACGGACATGACGCTGGCGGCAGAATCCATCGAGCGTGGCGTGCTGGTGGTGCCGTTCGGGGAACCACTGAAAACCGGGGGGATTTACTCGTTGTGCTTGCAGCCTTCAGCGGCTTCGCATCCGGCGTGTGGGGTGGTGATGGGGTGGTTTGCGGGGCAGGCCGAACGGGAGAATTGAAAGCGGGAACTGCCTGGACCAGCTCCCGCCGCGGATATTTACTGATTGGGAAAAGTCTGGAGATACGCCAACAGATTATCGATCTTCTCCTCGTCACTCAGCCCCCAGAAGATCATCCGCGTCCCCGGCACCACGCCCTTCGGGTCCTTCAGATACGCCGTCAGCGTTTCACGGTTCCAGGTTACGCCGGAGTTTTTCATGGCGTCGGAGTAGACGTAGTTCGCCGAGGTCCCGGCCGGGCGGCCGATGATGCCATTGAGTTCCGGGCCGAATCCGGGGCGGGCGGATTCGCCGACCTGGTGGCAGCCGCCGCACAGGCGCGGGAAGATTTTGGCGCCGGCCTCGGCGTCGCCCGCCGCCAGGGCGGACGTGCTGAGCAGGCCTGCGTTGAGGATCAGGGCGAAAGTCAGTAAGGCGCGTTTTTTCATTGCTGGTTCCGGACTGGCGTAAATCGGGCGGCGCAAGGGTAGCATTTTGTGGCGATCCGAAAGGCTTCGGCTAGCGGTAGGCGCCCACCACCTGCCGGACTTTTATCAGCGCCTGACGCAGTACATCCATGTCCACCGACCCCAGGGCAATCCGGATCGCGTGGGGGACGTGCGCCGAAACCACGAACGGTTCGGCGATCGATACCGCAATCTGCTGCTGCATCAACTCGACCACGACCTGATCGGCGCGCGCATCCTCCGGCAATGGCAGCCAGAGGAAATACGAGGACGGATGGCCGATGTGTGCAATGTCTTTGAGTATCTCGCCCGCCAGCACCTGACGTGCCCGAGCGTCGTGACGTTTTTGCGCTTCGAGCACCGTGACGGTGCCGTCGTCGAGCCAACCGCAGGCAATGGCAGTCATGACGCCCGGAGTGTTCCAGGTGGTGGCGCGGATGATGCGCTCAAGGGCCGGGACGGTTTGCAGCGGCGCGGCGATGAAGCCGACGCGCAGGCCGGTGGCGATGTTTTTCGAGAGCCCCGAGACGTAAATCGTCCGCTCCGCTGCCAGATCGGCCAACGGTGGCGGCGGGTTATCGACCAGAAAGGCGTAGGCCGCGTCCTCGATGATCGTCAGGTCATGCTGTCGGGCAATCGCCACCAGCTGTTCGCGCTGATCAAGGGACATGACCCAGCCGAGCGGATTGTGCAGGGTCGGCATGCTGTACACGGCACGCACCGAGCGGCTGTGGCAGAGTCGCTCCAGCGCCGGCAAGTCCGGCCCGTGATCGGTCACCGGAATCGCCACCACTTCCAGGTGCAACGCCTCGGCCAGGACCTTGAAGCCGGAATAGGTCAATGCATCGGCGGCAATGACGTCACCGGGTTTGAACAACGCCATCAGCGCGACGGCCAGCCCCTGTTGCGCGCCGTTGACGATCAGCACTTGCCCGGCATCGACCTTCAGGCCACGGGTTTGCAAATGCCGGGCGACCGAGGCGCGCTCGTGCACTCGGCCGGCGTGGGGTTGATAGCGCAGCAGCGCTTCGAGGTCGCCGGACAGCGCCAGTTGCCGCAGCGCCGTTCGCAGTAACTCGGCCTGACCGGGCAACGACGGGTAGTTGAAATTGAGATCGACCATGCCGACCGCCACGTCTTTCTGATCGATGCTGTGCCCCGACGGCAACGACGTCTCCCGCACAAACGTACCTCGCCCCGCTTCGCCGCTGACCAGGCCCATCGCCTCAAGCTCCGCGTACACCCGCGACGCCGTGACCAGCGCCAGCCCTTCGCTGGCAGCCAGTTGCCGGTGGGTCGGCAAACGCGTACCGGGTAGCAGGCGACCACTGCGGATATCGGCGGCATAGGTATCAACGAGGGTCTTGTAACGAGAGCGCGGCATGTCGGGATGTATCCATGACAATTCTTTGATTGTGCTGATTCTCAGCCATAGGATGAACCGCAAGCAACCCCACTCTTGAGCGTGACCCAACATGGAACGAACCACGAATCTGCCCGCACCGGCCCTGGAAAAAACCAGTGGCTGGATCAACGGTTTCATCGGCGTCGTGATTTTCAGCGGTTCGCTGCCGGCCACTCGGCTGGCGGTGCTGGAATTCGACCCGGTGTTCCTCACCGTCATCCGCGCCACCATCGCCGGGGTGTTGGCGCTGTGCCTGTTATGGCTGTTTCGCGAACGACGACCGGCGCGGGATCAGTGGTTCTCGTTGTTGATTGTCGCGCTGGGCGTGGTCGTGGGTTTCCCGTTATTGACTGCCCTCGCGCTGCAATACGTGACGTCGGCGCATTCCATTGTGTTTGTAGGATTGCTGCCACTGGCGACAGCGATTTTCGGCGTGTTGCGCGGCGGTGAACGGCCGCGTCCGGTGTTCTGGATCTTTTCGGTGCTGGGCAGTTCGCTGGTGGTCGGTTTTGCTGTTTCACAAGGCCTGACCGCCTCGCCCACCGGCGATCTGTTGATGCTGGCGGCGATCCTCGCCTGCGGCCTCGGTTATGCCGAAGGCGCAAAACTCTCGCGTACCCTCGGCGGCTGGCAGGTGATCTGCTGGGCGCTGGTGTTGTCGTTGCCGGTGATGGCCGTGCTGAGCGTGTGGCGGGCGCCTGCCTCGTTCAGCGGCATCAGCGTGTCGGCATGGGTGTGCCTGGCTTACGTTTCGCTGTTCAGCATGCTGATCGGTTTTGTGTTCTGGTATCGCGGCCTGGCCCAGGGCGGGATTGCGGCAGTCGGGCAGTTGCAGTTGTTGCAGCCGTTCTTCGGCCTGGCGTTGGCGGCGACGTTGCTGCATGAACAGGTCAGCGTCGGCATGCTGGTGGTCACGTTGGGCGTGATCCTGTGCGTCGCCGGGGCGAAGAAATTCGCCAAATGACCTTCAACTCACTCCCGCTTTCCACTCCCGTGGACTGAGCCCGGTCTTGCGCCGAAACGCCCGGGCCAGCGCCGAAGGACTTTCATAGCCGACTTCTTCGGCGATCAGGGCGATCGGTCGCCCTTCGCGCAGACGTTTCTGCGCGAGGCTGATTCGCCAGCTCACCAGATAATCCACCGGCGTCTGCCCCACCACTCGCCGGAAGTGCTCGGCAAAACCGGCACGGGACAAATGTGCGGTCGCTGCCAGTTCGGCAACACTCCAGGCCTTGGCCGGCTGGTCATGCATCAGGCTCAACGCACGGGAAATCTTCGGATCCGCCAGCCCCGCCATCATGCCCGGCTGCTGGTCGCGACTGCTGATGAGATGCCGCAGCAGCAGAATCACCAGCAACTCGAACAGCCGATCCATCACCGCTTCGCGCCCGCAGTGGCCGTCGAACGCTTCCTTGAACAGCCACTCCAGGGTGCTGGCCATTTCAGGAAGGTCGCCGAGTTTCAGCACCAGATAATCCGGTAATGCCGCCGCCAGCGCATTGCCCGCACCGCCATCAAACGTCAGCGAGGCGCACACCAGTTGCGTGTTCATGGCCTCGTCGGCGAACAGTCGGTGGGCAAACGGTCGGGGGAAGAAAATCAGGGTCGGTTCACTGAGCGTGAGTTCGGGGTCATTCCCCGGCTTGAGCAGCACCTGCCCGGCCTGCAACAGATGCACATGACCGCAGACCTGATCGCCACCGTAGGCACTGATGCCGCAGAAGGTGCCGCTGTGGAAGGTGCCGGCATTGACGCCGAAGTGGCTGAGCAACGTGGACAAGCGATCCATGGAAGAATCCCCGACGGAAGATTTGGACGATCTGTCGCATATCCTCGACGATTTGCACCCAAAGCACCAATTGCGCTCAATAACATGACCTCCATCCCCGGCGCACTTCGCACCGGACTTTCGGAGAATCACCATGAGCCGCATCGTCCCTGTCAGCCTCGAAACCGCCACTGACGCCACTCGCCCGACGCTTGAAGGCGTGCAGAAAAAAATCGGCTTCCTGCCCAACCTGTTCAAGACCCTGGCTGTTGCGCCCGCCGCACTGGATGCCTACGTGCAAATCTCCGCCACACTGGGCAAAACGTCCCTGAGCGCCAAGGAAAAAGAAGCGGTGTACCTCGCCACGTCGCAGGTCAACGGCTGCGATTATTGCCTGGCGGCGCACACCTTGTTTGCCAGCAAGGCCGGGCTGGCAGCGCAGGAGATTGTCGAGGCGCGTCACGGTCGGCTGAACGCCTTCGCCGCCCTCGCCCATCAACTGACGGAAACCCGTGGCCATCTGAGCGATGAACAGATCGCCGCCGCCCGCGCTGCCGGCATCGACGACAAGAAGATCATCGAAGTGATCGCCATCGTCGCCGCGCAGACCCTGACCAACTACCTCAACAACGTGGCGCTGACCGACATCGATTTCCCGGCCATCGATGCCTGATCGGTGACCGGGGTCGATCTCAGTCGTGATCGACCCCGGCGCGTTTCAGCAATTTCTTGCAGCGCTCGGACAGGTGAAACACCTGCAATTGCTTGCCGGCCTTGGCGTAACGTTCGCGCAGGGTTTTCAACGCAGCGATGGCCGAGTAGTCGACAAAGCTCAGATGCCGGCAATCCAGCGTCACGCGTTGTGGGTCGCTGGCCGGGTCGAACTGATTGAGGAACGGCGTGGTCGAGGCAAAAAACAGCGTGCCGTGCAGGCGATAGAGTTTGCTGCCGTCGGCTTCCAGGTGTTCATCGGCGTACAACTCGCGCGCTTGCTGCCAGGCAAAGTTCAGCGCCGCGATGATGATCCCGCACAGCACTGCCGTGGCCAGATCGGTGAACACCGTGATGGTGGTTACCGCGATGATCACCAGCACATCGTTGAGCGGCACTTTGTTCAGCACCCGCAACGAGGCCCAGGCAAACGTCTGCTGCGACACCACGAACATCACCCCCACCAGCGCCGCCAGCGGAATCCGCTCGATCAGCGGCGACAGAAACAGAATGAACAGCAGGATCAACACCCCCGCCACCACCCCGGACAACCGCCCGCGCCCGCCGGAACTGAGGTTGATCACGGTCTGGCCGATCATCGCGCAACCACCCATGCCGCCGAACGCACCGGACACCATGTTTGCCGCGCCCAGCGCCACGCACTCGCGATCCGGGTAGCCACGAGTTTCGGTGATTTCATCGGTGAGGTTGAGGGTCAGCAGGGTTTCCAGCAGGCCGACCATAGCCATCAAAATCGCGTAGGGCGCGATGATGCGCAGGGTGTCCAGCGTCCACGGAATGTCCGGCAGCGCGAACGTCGGCAGACCGCCGGCGATGTGCGCCATGTCGCCGAGGGTGCGGGTCGGCAGGCCAAGCAGATAAACCAGCAAACCGACGCCTAGGATCGCCACCAGCGCTGGCGGCACCGCGCGGGTCAGGCGCGGCAGGAGGTAGACGATGGCCATGGTCAGCAGCACCAGCCCGGTCATCAGGTACAACGGCGTGCCGCTGAGCCACTGCTCACCGCTTTTGAAATGCTCCAGTTGCGCCAGCGCAATGATGATCGCCAGACCGTTGACGAACCCTAGCATCACCGGGTGCGGCACCATGCGCACCAGTTTGCCCAGGCGCAACAGCCCGAACGCCATCATGATCAACCCGCCAAGCAACACCGTCGCCAGCAGATACTGCACGCCGTGCTGCACCACCAGCGCGACGATCACCACCGCCATCGAACCGGCCGCCCCGGACACCATGCCCGGCCGGCCGCCGAACAGCGCGGTCAGCGTGCAAATGATGAAGGCGCCGTACAGGCCCATCAGCGGATTGAGGTGAGCCACCAGCGCAAACGCAATGCATTCGGGCAACAGGGCAAACGAGGTGGTGAGTCCGGCCAGGACATCGGCGCGCAGACGAATCGGTTTCATGGCTTACCTGACAAAGCGGCCGACACGGGCGGCCGCTGCATTCGCGGGAAAAAGAGGGTTGCGGATGTTACGCAAATGCCCGGGCACGGGCCAGTGATCGCTGACAGGGACGGCTTGGCGCTCTATGCTTGCGCGCTTCGTTGATCAACGGGTTTGAACATGTCACCTCTATCCACCCGCGAAGTCTGCCAGCGCTTGCGCGATGCGGCGCTGGAAGTTTGCCCGTTACGGCGTCTCGCGCAGGCAACCGGGCCAGGCCAGATGTCGGTCGATATCGACGGCTGGCACCTGTCGCTCGACTTTGACGGCCAACGCCTGCACCACTGCCTGCAATGCCGGTGTCCGGAAGACCGTGTGTGGACACTCGACACGACTCAACGTTTCGGCACCGATCCGGTCAGCCTGCTCAGCACCTGGGAACTGGCGCAGATCGAGCGATTGCTGGCTCAGGCCGGCTGAGCGGATCAGCCCTGCCGCAGGTCCAGCACATACGTGTAATACCCGGTATCACGCACCCAACCGAGGGACTCGTACAAGCCCTGGGCCGTGAAATTGTCGGTGGCGGTTTCCAGCACCAGCCCCTTGGCGCCGGTGTCCACGGCGAAGTCGCGTGCAGTGTTCATCAGCAATCGTCCGACGCCACGGCCTCGGGCGGCCGGCGTGGTGAACAGGTCGCTGAGCAGCCAGGTGCGATGGGCGTCTATCGAAGAAAACGTCGGGTACAGCTGCACGAACCCCAGCGCTTCGCCGCGTTCATCTTCAACCAGAAAAATCGCCGATTCATTACCGGCCATGCGCTCGGCGATGAAGGCCCGCGATTGCGCCAGGTTCGACGGCTGGCCATAGAAACCGCGATAACCGTCGAACAGTTCGGCTACCGCATCCAGATGTTCCACGTGGGCGCGCAGTGCCTGAAGGCTCATATCCCCTCCCCGATCGATTCAAATGGTTGCACCAGCATAGCGCTGTCTGTCGAGTTCGCTGGCTTAACCGCTATATAGTTTTGTATATTGCGAGCCCGAAATGGCCAGACCTTCCATGCCGTCCATGAGCAGCATCCGCGAACGCAACCAGCAACAGATCCTCAAAGCCGCCAGCGAAGAGTTTGCCGCCAACGGCTTTGACGCGACCCAGACCCGCGACATCGCCGCCCGTGCCGGGGTGCCCAAGGCCAATCTGTATTACTACTTCCAGAGCAAGGAAAACCTCTACGGCAAAGTGCTGCTCGGCTTCGTCGAGCCGCTGCTGGAAGCCTCGGCGGTGCTGCGCGAAAGTGATGACCCGCTGATCGGCCTGCGCGCCTACGTCGCCGCGCGCATCCGCATTGCCCGCGAGCATCCGGCGATTGCCAAAGTGTTCAGTGGTGAACTGCTATTGGGCGGTCACCAGTTGCCTGACGAATGCCGTGACCTGCTGCATGCCGAAGCCAGGCGCAATGTCGAGTGCCTGCGCAGCTGGATCGAACGCGGCTTGCTGGCCCCGGTCGATCCCGAGCATTTGATGTTGTTCATCTGGTCGGCGACGCGCACCTACACCAATATCGGCTGGCAGATGGGGCGCATCACCGGGCGGGAAGTGCCGCAGGATGAGGATTATGCGGTGGCGGCGGATACCATTACGCGGTTGGTGTTGGGCGGTGTGGTGTCCGAGCCGGTGAGTGATGCTCGCAGGTTGATGTTTGCGACTTGAAGAGTCAGGGCATGAAATCCAGCGGCAGCGTTCCTTCAGCCGACTTCTGCTTGTACCAGGCCTGCATGGCATCGGGTAAACGAGTCTTCCATTGCGGCACGTTGGTGTAGTAACGGACACGGGATTTTCCCTGTCCGTCGTAGGCCATCACCATTACCCACAACTGATTGTCTGGCGCACTCATGAACATCGCGGTATTGCCCAGACCACGCATCCACATCTCCACCATTTGACTGCCCGGCACATCGGCACTGGGGGCGCCAGTCATCATTGAGCCGGATATTTCCACCAGCAATTGATAGTCAGTCTTGAGCAATGTGCGCAACGTTTCGTTTTCTTCAGTTGAACGGGCCAAACCGAGGCTGAGCAAATCGTAATCAAGCTTCAAGGGTTCGTCGGATGCCACATAACGGCCAGCGTAATAAACACCCATCCCACCGCCGCAGTCGGCATCGGCACCGTCCTGCATCACGTGGAGTATTCCGTTGATTGCCGTAAAACTCAGCGAACATTGTTCTTCGTCGTAATCGGCCTGTTTCCCCTTCAACGAAGCAACGCCTTCCAGATTGCCGGAGTTACCGCCCTCCGCTGCCGAAACATCAAAATTTATATGCGTCGCGCCGCGCCGCTTGGTTTTTATTTCTGCGGCGGACGAAGGGCTTCCTGGGATGAGCTGCCAGGTAGAGTCCCAATTGAACGGCTTGGCGGCGTACTCAAGTTCGGCAATCCGCATCAGATATTCCCGACGCAGACAGGCCATCTGTTGGTCGCAGCCCTTGCGGTTCTTCAGCCACTGCCGCTGGTCGGCCTTGAGCGCTTGCGGGTCAGCCACCTGCGCCAACGTTGTCTGCCAAAGCCCCCCAAGCTTCTCATCAAGTCTCGACGTATACGGATCAGCGCAAATGGCTTTTTCAACCGGGTTGGAAGCGCCAGCGCAGTCAAAACTGGCAGCGTGAGTGTTGGCAGCAAAAACGAGGGACGTCAGCAGCAAGGCGTGACGGAGATTGAAAGCGAGCATCGACAGATTCCATTCCTGAGGCGGCGGCAGTATGCCGCGCCCGGGCTATCGATGCTCTGGATTTTTCACCGGTTGCAGGCAGACAACCGGGGGCTTCGGCAAAAGAGCATCAGAACGCGATGTCAGCCGCCGGCTTCACATCGATCCGTGCCACGGAACCGGTCAGGTGCGCCCAGTCCTTGTTGTGCTCGGCGATGATGTCTTCGGCGCTCATGTTGCCGTTGTCGACGGTGGAATGTGCGTCGGCCGCCAGTTCCACGTCATAGCCCAGTTGATGGGCCTGGCGCACGGTGGCGTTGACGCAGTAATCGGTTTGCAGACCGCAGATCACCAGGCGGTCGAAGTCTTCCCGGGGGATCAGTTTCTGCAGGTTGGTCTGGTAGAACGAGTCGTTGGCGGTCTTGTCGACGCGCAGATCGCCCGGCGCGGTTGCCAGGCCGTCAGCCAGTTGCCAGCCCTTGGCGCCGTGGGCGAGCGGGCTGTCTTTTTCGTTGTGCTGGATCAGCACCACAGGAATGCCGGATTTGCGGGCACGGGCGCTGAGGCCGTTGATGGTGTCGATCACCCGTTTGATGTCGTGGCACTCGTATTCGCCTGTGCACAGGGCGCGCTGGACATCGATGATCAGCAATGCGGTGGTCATGGTGAGCCTTCCTTGATCGGTCCTTGAGACAGGGGCGGACGTGTGCCCGCCCCCTTTTTACCCTTCTCAGTAACCCAATGACAACCCGGTGTTGCGCCGTGGATCGTTGGCACCGTAGAAGCGGTTCTTGCCGACCGGTTTACCGCCCAGCGACGGCGCGCCGACCAGAATGGCAGCGATGTGGTTGGCGTCCTGCGGACCCGCGAACTTATGGCCCCAGCTCTCGAGAATCTTCTTCGTGTCGGGGCTGGCGGCGAAGTCTTCGAGGTTGGTTTGCTCCGGCATCCACTGCTGGTGGAAACGCGGCGCATCGACCGCTTCCTGCAGGCCCATGCCGTAGTCGATGACATTGAGCATGGTCAGCAAGGTTGCCGTGATGATGCGACTACCACCCGGCGTGCCCACCACCATCACCACCTTGCCGTCCTTGGTCACGATGGTCGGGCTCATCGACGACAGCGGCGCCTTGCCGGGCGCGATGGCGTTGGCTTCGCCCTGCACCAGGCCGTACATGTTCGGCACGCCGACTTTCGAGGTGAAGTCGTCCATTTCATCGTTGAGGATCACCCCGGTCTTGCTCGCCATCACGCCCGCGCCGAACCAGTCGTTGAGGGTGTAGGTAACCGAGACCGCGTTGCCCCATTTGTCGACGATCGAATAGTGCGTGGTGTTGCTACCTTCATGGGGCGCGACGCCGGGTTTGAGTTCCGCCGACACACCGGCCTTCTGCGGCTGGATCGCGTTACGCAGCTTGGTCGCGTAATTCTTGTCCAGCAGGTGTTCAATCGGGTTCTTTACGAAATCCGGGTCGCCCAGATAGCTGTTGCGATCCACGTACGCGTGGCGCATCGCTTCGATCTGGTAGTGCATGCCCTGGGCAGAATGGAAGCCCAGATCTTTCATCGGGTAGCCTTCGAGGATGTTCATGATCTGGCAGATCACCACCCCGCCGGAGCTTGGCGGCGGTGCCGACACGACGTGATAACCGCGATAGTCGCACTCCACCGGAGCCAGTTCGCGGGTCTTGTATTTGTCGAGGTCGGCCTGGGTGATGATGCCTTTGTTGGCCTGGCTGGACGTGACGATCGCGTCGGCGACCCAGCCTTTATAGAAACCGTCCGCACCTTTTTCGGAAATGGTGCGCAGGGTTTTACCGAGGTCCTTCTGCACCAGTTTCTGCCCGACCTGCATCGGCTCACCGTTGCTCAGAAAGATCGCTCCGGAGTCTTTGATGTCCTTCTTGAACACGTCGGTGGCGTATTCCAGCAGTTCGACGTCACCCTGCTCCAGCGCAAAACCGTCTTCGGCCAGTTTGATGGCCGGGGCAATCATTTCCTTGCGCGGTTTGGTGCCGTACTTGCTCAGCGCCAGCTCCATGCCGGACACGGTGCCCGGTACGCCGACCGCGAGGTGGCCACGGGTACTCAGGTCCGGAATGACGTTACCGTCCTTGTCGAGGTACATGTTGGCCGTCGCGGCCAGCGGGGCTTTTTCGCGGAAGTCGAGGAAGGTCTTGCGCCCGTCCGCCAGTTGAATGGTCATGAAACCACCACCACCGAGGTTGCCCGCCGCCGGGTAAACCACCGCCAGTGCATAACCCACGGCGACCGCCGCATCCACCGCGTTGCCGCCACTTTTCAACACGTCGACACCCACGTGAGTGGCCAGGTGCTGGGCGGTGACCACCATGCCGTTTTCGGCGGCGACCGGGGCAACCGAGGCGGCGTGAGCCATGAGGCAGCTGAGCGCCAACGAGGTCGCAATCAGCGATTTGGCAAAAGGTTCGTACTTCATGAGTCGGTCTCTTCTTTTTATAAGGTAGGAAAGCGCTTCAAGAGCATCAGCCAGTATGGTCGCGATTGCGGTTTGCGCCTCCCCGATCCGGCAGTATGCTGGGCGCTGTTGCCGAGCCGATCCGGAGTTTTCCCCATGGCCTACACGTTCATCACCCTGCCCTCGCCCGTTGGCGAGTTGAAGCTGGTCGCGAACGGTTCACGACTGGCCGCCATCCTCTGGGAAAACGACAAACCGAACCGGGTGCGCCTCGGGCCGATGAACGAAGCCCCGGACAATCCGGTGTTGATGAAAACCGCGCAGCAACTGGAAGAATATTTTGCCGGGACGCGAAGTGCGTTCGATCTGGATCTGGATTTCGCCGGCACCGAGTTCCAGAAAAAGGTCTGGGCCGCATTGCTCACCATTCCGTTTGGCGAAACCCGCACCTACAGCCAGATTGCCCGGCAGATCGGTCACCCCAGCGCAGTGCGCGCCGTCGGCGCGGCGAACGGCAAAAACCCGATTTCGATCATCGCGCCCTGTCACCGGGTGATCGGCGCGTCGGGAAAACTGACCGGGTTTGCCGGAGGCCTTGAAGCCAAGGAGCGGTTGCTGACACTGGAAGGTGGCCAGTGGTCGGACATCGGCAAGACCGGTGATCTGTTTTAAGCGCCGAAGAAGTGATTCATCGCCGCGCACTGCAACAGCATGATGGTCTTGGCATCGCAGATTTCGCCTCGATGAAACGCTGCCAGTGCATCGTCGAAACGCCACTCCAGCACTTCAAGTTCTTCGGTTTCCTCTTCCAGGCCGCCGCCATCGCCGACCTTCGACTTCGCGTCATATTCGGCGACGAAGAAGTGCAGCTTCTCGGTCACTGAGCCCGGGCTCATGTATGCCTCGAACACCTTCTTCACGTCATGCACGCGGTAACCGGTTTCCTCCTCGGCCTCATCGCGAATGCGCTGCTCCGGTGCTGCGCCTTCCAGCAACCCGGCAGCGACCTCGATCAGCAAACCGTCGTGACCGTTGACGAACACCGGCAGACGGAACTGGCGAGTCAGTACCACTGTGCGTTTTTCGCGGTTGAACAACAGAATTGCCGCACCATTGCCACGGTCGTAGACCTCGCGGGTCTGGCGTTGCCATTCACCGTTGTTGCGCAGGTAGTCGAAGGTGATTTTCTTCAGCAGGTACCAGTCGTGGGACAACACCTGAGTGTCGACGATATTGATCCGCTCGGCGGTGTTGGGCATGACGCTTCATCCATTGTTGTCATCGGGAGGCCCCATGTTAGGCGAAAAAAAGCCCGGCAGCGCTACCGGGCTTTTTAATTCGATTACCGCTGGCGGGCCATGTCCGCAATCGCGACATCAGGCTCCGGCGAGGCCGCTCCTGCGCCGTTGATCAACGGCCCATAACGCCGACTGAACTCCCAGTTGTACGGCACGCGATCCTTGCTGGTGCC
The DNA here is from genome assembly GCF_058789255.1 of Pseudomonas sp. FW215-R2. Lineage (NCBI taxonomy): Bacteria > Pseudomonadati > Pseudomonadota > Gammaproteobacteria > Pseudomonadales > Pseudomonadaceae > Pseudomonas > Pseudomonas sp. FW215-R2. Next base: position 33,613 of record NZ_JBYTBO010000021.1, read on the forward strand.
GTTGTCCCAGTTCACCGACCACGTCATCAGGCCCTTGATCGGGTGCCCTTTGACCGCCAGGCGTTTCATCGCATTGCCGACCACGTTCTTGTCGATCACGTAACCGGTGGCAGCGGCGTCGACGTTGGCTGGCAGGCCGATGACGAACTTGTCCGCAGGGATTTTGGTGAATCCGCGAGTGCCGGTCACCAGACTTTCGGTCAGGTAATAGAGGAAGTCCTCTTTCAGCGCATCGTTGTTCTGCGCGATCCACGCCCCGTTGCCATTGTTGGCCTCCGGCACCCAGACACCGTCACCGCCCTGGTTGTAGAACTGCGGCGCGATGAAGTCGTAGTAGCCTTCCAGCGCCTGCAAGTAACCGACGTATTTGCCAGTGGTGGTCAGGTACGGAAACTCCGGGGCCATGCTGATGATGAAGTGCTTGCCCTGGCCTGCGTAGTGATCCTTGACCAGTTTCAGGGCGGCCGGCAGGACGGTCTTGTTGGCAGCGAAATCAATCGCGCTCTGCTCAAGATCGATGTCCAGCCCGTCGAAGCCGTAGGTTTCCACCAGACGGATGATTTCGTTGGCCAGCGGTTGCTCCTGCCCGGCACGCAACTCGATGTGCGCATCGGCGCCGCCGAGGGAAATCAGCACGGCCCGGCCCTGACTGTTGAGTACGCCAACCTGGCGGCGGAACTCGGCATCGGAAACGTTGAACGGCTTGAAGGTCGGTATCCCGCTGCCCTTCATGAACGCCACCGCAACCACGTTGTAGTCCTTGGGCACGTTTTCCAGGGCGATGTTGGCGAACTGACCACGCTGATAGCCATCGCTCGGGCCGGCCGGCCAGTTGTGCCAGAAGCCCATGAGGATTTTCTTGCCGGCGATGCTCGGCATCAGCGAAGCCGCGTCGCTCGCCTGGTTTTGCAATAAGGTGAAGTCGATATTTGACATGTTCTAATCCTTCAGAACGTGTAGGTGGGTGTTACGGACTTATTTGAAGTCCACATCGAAGGCCTGATAGAAGGCGTTGCCGGTGTTGGCGACGATCCACATCAGGACAACAACGTGATGACCTTGCTTGTTGGCCGGAAGTTTCACTGCGTGATTGACCTTGGCCTTCAGCTCCACCGCATGACTGTAGTACGGCACTTGCGGATAGAAGTCCTCGGCGAACGGTTTTGCTTCCAGTTGTGCACGGGTGATGCGTTGTTTCGGGTCCCAGCCATCCTTGGTGATCAGCCAGCGGTAACCGCGAGTGGTGTGCGGCGCGGTGTATTCCCATTTGACTTCAAGGGTCTGGCCAGGGGTGACGTTGAGCAGCGGCCAGGTGAACGGACGACCGAGTTTCTTGCTCATTTCCTCGTCGGTGAAGTTCACGCAATCGCGGGCATCGTCCTTGCCACCGCTGAGAATGTGACCGTCGGCCGGAGGCACGACACTCGGGTTATCCGACTCGAAAGGCGCCGGGAACGGGCCGGCCGCCAGTGCCGGGAAGTTCTTGCCACCTTCCATCTCGTTGACCTGCCAGCCACCGAGCAGTCCTTGTTCGATGGCCACCGCACCGCGGCTTGCAGGGGAAATGACGCGACCGTGTCGCAGTTGGGTTTGAGCTTGTGGTTGGTTCATGTTTTTCACTCCGTTGATTTAAGAACTCTCCTTTCCGAGGAGAGGCCTTCAAGCTAACGGAGGGGGATTTTTTGTCCATCGGCGGTTTTGTCGCAGCCTGCGGCGGTGAAATGCGTAAAACACCGAAAATACTGTATATAAACACAGTACATTGCGACGACGCTCACCCAACGCATGGCAAAAAGCCTACACGGCGTCATTACAAAAACCTGCATTCACCGGCTCAGGGAAGCTGCGCCTTGAACTCCTTTTCATACTGCCCGGCGAGCTGTTCTTTCTGTTTGTCGTCGAGCAGCTTGCCAGCCATCTGGAAGAACTTCTGCTCCTCCTCCTTCAAGTGGTGATGGACCTTGTCCGAGAGCTTTTTCGCCGTGGCCAGCCAGGCCGGGCTGGACATTTCGGTCTCGTCGAGCTCCTCCATCATTTCGTCCATTTCATGGTGTTCGGCGATGGCGTGGCGACTGAGATCGACGCCGTTGTCGAACTCCATCAACGGGATGTAGAAGTGGCGTTCTTCGGCCGTTTCGTGGGCCTGCAGTTCGACTTTGAGTTGCTTGTAGGCTTCGACGCGTTCCGGGGTATCGCCGCTGGTCTTGATCAAGGTCTTGGCGTACCCACGCTGGCGATCGTGGCTCTCGCGAAGGGCTTCGAAAATGTTCATGGACTCTCCTCGATAAACGCATTCGGAATGAACGCCTTCAAGGGCTAGACCCCAACGCTGGAGCGACGGTTCCAACTGTTCGATGCCGGGATGGATCAATTGACCGAGGCGCGATAGGCTGCCGGTTCACTGCCATAAGGATGTTGCACATGAGTTTACGGATCGAGCTGTCGCAAGACTCTACAGAAGAAGAACGCCTGGCGATTCTGGCGCCGCTGCACGCCTACAACGTCGCTCAGGCCGGGATTGCCGTATCGGAGCCGCTCACGCTGCTGGTACGCGATGAACACGACACCATTCTGGGTGGACTCTATGGCCGGTTGGTCTGCCAGTGGCTGTTCGTCGATTTGCTGTCGGTGCCGGAGCAGGGTCGCCACCAGGGGATCGGGTCGAAACTGATGCGCATGGCCGAAGACCTGGCGCGTGAGAAGGGTTGCATCGGGGCCTGGCTCGACACCTTCGATTTTCAGGCGCCGGAATTCTACAAGAAGCTGGGATATAGCCAGTTTGGCGAGTTGTCGGATTACCCGCCGGGGCACAAACGCATGTTTTTCCAGAAGCGTCTGGACGTCTGAACCCCGCGGATCGCCAGGTGTTACAGACAGGTCGCCAACGCCGCCAGCCGGCGCTTGGCGACAAAGTCATCCTTCTGCGCGTAGTAGCTCAGCACCGTGCCGGACGCATTCGTGGTCACGTCGACAAACGACTCCGCCGAACGGGTGTAGACCGTCGAACCGCCCTTCTTGCCCGGTTGCAGATACGCCGCCGCATCGACGCCGAACACCGCTTCGTCCTGCCAGGCGAATTGCACGCACTGGGCCACGACTTTCTCGGGTTTGTCCGAGCTCAGGACCTTGTAAGGGGTTTGCGTGCGGGCGTCTTCCATCGCCGAACCCGCGCAACCGGCCAGCAGGGTTGCCGCCAGTGCCACCATCAGCATTCGCATTGCATTCGCTCATTCGGAAAAAAAACGGACTGTATCACCGCAACGCGCAAAATCGTTCTGCTTTACTGCATTTAGAGCGCGACACCCGCCGGCCGCTGCGGCACATTAAAGGTCATCAGCCCCACAAGGAAACCCCATGGCGCCTACCGACCAGCGACATGAACATGCCCTGAAACTGTTTCTCGATGCACACCCTGAAGTGCGCGAAGCCCTCGATCATCTCAACCCGTTGCTGGCCCAGGCCAAAGGCGAAACCCCGGCACAGTACCGCGAAGAACGCCTGCACGAAGCCTTCGAAGCCGAGGCCGAAAGCCAGGGCTTGTTTGCCTGGGAACTGACGCTGCAACTGACCGCTGCAACGCCCGAGGACTATCAGGCGCAACGCCTGGAAGTGCATCGGGAAGTGGCGGAGATGGCCGGGATGGAATGGTTGGCATATTGCGACCTTTATGGCATAGAACCCTGACCTCTACGCAAGGACATCCGCACCAATGCTGCCAACCCTCTCGACTCACCGCGCCAGCCCCGGCCACTTGCATATGCAGAAATGGCGCGGTCGCGTAGGGCTGGCCATGGTGGCCGCGCTCTCGGTCCTGGCGGGGATGACCGATGCCATCGGCTTCATGGCCAGTGGTGACTTCGTTTCATTCATGAGCGGCAACACCACACGGCTGGCGGTGGCGATCAGTGATGGCGATGTGAGTCTGACGCTGCGGCTGGTGATCCTGGTCGCGACGTTCATCCTCGGCAACGCCCTCGGCGTGGTGATCGGTCGCCTTGGCAGACGCCGCGCACTGCCGTTGCTGCTGTGCATCGCGACGCTGCTCTGCGGGGCCGCCGCCTGGCCGTCAGACGTGCAACTGCCGGCATTGCTGGCGGCAATCACCGCCATGGGCATGCTCAATGCCGCGGTGGAAGAAGTGAACGGTCTGGCGGTGGGACTGACCTATGTCACCGGTGCACTCTCGCGGTTCGGTCGCGGTCTGGGGCGCTGGATAATGGGCGAGCGGCGCAATGGCTGGCGCGTGCAACTAGTGCCGTGGAGCGGCATGTTCATCGGCGCCATCCTCGGTGCCGTTCTGGAGCATCACCTGGGGCTCAAAGCGCTGTACGCCAGCGGTTTGCTGGCTGCGTTGATCGGCCTGGTCTCGCTGAAAATCCCCCGGCGCTGGCAGTTGGGGTACATGCCGCGCTGAAGTCTGCGGCAACATCCACTTCGCCGCCCCGCCGAGAAAGCTTTATCATGGCCGCAGTTTTGCTGATCGAGTCCGTCATGAAGTTCGCCATTGCGTTGTTTTCCGCCGCCCATGCGCCCTCCTCGCGCCGCGCCCTGCTGTTTGCTCAGGCCGCGCTGGCCGGCGGGCATGAAATCGTCCGGCTGTTTTTCTATCAGGACGGTGTCTACAACGCGTCTGACGCCGTGGTCACGCCGCAGGACGAACTGGACCTGCCCAAACAGTGGCGAACGTTTATCACCGAACAAAACCTCGACGGTGTGGTGTGCATCGCCGCCGCTTTGCGCCGTGGCGTGTTGAATGCCGAGGAAGCCGGGCGTTATCAGCGTGATGCCGTGGCGGTCAGCGCACCGTGGGAATTGTCCGGCCTCGGCCAGTTGCATGACGCGGTTCAGGATGCCGACCGTCTGATCTGTTTCGGAGGCGCATGACATGGCCAAGTCCCTTCTGATTATCAGCCGTCAATCGCCGTGGTCCGGGCCCGGTGCCCGTGAAGCATTGGACATCGTGCTGGCCGGCGGTGCCTTCGATCTGCCGATCGGCCTGCTGTTTCTCGACGACGGTGTGTTGCAACTGGCCGCCGGGCAAAACGCCAAGGCCCTGCAACAGAAAGACCTGAGCGCCAACCTGCAAGCGTTGCCGATGTTCGGCGTCGAAGCGCTGTTCTACTGCGCCGACAGCGCCAGTGCTCGCGGCCTCGGCGATCGCTCGCTGGACGAGGCATTGCCCTTGGCCGCCGATGAAATCACCGCCCTCATTGACCGTTACGACCAGGTGATCACCCTCTGATGTCGACTTTGCATGTGTTGTCTCATTCCCCGTTCGGTGACGAACGCCTGACCAGTTGCCTGCGCCTGCTCGGTTCTGCCGACGCGCTGTTGCTATCTGGCGATGCTGCTTATGCGCTGCAACCCGGCACTGCGCCGTTCATTGCGCTGGAAACCCGTCGGGTGAAACTCTTCGTTCTGGCCGAAGACGCGCAAGCCCGCGCCGTGCAGGTTCCGGATTGGGCCGAAGCCATCGATTACCCGGCCTTCGTCGAACTGTCGATCCACCACGACAAGGTCAATTCCTGGCTATGAATGCGCTGACCGTCGGCGCCCGCGCCATTGAACTGGACAAGGACGGCTTCCTGGTCGACCTGAACGACTGGTCGGCCGAAGTCGCCAGCGCCCTCGCCGCTGCCGAAGACATCGAGCTGAGCGCCGAACACTGGGAAGTCCTCGAACTGCTGCGCAGCTTCTATGCCGAATTCCAGCTGTCCCCGGCCACCCGGCCGCTGATCAAATACACCGCGCTCAAGCTCGGCGCAGAGAAAGGCAACAGCCTGCACCTGAACCGACTGTTCAAAGGCACCCCTGCCAAACTCGCCGCGAAACTGGCGGGCCTGCCCAAACCGACGAATTGCCTATGACCGACTATCCAGCGCTGACCCTCGAAACGCCCGCCGAGCACCCGTTCGCCCAGTTCGTGCGCATCCTCGGCAAGGGCAAGCGCGGCGCCCGCGACCTGACCCGCGAGGAAGCCCGGGAAGCCATGGGCATGGTGCTCGACGAAGCCGTCGAAGAAACCCAGCTCGGCGCCTTCCTGATGCTGCTGCGGCACAAGGAAGAAAGCGCCGAGGAAATGGCCGGCTTCACCGAAGCCCTGCGTGAACGCTTGCAGGCGCCAGCACTGAAGGTCGATCTGGACTGGCCGACCTATGCCGGCAAGAAACGTCACCTGCCGTGGTATCTGCTGGCAGCCAAGTGCCTGGCACAGAACGGTTTGCGCATCTTCATGCACGGCGGTGGCGCGCACACCGCCGGGCGTTTGTATTCCGAACAACTGCTCGGTGAACTGAACATTCCGCTGTGCCGCAACTGGCAACAGGTCGGCGCGGCGCTGGACAACGGTGGCCTGGCGTTCATGCCACTGTTGGACTGGGCACCGCAGCTGCAGCGAATGATCGATCTGCGCAATACCCTCGGCCTGCGTTCGCCTATTCATTCGCTGGCGCGGATCCTCAATCCGTTGGGCGCGCGTTGCGGCTTGCAGAGTATTTTCCACCCCGGCTATCAGGCGGTGCACCGCGATGCCAGCGGTCTGCTCGGCGATACGGCGATCGTGATCAAGGGTGACGGCGGCGAAATCGAGATCAATCCGGATGCCGACAGCCACCTGTACGGCACCACCGGCGGCGAGAGTTGGGACGAGGAATGGCCGCAGTTGTCGGCGCAACGCCACGTCAAACCGGCGTCGCTGGATATCGAGCATCTGAAGGCCGTCTGGCGTGGCGACGTGGTCGACAGCTATCCGCAAATGGCCCTGATTTCGACCATGGCCCTGGCCCTGCGAGGCCTTGGCCAAAGTCGCGAACAAGCCTTCGAAACTGCCGAGCAATACTGGGCCGCACGGAACAAATCTATTTAACCGATCATTCACGCCCGATCTTTGCGCTTTTTGTTCGAACTCATCGGAATAGACTCGGCTCCAACGATTATTGGTTTCCGGAGTCTTGATCATGGGTTTACTCGTCGACGGCCGCTGGCAGGACAAGTGGTACGAAAGCAGCAAGGACGGCGCGTTCCAGCGCGAACAGGCGCAGCGTCGCAACTGGGTCACTCGCAACGGTGAGGCTGGCCCGAGCGGTGAAGGCGGTTTTGCCGCCGAGGCCGGGCGCTATCACCTCTACGTCTCCCTCGCCTGCCCTTGGGCGCATCGCACGCTGATCCTGCGCAAGCTCAAGGGCCTGGAAAGCCTGATCGATGTTTCGGTCGTCAGTTGGCTGATGCTGGAAAACGGCTGGACCTTCGACCAGAACCTCGGCTCGACCGGCGACAAACTCGACCACTTCGACTTCATGCACCAGCGCTACACCGCTGACACCGCCGACTACACCGGCCGCGTCACCGTACCGGTGCTGTGGGACAAAAAGCTCAAGCGCATCGTCAGCAACGAATCGGCGGAGATCATCCGCATGTTCAACAGCGCCTTCGACGACTTGACCGGCAACGATCTGGACTTCTATCCGGCGCCGTTGCGCGGTGAGATTGATGCGTTGAACGAGCGGATCTATCCCGCCGTGAACAACGGCGTGTATCGCGCCGGGTTTGCTACTTCGCAGAACGCCTATGAAGAGGCTTTCGATGATGTGTTTGCCGAACTCGATCATCTGGAGCAGCTGCTGGGCGCCAACCGTTATCTGACGGGTGAATACCTGACCGAGGCGGACGTGCGGTTGTTCACCACGCTGATTCGTTTCGACGCGGTGTATCACGGGCACTTCAAATGCAATCTGCGGCGGATCAGCGATTATCCGAACCTGTCGAACTGGCTGCGTGAGATGTACCAGTGGCCGGGCGTTGCCGAGACCGTGGATTTCCAGCACATCAAGAACCACTACTACGGCAGCCACAAGACCATCAACCCGACCGGGGTGGTGCCGAAGGGGCCGGAGCAGGATTTCAATGTGGCCCATGACCGGGACCGGTTGGGCGGGAAAGGGGTTTGGCGCAAAGGTTGAGAGCAGGATCGTTCCCACAGCGTGGGAACGATCACTTCAGAGTCGTCAGATTTGACCCTGAGCGCCCTCGAACCACGCCAGCTTCTCGCGCAGTTGCACCACTTCGCCGACGATCACCAGCGTCGGCGCATGGACTTCATGCTCCGCCACCAGACGCGGCAGGTCGGCCAGCGTGCCGGTGAAGACCCGCTGATTGACCGTGGTGCCCTGCTGGATCAGCGCTGCCGGGGTATCGGCCGCACGACCATGCTTGATCAACTGCTCGCAGATGATCGGCAACCCCACCAGGCCCATGTAGAACACCAACGTCTGCGCCGGCGCGACAAGGTCGGCCCACGGCAGATCGGTGGAACCGTCCTTCAAGTGCCCGGTGACGAAACGCACCGACTGCGCGTAATCACGATGGGTCAGCGGAATACCGGCATACGCCGCGCAACCGCTGGCCGCGGTGATGCCCGGCACCACCTGGAACGGGATGCCATGGGCCGCCAGTTCTTCGATCTCCTCGCCGCCACGGCCGAAGATGAACGGATCCCCGCCCTTCAACCGCACCACGCGCTTGCCAGCCTTGGCCAGATCCACCAGTTGCTGGTTGATCTGATCCTGCGGCACGGCGTGATCGGCGCGACGCTTGCCGACGTAAACCCGCTCTGCATCGCGACGGCACAGCTCAAGAATCGCCGGAGCGACCAAACGGTCATACAGCACCACATCGGCTTGCTGCATCAGGCGCAAGGCGCGGAAAGTCAGCAGATCCGGATCACCCGGCCCCGCGCCCACCAGATACACCTCGCCCGTGGCCACGGCCGCTTCGCCATCGATTTTCGCCTGCAACAGACGTTCGGCTTCAGCGCCCTGCCCGGCCAGCTGCCGGTCGGCAATCGGCCCCTGGAACACGTCTTCCCAGAAGGCACGACGCTGCTGCACATCGGGAAACAGGTTTTTGACCTGATTGCGAAAACGTGCGGCCAGACCGGCCAGATGGCCGTAGGTCGAAGGAATCCAGGTTTCGATCTTGGCGCGAATCAGCCGGGCCAGCACCGGCGCATCGCCGCCGCTGGAGACCGCAATGATCAGCGGCGAACGATCAACGATCGCCGGGAAGATCACGCTGCACAGCGCCGGCGCATCCACCACGTTGACCGGCACGCAGCGCCGATGAGCATCGGCGGAAACTTGCGCGTTCAAGGCTTCATCGTCGGTGGCGGCAATGATCAGCCCGCAACCGTCCAGATCCGTTTCAACGTAACCGCGCGACAGACACTCGCCACCGCTGGCGGCAACCAGTTCGCGCAGTTGCGCTTCGATTTCAGGTGCGACCACCCGCAGCAGCGCACCGGCATCGGCCAGCAGGCGGGATTTGCGCAAGGCAATTTCCCCACCGCCGACGACCAACACACGACTGCCGCGCAGGTTGTGAAACAGCGGCAGATATTTCATTTAGCCGATGACCTCAAGGCCACCCATGTACGGCTTCAGCACGTCCGGCACACGGATCGAACCGTCGGCCTGCTGGTAGTTTTCCAGCACGGCTACCAGGGTACGACCGACCGCCAGACCCGAACCGTTCAGGGTGTGTACCAGCTCAGGTTTGCCGGTTTCCGGGTTACGGAAACGCGCCTGCATGCGGCGGGCCTGGAAGTCGCCGCAGTTGGAGCACGACGAGATTTCACGGTATTTGTCCTGGCTCGGAATCCACACTTCCAGGTCGTAAGTCTTGACCGCGCTGAAGCCCATGTCGCCGGTGCACAGCGCCAGGGTACGGTAAGGCAGACCCAGCAGTTGCAGGACTTTCTCGGCGTTGGCGGTCAGGCTTTCCAGCGCGTCCATCGACGTCGACGGCTCGACGATCTGCACCATCTCGACCTTGTCGAACTGGTGCTGGCGGATCATGCCGCGAGTGTCACGACCCGACGCGCCGGCTTCGCTGCGAAAGCACGGGGTGTGGGCGACGAACTTGATCGGCAGCTGCTTCGAATCGACGATTTCACCGGCGACGATGTTGGTCAGCGACACTTCGGCGGTCGGGATCAGGTACAGATCGGCTTCGCCTTCGCGAGCGATCTTGAACAGGTCTTCTTCGAACTTCGGCAGTTGACCGGTGCCTTGCAGCGCCGGGGCCTGAACCAGATAAGGCGTGTAAGCCTCTTCGTAGCCGTGCTCGGTGACGTGCAGGTTGATCATGAACTGCGCCAGTGCGCGATGCAGACGGGCAATCGGGCCACGCAGCAGCGCGAAACGCGCACCGGACAGCTTGGCAGCGGTTTCGAAGTCGAGCCAGCCGAACTTCTCGCCCAGGGCCACGTGATCCTGAACCGGGAAATCGAAGGCCGTCGGAGCGCCCCAGCGGCGGACTTCGACGTTGCCGTCTTCGTCTTCGCCAACCGGTACCGATTCGTGCGGCAGGTTCGGAATGCCCAGCAGGATCGAATCCAGTTCGGTCTGGATCGCGTCCAGCTCGACTTTACCGGCGCTCAGTTCGCCCGCCATGCGCTCGACGTCCGCCATCAGCGGCGCGATGTCTTCGCCGCGCTGCTTGGCCTGACCGATGGATTTGGAACGCGCGTTACGCTCAGCCTGCAGTGCTTCGGTGCGGGTCTGGACGGTCTTGCGCTGTTCTTCCAGCGCTTCGATGCGCGCGACATCCAGGGCAAAGCCACGGGAAGCCAGGCGGTCCGCTACGTCCTGGAGGTTGCTACGTAACAGTTTGGAATCGAGCATGTCGGTTTCTCGTTATCAAAGTTTGGTCAAAGTCAGGCCAGCCCAGGTCGCGAGCAGGCCGCCGAACACGCTGATGCCCAGATAACCGAAGGCTATCAGGGCCTGTCCGCTTTCCAGCAAACGCAGCGTATCCAGTGAAAAGGATGAAAACGTCGTCAGACCGCCGACAAAACCGACGATCAGACCGGCGCGGATTTCGATCGGCACTTCCGGCCGGGTCAAAAACAGTCCGTACAGCAGGCCGATGATCAGACAGCCGACCAGATTGACCGCCAGCGTTGCCGCATAGAAATGCCGGGGCCAATTGGCGCTGACCCAATTGCCAGCCGCGAAACGCAGTAATGTACCAGCGATGCCCGCCACGGACACCGCAAGAATCGTTCGAATCACTATTTTCTCCGCTGCCGGGGGCTTAAACGATCGAGTTTGGCGAGGTGGTTGAGCTTCTCGCCAATCTTCAGTTCCAGGCCACGGGGCACCGGTTGGTAGAACGGGATGGGGTCGAGCTCTTCCGGAAAGTAGTCTTCGCCGGCCGCGTAGGCGTCCGGTTCATCGTGGGCATAGCGGTATTCGTCGCCATAACCCAATTGTTTCATCAACTTGGTCGGTGCGTTGCGCAGGTGCAGCGGCACTTCCAGCGAGCCATGTTCGGCAGCGGCCCGCAATGCGGTCTTGAAGCCCATGTACACCGCGTTGCTTTTCGGCGCGCAAGCCAGATACGTAATAGCTTGAGCCACTGCCAACTCACCTTCCGGGCTGCCAAGTCGCTCCTGCACTTCCCACGCCGCCAGGCACAGACTCAGGGCGCGCGGGTCGGCATTGCCGATGTCTTCGCTAGCCATGCGCACCACGCGGCGGGCCAGATATAGCGGATCGCAGCCGCCGTCGATCATCCGCGCAAACCAGTACAACGCGCCGTCCGGATTGGAGCCGCGCACCGATTTGTGCAGCGCGGAAATCTGGTCGTAGAACGCTTCGCCGCCCTTGTCGAAACGCCGACGCGTGTCGCCAAGCAGGCTTTGCAGCAGCTCGGTGCCCATCTCGCTGTTGTCTTCGGCGAGGTCCGAAGCGTTCTCCAGCAGATTGAGCAAGCGCCGGCCATCGCCGTCGGCGGCGGACAGCAGCATCTGGAAGCCTTCATCGCTGAGGGTCAGATTGCGCTTGCCCAGGCCGCGTTCTTCGGTGAGTGCGCGGTGCACCAGTTTGCGCAACGCCGCCTCGTCGAGGCTCTTGAGTACGTAGACCCGGGCCCGCGACAGCAGCGCGTTGTTCAATTCGAAGGAGGGGTTTTCGGTGGTCGCCCCGATGAAGATCAGCGTGCCATCTTCAACGTAAGGCAGAAAAGCGTCCTGCTGGGACTTGTTGAAGCGGTGAACTTCGTCGACAAACAGGATCGTGCGCTTGCCGTACTGGCCGGCCTGCTGCTTGGCGATTTCCACCGCCTGACGGATCTCTTTTACCCCGGCCAATACGGCCGAAACCGTTTCGAAGTGCGCATCCGAGACTTCCGCCAGCAGCCGCGCCAGGGTGGTCTTGCCCACGCCCGGCGGGCCCCAGAAGATCATCGAATGCAGGGCACCCTGCTCCAGCGCTTCGCGCAGTGGTTTGCCGCGAGCGAGCACGTGTTCCTGACCGACGTACTCATCCAGATTGGTCGCCCGCAAACGGGCGGCCAGCGGCTGGGCAATCGGTGCACTGCGAAACAGATCCATCACGTACCGTTGAAACCTCTGTGTTTATTCCTGGATCACATCGGCACCCTTCGGGATGTCGAACTTGAACTTCGAGGCCGGGACCGCTTCGTTGGCCTTCACCCCGGTGAACAGGATGTTGGTGCGCTGGCCGACGCTGTCGATCAGTTGCATGTCATTGACCAGACCGTTGCGGAACGACAGACGCAGGCTGTCGAACAGGGTGTCCTTGGTTTTCGGCTTCAGGGTGAAGTCGATCACGCCACCGGCTTCCTTGGCGCTGATATCGAAGCTCTGGCTGATCTTCGATACGTCACCGGACAGCAACAGGGCCGGGGTCTGGGTCAGGCGCTCATCGAGTTTCTTGATGGTGGCCTGTTCCAGGTCCGGGTCCCACAGGGTGACTTTCTTGCCGTCGGACACCATGGTCTGCTCGGCGGGGGCATTGGTGTGCCAGTAGAACAGGCCCGGACGCTGCAGGGTCATGTCGCCGGTGGTTTCCTGCAACTGGGTGCCGCTGCCGTCGAGAGTGAGCTGGGAGAAGTTCGCGGTCAGGGTCTTGGATGTTTCCAGCAATTGGGTCAGGCGTGCCACATCCTTGTCATCGGCGTGAGCCGTGAGGGTGGTCAGAGCCAGTACTGGCAGCAGCATGCGGATAAGACGCATGGGAGTCCTCTTGAATACTCGTGGGAAAGTGGACGGCGCTTCATGCACCGTCCTTTGCATGTGAATCAGGGTATCGAATCAGTCGCGCACCGGGCCAGGGGCCAGGACTTCGCGGGAACCGTTGGTGTTCATGGACGTCACGACCCCGGCCATTTCCATGGCTTCGATCATGCGCGCGGCACGGTTGTAACCGATCTTCAGCTTGCGCTGTACAGCGGAGATGGAGGCGCGGCGGCTTTCCAGTACAAACTGCACGGCTTCGTCGTACAGCGCGTCGGCTTCCGGATCATCGCCGTCACCGCCGCCGCTACTGCCTTCGAAACCACTGCCCGCCTCTTCGACACCGTTGAGGATGTCGTCGTTGTATTCCGGCGCACCGCGCAGCTTCCAGGCTTCCACCACCCGGTGAACTTCATCGTCGGACACGAAGGCGCCGTGAACCCGGATAGGCAGGCTGGTGCCCGGCGGCATGTAGAGCATGTCACCGTGGCCAAGCAGTTGTTCGGCACCACCCTGATCGATGATGGTCCGGGAGTCGATCTTGCTCGATACCTGGAACGCCATCCGCGTCGGGATGTTGGCCTTGATCAGACCGGTGATCACGTCCACCGACGGACGCTGGGTCGCAAGGATCAGGTGGATACCGGCGGCCCGCGCTTTCTGGGCGATACGGGCGATCAGTTCTTCAACCTTCTTGCCGACGATCATCATCATGTCGGCGAATTCGTCCACGACCACAACGATGGTCGGCAGCTTTTGCAACAGCGGCGCTTCGTCGTGGATGCTTTCGCGCTTGTACAGCGGATCGCTCAGCGGCTCGCCGGCGTCCTGGGCTTCCTTGACCTTGGCGTTGAAGCCGGACAGGTTTCGCACGCCCATCTTCGCCATCAGCTTGTAGCGACGTTCCATCTCGGCAACGCTCCAGCGCAGTGCGTTGGCGGCGTCCTTCATGTCGGTCACGACCGGGCACAGCAGATGCGGAATGCCTTCGTAGATCGACAGTTCCAACATCTTCGGGTCGATCATGATCAGCTTGGCGTCTTCCGGGCCGGACTTGAACAGGATCGACAGGATCATCGCGTTCACGCCTACCGACTTACCGGAACCGGTCGTACCGGCCACCAGCAAGTGAGGCATCTTCGCCAGGTCAGTAATGACCGGCTTGCCGCCGATGTCGTGGCCCAGGGCCAGGGTGACCGGCGACTTGAAGTTGTCGTACTCAGGGGTCGACAGCACTTCGGAGAAGCGCACGATCTGCCGGTCTTCGTTGGGAATCTCGATACCGACCGTGGTCTTGCCCGGAATCACCTCGACCACCCGCACGCTGGTCACGGCCAGCGAACGTGCAAGGTCTTTGGCCAGGTTGGCGATACGGCTGACCTTGACGCCAGCGGCTGGCTGGATTTCGTAACGGGTAATGACCGGGCCGGGATGGATCGAATCCACAGTGACTTCGACGCCGAACTCCTTGAGCTTGATCTCCAGCAAGTGGCCGACCGCCGCCAGGGACTCGGGCGAGTAGTTGAGCTGTTTCTTTTCCGCAGGATCGAGGATCGAGATCGGTGGCAAGGTGCCTTCCACGGCACTGTCGACGAACAGCGGCGCCTGCTTCTCTTTCTGCACGCGCTTGCTTGGCTCCGGCGCCTTGACCGGGGCCGGAGCGATGACCGGCGGAACCTGTTTCTCGCGCTCGGACATGTGCTTGCTCAGGGCCTGTTCACGCTCGATCAGACGTTCCTTGACCTTGGCCTGCTCGCGCTTGTCGGTGACTGTCGGGGCGACCACGTCGTGTACCCGGTCATCGACTTCACGCAATTGCGCGACCAGTTGCTTGCGCTCGGTCCGCGCCGACCACCAGCGGTTGACCGCGCCCTGGAACAGTTCGAACAGATCGAGGGTGATCTTGCCGGTAACGTCCATCACCTTGAACCACGACAGGTCGGTGAATACGGTCAGGCCGAACAGGAACAGCGCGATGAACAGCAATGTGCTGCCCTGAATGTTCAGGGCGTTGCGGGCCAGATCACCGAGGCTTTCACCCAGCGCGCCACCCGCACCGGCCGGCAACGCGGTGGCAGCATGGAAATGAATGTGCGCCAGCGCAGCGCCGGACAGCACCAGAAACACCAGGCCGATCAGGCGCCAGGAGAACAGCCAGCCGCTCCACTGCCAGGGTTCGTGGCGCTGACGGAAGATCTGATACGCCTTGATCGCCAGCAGCAACGGGAAGATGTACGCGAAGTAACCCAGCACCATGAACAGGATGTCGGCGCTGTAGGAGCCCGCCGGGCCGCCGAAATTCTGCACGTCGTCGATCTTGCTGTTGTGGCTCCAGCCCGGATCGTCCTTGCCGTAAGTCAGCAAGGCCATCATCAGGAACAGGCACAAGGCACCGATGGCGATCAATGCACCTTCCTTGAGTCGGTAGTGCAATTGCTGGCGCCAGAGCGGGACGACTGTTTTTGGTGCTGCGGTGGATTTCTTCAAAACGCTTCTTTTCCTGCGCCAGAGGCGCGTCCATCTATTGAATGACAATAAAAAACTGCCCAATCCAGGCAGGTAAAAAAATTGACGGGCACAACTGAGACTACTTTTAACACTGCGCCCCGTGTTTTATAAACACGGCACGCTGCGAATATTCTGTAACAGCCCGGCATTGTACGGGTTTGCGCGTGCGATGCCATGCTTCGAACTCCAGGTTCAAGCATAGCCAAGCAGACAAAACCTGCGACGCAATTTGAGCATGCATTGTCTTTTGTGACAAAGGCTTATGAGGTGTATTTGATGAACGTAGCGAAGCATCTACATCTGATCGTTCATGACGGCCAAATGCCCCCACTCGACGCCTTCCCGGACACCGTGCACATTCGCCCCCGACGCCCGTCTACGACCGCGTCCACCCGACCAAGTTGCAGCCGTGCAATCTTCGAACAGGTTCGGGGGGACATTCGCGCTTTTTACCGGCACACTTTGTAACGGGCCTCACCGCCCACTGCCCTCCCCTTCTGCAAGCCTGGACGCCATGCTGACTTGGTTACAACGCAATTCACTGACTTTCCCGCCACTGGAAAAGGCCATGCGCGATCCCAACGGATTGCTGGCGGCCGGCGGCGACCTGTCCGCCGATCGCTTGATCCAGGCCTATCGCCATGGCTGCTTTCCGTGGTTCTCCGAAGGCCAGCCCATCCTCTGGTGGTCGCCGGATCCGCGCACCGTGTTGTTTCCCGACGAACTGCATGTCTCGCGCAGCCTCGGCAAACTGCTGCGCCAGCAACGCTATCAAGTGACTTTCGATCAGGATTTCGAGGCGGTCATTCGCGCCTGCGCCGCACCACGGGATTACGCCGATGGCACCTGGATCACCCAGGCCATGCAGGACGCCTATGTCGAACTGCACCAGCGCGGCTTCGCCCATTCGGTAGAAGTGTGGGACCAGGGCGAACTGGTCGGCGGACTCTACGGCCTGGCGATGGGGCAACTATTTTTTGGCGAATCGATGTTCAGTCGCGCCGACAACGCCTCCAAGTACGGTTTTGCCACCCTGGTGCGACACTTGAAAGACTCGGGTTTCGTGCTGATCGACTGTCAGATGCCTACCGATCATCTGCACAGCCTCGGTGCCCGGGCGATCTCCCGCCCCGCATTTGCCGAATATCTGGCCCGGCACCTCGATCAACCCAACCTTGCCACCTGGGTTTGCTGAGCGACTTTTGCGCGCGTGGCTTACACTTAATTCACCAGCTTACCCCCGAGGGTTGATCATGACCGAGTTGGCGCGGTTGAAGTTTTATGCCACTCAGCCTCACTCTTGCAGTTATCTGCCCGAGGAGCAGGCCACGACCCTGTTTCTCGACCCGAGCCAGCCCATGGATGTGCATGTCTACGCAGACCTGTCGGAAATGGGCTTTCGTCGCAGCGGCGATCACCTGTACCGCCCGCATTGCCAGAACTGCAATGCCTGCGTGCCTGCGCGCATTCCGGTGGCGCAGTTCAACCCCAATCGGCAGCAAAAACGCATTTTCAAACGCAATGCCGACTTGCAGGTGCGCCCGGTCAAGCCTGGTTTCAGCGAAGAATATTTCGATCTTTATCAGCGTTACATCGAACAGCGCCATGCCGACGGCGATATGTACCCGCCGAGCCGTGATCAATTCTCGACTTTTCTGGTTCGCGACCTGCCCTTCTCACGCTTCTACGAGTTCCGGCTCGACGGACGGTTGCTGGCGGTCGCCGTCACCGACCTGCTGCCCAATGGCCTGTCGGCGGTCTACACCTTTTATGAACCAGAGGAAGAGCGCCGCAGCCTCGGGCGCTACGCCATCCTCTGGCAGATCGGCGAGGCCCAGCGGCTGGGGCTTGAAGCGGTGTACCTGGGTTACTGGATCAAAAACTGCAAAAAGATGAACTACAAGACCCAATATCGACCGATCGAACTGCTGATTAATCAGCGCTGGGTCATCCTGAACTGAATGCAAGCCCTAAACCCCTTGGCGTAAACCCCATTTTTCGGGCACAATGCACGCCGCTTTTGCCTGGCGCAGTTGCACCGGGCCATTCATTGGACACCGAGGGCTTTACTGCATGTCGAAAGAAGACAGCTTCGAAATGGAAGGCACTGTCGTCGACACCCTGCCCAACACCATGTTTCGTGTGGAGTTGGAAAATGGGCACGTCGTAACCGCGCATATCTCCGGCAAGATGCGCAAGAACTACATTCGTATTCTTACCGGTGACAAAGTGCGCGTCGAGCTGACGCCCTATGACTTGAGCAAAGGGCGTATTACTTACCGCGCTCGCTAATCAAGTCAATACAAGACGCCCGGCTTAATGCCGGGCGTTTTTGTTTGTCTGGGATTTGGCGCTTTGGGTTTGTGCTTGAGTTTTGGGTGTATATCCGTTGTCTCGGGTGCTGCCGCTGGCGGTTTCGCTCTTACAGCGAGTCACTTTTGACAAACGCCTCAAAAGTAACCAAAAAGTCTTGGCCCCGGCGTACGGCACTTCGCTTAGGCTCAGCGTTCCCTCGCTACGGTGTCCACCAGGGGGCATCGCCTACGGTTTGCTTCGCTGCACCTCCTCTCGATGTATGCGGCTTCGCCGCACGGCGCTGCGCGCCCACCCCCTGATGGACACCTCCGCTCGGCCTGCCGAAGGGGCAAAAAATCAAGAGCTACATCAAAAGCCAGATCAAGAGCCCCTCAATACTCAACACTCAACACGATGAGCGTTAGCTCGAGTAAAGCTTTTGATCTCAAGGCCCGTCGGCAGGCTGAGTGGAGGGATTGATCCGGGGTGGGAGCGCAGCGACCGTTTGGCGAAGCCAAACACATCGAGAGGAGGTGCAGCGAAGCAAACCGTAGGCGATGCCCCCGGATCAATCCCGGAGCGAAGGAACCCGAGCCACAGCGAGGGCCGAACGTCAGGGCATAGACCTTTTGGTTACTTTTGGGGCGTTTGCCAAAAGTGACCCGCCGTAAGGACGGAACCCTAAGCGGCCATAACCGCAGCAACGGATATTCACACCAAACAAACAGACAACAAAAAGGCGCCCGAAGGCGCCTTTTCACTTCACAGCCGTCAGGCCATTTCCGCCGTAGTCTCGAAGTCAAACGTCAGCTCACCATCCTTGATGTCGATGTGAACCACACCGCCATGCTCGGCCAGCTCGCCAAACAGAATCTCCTCCGCCAGCGGACGCTTGATCTTGTCCTGGATCAGACGCGCCATCGGACGAGCGCCCATGGCCGAATCGTAACCACCGGCCGCCAGCCAACTGCGCGCCGCATCGGTAACTTCCAGAAGCACACGCTTGTCTTCCAGCTGCGCCTGAAGTTCGGTGAGGAACTTGTCCACCACGCTTTTGATGACCTCATGACTGAGGCGACCAAACTGAATGATGGTATCCAGACGGTTGCGGAATTCCGGCGTGAAGCTCTTCTTGATCACTTCCATCGCATCGGACGAATGATCCTGATGAGTGAAACCGATCGAAGCACGCGCCGCCGTTTCAGCACCGGCATTGGTGGTCATGATCACGATCACATTGCGGAAGTCCGCCTTGCGCCCGTTGTTATCGGTCAGCGTGCCGTGGTCCATCACCTGCAGCAGCAGGTTGAAGACTTCCGGATGCGCCTTCTCGATTTCGTCGAGCAGCAACACGCAATGCGGCTGCTTGGTGATCGCTTCGGTCAGCAGACCGCCCTGGTCGAAACCGACATAACCCGGAGGCGCACCGATCAGACGCGATACGGTGTGGCGCTCCATGTACTCGGACATGTCGAAGCGAACCAGTTCAATCCCAAGAGCCTTGGCCAATTGGCGCGCAGCCTCGGTTTTACCGACACCGGTAGGCCCGGCGAACAGGAACGAACCGACTGGTTTGTCCGGCGACTTGAGGCCGGCACGGGACAGTTTGATCGCAGTCGACAGCGAATCGATCGCCGCGTCCTGACCAAACACCGTCAGCTTCAGGTCGCGCTCGAGGTTACGCAGCAGTTCCTTGTCGGAACTGGTGACGTGCTTCGGCGGAATCCGCGCGATCTTCGCCACGATGTCCTCGACCTGCGGCACTTCGATGCGCTTCACACGCTTCTCGACCGGTTGCAGACGCTGATAGGCGCCCGCCTCGTCGATCACATCGATGGCCTTGTCCGGCATATGCCGGTCATTGATGTAGCGCGAAGCCAGTTCTGCAGCGGCGCGCAACGACTCATCGCTGTATTCGATGTTGTGGTGCTGCTCGAAACGCCCTTTCAGGCCGCGCAGGATACCGATGGTGTCTTCCACCGATGGCTCGACCACATCGACCTTCTGGAAGCGACGTGCCAGGGCACGGTCTTTTTCGAAGATGCCACGGAATTCCTGGAACGTAGTCGAACCGATGCAGCGAATGTCGCCAGACGACAGCAGCGGTTTGAGCAGGTTCGAGGCATCCATGACGCCACCCGACGCCGCACCCGCACCGATGATGGTGTGGATCTCGTCGATGAACAGGATCGCCTGCGGACGTTTTTTCAGTTCGTTGAGCAACGCCTTGAAGCGCTTCTCGAAATCACCGCGATACTTGGTGCCTGCGAGCAAGGCGCCCAGATCAAGGGAATAAACGACGCTGTTGGCCAGCAGGTCCGGCACCTGGTTGTCGACAATGCGCTTGGCAAGGCCTTCGGCAATCGCGGTTTTACCCACGCCCGCCTCGCCCACCAGCAGCGGATTGTTCTTGCGACGACGCGCGAGAATTTGCGCGACACGCTCGACTTCCGTTTCACGCCCGACCAGCGGATCGATCCGGCCCTGACGTGCGAGTTCGTTGAGATTGCTGGCATAAGCATCCAGCGGATTGCCTGAAGAAGAAGACTCACCGCCCTCGTCGTCCTGCATATCTTGTTCACCTTCAGAGTGATCGCCATGCCCCGGCACCTTGGAAATGCCATGGGCGATATAGTTGACGACATCAATGCGTGCAACGCTCTGCTGTTTCAGCAGGAACACCGCCTGACTCTCTTGCTCACTGAAGATTGCAACCAGCACGTTGGCGCCAGTCACTTCGCGTTTGCCCGAGCTCTGCACATGAAAGACAGCACGTTGCAGCACACGCTGGAAGCCCAGGGTTGGCTGGGTTTCGCGATCTTCGTCATGGACGGGGATCAGCGGCGTGGTGGAGTCGATGAACTCCTGCAGGTCGTGCTTGAGTTTGTCGAGGTTTGCGCCGCAGGCACGCAATACGGTGGCGGCAGCCTCATTGTCCAATAGGGCCAGCAGCAGGTGTTCGACGGTCATGAACTCATGACGCTTCGAACGTGCCTCCTTGAAGGCAAGATTGAGGGTGACTTCGAGCTCGCGGTTTAACATAGCTTCACCTCATACCCAAGTGGTCGGCGATTAACCGTCCTTCTCGATTTCACAGAGTAGCGGATGCTGGCTTTCCCTGGCGTACTGGTTGACCTGCATGGCCTTTGTCTCGGCGATGTCGCGGGTAAACACTCCACATACTGCCCGTCCTTCTGTGTGGACGGCCAGCATGACCTTGGTCGCCAGCTCGCGATTCAGGTTAAAAAACACCTCGAGCACTTCGACGACGAAATCCATCGGTGTGTAGTCATCATTAAACAAAACCACCTTGTACATCGGCGGCGCCTGTAACGCAGGCTTTGCTTCCTGAACAGCAATACCCGCTGAATCGTCGTCGTGTAAATCAGGGCGATCCTGATTGAATGTTAGTCGAATCTGGCTGATTGCATGCATGGAAAGAAAGGTTCGTCAGTTGTGCAAATACAGTGGTGGGGGCGGCTTGACACGTTTTCAACTCCGACTGCCCGGTCACCTTGACTATCGGGAAAACGGTGTTACAACCAATAGAACCCACAGTGGGTAAAAAAGATCCGCGGAGTCAATCTTTTTAACGGATTCGACTGCGGATGAATTGGATGATACTCCAGCGATGGAGACTGTTGCAGAGGGATTTGAGCATGGCTGTCGGCAAGGTGAAATGGTTCAACAATGCCAAGGGGTTCGGTTTCATCAATACCGAATCCCGCGAGGGGAAGGACGAGGACGGCAAGGAAATCGATTTCTTTGCACACTACTCCGCCATTGAGATGGACGGGTACAAAACCCTCAAAGCCGGGCAAATCGTCAAATTCGATATCGTGCAAGGCCCCAAAGGGCTGCACGCCACAAAAATTCAGAATGCCGAGCCTGCGAAAGATACCGTCTCGGCCGCCGCGCAGCATCAATCAGTGACCAGCTGAAGCGACCAGAACACCTGCCAGAAAACAAACCGCCCGGCTCGATCACTCAAGCCGGGCGGTTTCGTTGCAGCGGTCTTTCTTACATGTGTTTGATGATCGCCTCACCGAAGCCCGAAGAAGACACCAGCGTGGCGCCTTCCATCAGACGTTCGAAGTCGTAGGTCACGGTCTTGGCCTTGATCGCGCCATTGGTGCCCTTGATGATCAGGTCAGCCGCCTCGGTCCAGCCCAGGTGGCGCAACATCATCTCGGCCGACAGAATCACCGAACCCGGGTTGACCTGGTCCTTGCCGGCATATTTCGGCGCGGTACCGTGGGTCGCCTCGAACATGGCCACGGTGTCGGACAGGTTGGCACCCGGCGCGATACCGATACCGCCCACTTCCGCCGCCAGGGCGTCGGACAGGTAGTCACCGTTGAGGTTGAGGGTGGCGATCACATCGTATTCGGCCGGACGCAGCAGGATCTGCTGGAGCATGGCGTCGGCAATGGCGTCCTTGACGATGACTTCACGGCCGGTTTTCGGGTTCTTGAATTTCATCCATGGGCCGCCATCGAGCAGCTCGGCGCCGAATTCTTCCTTCGCCACCTCGTAGCCCCAGTCCTTGAAGGCACCTTCGGTGAATTTCATGATGTTGCCCTTGTGCACGATGGTCAGCGACTTGCGGTCGTTGTCCACCACGTATTGCAGGGCCTTGCGCACCAGACGTTTGGTGCCTTCTTTCGAAACAGGCTTGATGCCGATACCGCAATCCTGGTCAAAACGGATCTTGGTGACGCCCATTTCTTCTTTCAGGAACTTGATGACCTTGGTGGCTTCAGGAGAGCCGGCCTTCCATTCGATACCGGCATAGATGTCTTCGGAGTTCTCGCGGAAGATCACCATATCGACGTCGCCAGGCTTTTTCACCGGGCTCGGTACGCCTTCGAACCACACCACAGGGCGCAGGCAGACATAGAGATCGAGTTGCTGACGCAGGGCAACGTTGAGGGAGCGGATGCCGCCACCGACCGGGGTGGTCAGCGGGCCCTTGATGGAAACGACGTAATCCTTGACGGCGTCCAGGGTTTCCTGGGGCAGCCAGGTGTCCTGGTCATAGACTTGAGTTGCCTTTTCGCCAGCATAAACCTCCATCCAGGAAATCTTGCGCTTGCCCCCGTAGGCCTTGGCCACGGCAGCATCAACCACTTTGATCATCACAGGGCTGACGTCGACGCCAATGCCGTCACCTTCAATGAAGGGAATGATCGGGTTATCAGGGACATTGAGAGAATGGTCTGCGTTGACGGTGATTTTGTCGCCGACGGCTGGAACCTGAATCTTCTTGTAACCCATGCTGAACTCCATTGTTTGGATTGAACATCTGGCTTGGTTCGAGCGTAACCCAGTTGAATCAACACGCAAACCCTCTGTTCCGGGCGCGGCCACATCTCGTTTCGTACAAGCCTGAAAGCAAAGGGAAAAGCGCCAATCTCAAGCATTCACGGCGACTCTACGCCCCACCCCGGCCTGCGACCTTTAGACCAATGGACGAGAATCGTTGCATATGAACCATCGGCAGATTGCCAGCTACCTATGTATAATGCCGCCCGCTGACCAAAGGGTCACGACGGCTGGCCTCTCTAGCACGAGACTTTCCGCCTGATTGGTTGAACTGTTACCGCAGTCCGACTGCTTGACGCTCTACTGATGCACCCAACATCACCGCGAAGAATCTCGACATTCGGTTCATGGATGACTTTGAACGAACGCGCTTACCCGGCGCCCCTCGAGTTTCTGCGCACGCTTTAGCAAAGAAGAGAGAGTTAATCCGAATATGCCCACCCGCTCGAAGATCATCTATACCTTCACCGACGAAGCTCCAGCCCTCGCCACCTATTCCCTGCTGCCGATCATCGAGGCTTACACCGCCTCGGCCGATATCGCCGTGGAAACCCGCGATATCTCTCTTGCAGCACGTATTCTGGCCAGCTTCCCCGAGCAACTGGGCGACAAAGCCGTAGCCGACCACCTCGCCGAACTGGGCGACCTGGCCGTTACGCCTGAAGCCAACATCATCAAGCTGCCGAACATCAGCGCTTCGGCTCCGCAACTGCAAGCCGCTATCAAAGAGCTGCAAGCCCAGGGCTACGACCTGCCGGACTACCCGGAAACCGTGACCAGCGACGCCGACAAAGACACCAAGGCGCGTTACGACAAGGTCAAGGGCAGCGCCGTGAACCCGGTTCTGCGTGAAGGCAACTCCGACCGTCGTGCTCCGCTGTCGGTCAAGAACTACGCTCGCAAGCACCCGCACAAAATGGGCGCCTGGGCCAAAGACTCCAAGTCCCACGTCGCTCACATGAGCACCGGCGATTTCTACGGCAGCGAAAAAGCCGCCCTGATCGACGCCGCTGACGCCGTGAAGATCGAACTGATCGCCAAAGACGGCACCGCGACCGTCCTGAAAGAAAAAACCACCGTTCAGGCGGGCGAGATCCTCGACTGCTCCGTAATGAGCAAAAAGGCCCTGCGCGCGTTCATCGCCGCTGAAATCGACAGCGCCAAGCAACAAGGCGTGCTGCTGTCGGTTCACCTGAAAGCCACCATGATGAAGGTCTCCGACCCGATCATGTTCGGCCAGATCGTTGCCGAGTTCTACAAAGACGCCCTGACCAAGCACGCCGACGTGCTGGCCGAGATCGGCTTCAACCTGAACAACGGCATCGGCGACCTGTACGCCCGCATCAAAGCGCTGCCGGCCGAGCAACAAGCTCAGATCGAAGCTGACATTCAAACGGTCTACGCCGTTCGTCCGTCGCTGGCGATGGTCAACTCCGACAAAGGCATCACCAACCTGCACGTGCCGAGCGACGTTATCGTCGACGCCTCGATGCCGGCCATGATCCGTGACTCCGGCAAGATGTGGGGCACTGACGGCCAGTTGCACGACACCAAGGCCGTGATCCCGGATCGTTGCTACGCCACCATCTACCAGGCCGTGATCGAAGATTGCAAAGCCAATGGCGCTTTCGATCCGACCACCATGGGCAGCGTGCCAAACGTTGGCCTGATGGCTAAGAAGGCCGAAGAGTACGGCTCCCACGACAAGACCTTCCAGATCAAGGCCGATGGCGTGGTTCGCGTGACCGACAGCAAAGGCACCCTGCTGATGGAACAGGCTGTTGAAGCCGGCGACATCTTCCGCATGTGCCAGACCAAAGACGCGCCGATCCAGGACTGGGTCAAACTGGCCGTCAACCGTGCTCGCGCAAGCAGCACTCCGGCCATTTTCTGGCTGGACCCGATGCGCGCCCACGATGGCGTGGTGATCGAGAAGGTTCAGGCTTACCTGAAGAATCACGACACCGCCGGTCTGGACATCCAGATCATGGCGCCGGTCGACGCAATGAAGTACACCCTGCAGCGCACCCGCGACGGCAAGGACACCATTTCGGTGACCGGCAACGTACTGCGTGACTACCTGACCGACCTGTTCCCGATCATGGAACTGGGCACCAGCGCCAAGATGCTGTCGATCGTGCCGCTGATGAACGGCGGTGGCCTGTTCGAAACCGGCGCTGGCGGTTCGGCTCCGAAGCACGTGCAGCAACTGGTCGAAGAGAACTTCCTGCGCTGGGATTCGCTGGGTGAATTCCTGGCCCTGGCCGCTTCTCTCGAGCACCTGGGTGTGAACTACAACAACCCGAAAGCGCTGGTTCTGTCCAAGACCCTGGACCAGGCCACTGGCCAGTTCCTGGACAACAACAAGTCGCCATCGCGCAAAGTCGGCAACATCGACAACCGCGGCAGCCACTTCTACCTGGCAATGTACTGGGCACAAGCCCTGGCCGCCCAGACCGAAGACGCTGCACTGCAAGCGCAGTTCGCGACCCTGGCCAAGACCCTGACCGAGAACGAAGCGACCATCGTTGCCGAGCTCAACGCCGTTCAAGGCAAGCCAGTGGACATCGGCGGTTACTACCACGCCAATGCCGAGCTGATCAGCAAGGCCATGCGCCCAAGCGCAACCCTCAACGCGGCCATCGCTGCGCTGGTATAAGGTTGTAAAGGGAACATCACAAACCCCGGCCTCGTGCCGGGGTTTGTGTTTCCGCCTTCCGCCCAGGAGATTCAATTCATGCAATGGCTCCCCCACATCACCGTCGCCACCATCGTCGAGGACAACGGTCGCTTCCTGATGGTCGAGGAACACAAGGCTGGCCGTAACGTGCTCAATCAGCCCGCCGGTCATCTGGATCCGGACGAAACCCTGATCGAAGCCGCCGTGCGCGAAACCCTCGAAGAAACCGGCTGGGACGTCGAACCCACCAGCGTGATCGGCATTTATCTGTACACCGCACCCAGCAACGGCGTGACTTACCAGCGCGTGTGCTTCAGCGCCAAAGCCGTGAAACACCACCCGGATTATCAGCTGGACGACGGTATCGTCGGCGCCAAGTGGCTGACCCGCGACGAATTATTGGCCCAGCGCGATCACTGGCGCAGCGAGCTGATTATCCGCTGCATCGATGATTATCTGGCCGGCAATCGCTTCGGCCTCGAACTGATCCGCCCTTCCCTTTAGCCTTGAGGCCGTGAGCCTGATAGAATCGCGTCCTTTTTCAAGACACTCATTGAATCCCTATGCGTGATCCAGCCCCTTCTGACACATCCAAGAAGCGCGTCATTGTCGGCATGTCCGGCGGCGTGGACTCTTCCGTTTCCGCTCTCCTGCTGATCGAGCAGGGTTATGAGGTGGAAGGCCTGTTCATGAAGAACTGGGAAGAAGACGACGGAACGGAATACTGCACCGCCATGGACGACCTGGCGGATGCTCAGGCTGTGTGCGACAAGATCGGTATCAAGCTGCACACCGCCAACTTCGCCGCCGAGTACTGGGACAACGTGTTCGAGCATTTCCTGGCCGAATACAAGGCCGGACGCACGCCGAACCCGGACATCCTGTGCAACCGCGAGATCAAGTTCAAGGCGTTCCTCGACTACGCCATGATGCTCGGTGCCGACCTGATCGCCACCGGTCACTACGTGCGCCGCCGCGACATCGATGGTCGTACCGAACTGCTCAAGGGCCTGGACCCGAACAAGGACCAGAGCTACTTCCTGCACGCCGTCGGCGGCGAACAGATCGCCAAGACCCTGTTCCCGGTCGGCGAGCTGGAAAAACCGGAAGTCCGTGCAATCGCCGAGAAATACGAACTGGCGACCGCCAAGAAGAAGGATTCCACCGGGATCTGCTTCATCGGTGAGCGTCGTTTCAGCGATTTCCTCAAGCAATACCTGCCGGCGCAACCGGGCGAGATCAAGACCACCGAAGGCGAAGTCATTGGCCGTCACCACGGCTTGATGTACCACACCATCGGCCAGCGCCAGGGCCTGGGCATCGGCGGCTTGAAAGACGCCGGCGACGAGCCGTGGTACGTGCTGCGCAAGGATCTGGACACCAACGAGCTGATCGTCGGCCAGGGCAACAACCATCCGTGGCTGTTCTCCAGCGCCCTGCTCGCTTCGGAAATCTATTGGGTCAACCCGATCGATTTGAGCCAGCCGCTGCGCCTGACCGCCAAGGTTCGTTATCGCCAGAGCGATCAGGCCTGCACACTGGAAAAAACCGAGACCGGCTATCGCGCGGTGTTCGACGAGCCGCAACGCGCAGTCACGCCGGGCCAGTCGGTGGTGTTCTATGACGGAGAAATCTGCCTCGGTGGTGGCGTGATTGAAGTCGCCGAGCCGTGGAGCGGCCAGGCATGAGCCCGACTCAGGAGCAACTGACGGCTCTGGGCGGCGTGTTTCTCGCCGCCGTGCTGGTCGACCGGATCGCCAAGACCGGCCAGACCAACGAGGCCGGCCTGAGCTGCATGCTCGGCAGCCTGCTGGTTCGCGACCCGAAAGACACGCTGGACGTGTACGGCGGCGACGACATCAACCTGCGCGACGGTTATCGCGCATTGATCGGCGCCCTCGAACGCGACCCGAGCACCTTGCAGCGCGAGCCGTTGCGCTACGCTTTGTCGATGCTCGGCCTTGAGCGACAACTGGCCAAGCGCAACGACATGCTCGACGTGATCGGCAAGCGTCTGCCGCAGATCCAGTCGCAGGTCGAGCATTTCGGCCCAGCCCACGAAAACGTGATCGCCGCGTGCGGCGCGTTGTACCAGGACACTCTGAGCACCTTGCGTCAACGCATCCAGGTGCACGGCGACATGCGCAATCTTCAGCAGCCGAGCAACGCCTCAAAGATTCGCGCCCTGCTGCTCGCCGGCATCCGCTCGGCACGCCTGTGGCGTCAGCTGGGTGGTCATCGCTGGCAGTTGGTGATCAGCCGTCGCAAGTTGCTCAAAGAGCTTTACCCGCTGATGCGCAGCAGCTGAACCGCGCCCGCAACACCGTTTTGAGTCAGTAACGCGTAATACGCCGGTCAGTTGGCGACGGACCGGCGGATTTTTTCATGTATGATACGCGCCCCATTTCGTTGCCCGACTGTCCGAGAACACCCCATGCAGCTCTCTTCGCTCACTGCGGTTTCCCCTGTTGACGGCCGCTACGCCGGCAAAACCCAGGCCCTGCGCCCAATTTTCAGCGAGTACGGTCTGATCCGTGCCCGTGTTCTGGTTGAAGTGCGCTGGCTCCAGCGCCTGGCCGCTCACGCCGGTATCCCGGAAGTGCCAGCCTTCTCCGCCGAAGCCAACGCCGTTCTGAACGAACTGGCCGAGAACTTCTCGCTGGAGCACGCCGAGCGCGTGAAAGAGATCGAGCGCACCACCAACCACGACGTAAAAGCGATCGAATACCTGCTCAAGGAGCAGGCGGCCAAGCTGCCGGAACTGGCCAAGGTCAGCGAGTTCATCCACTTCGCCTGCACCAGCGAGGACATCAACAACCTGTCCCACGCCCTGATGCTGCGCGAAGGCCGTGACGACGTGATGCTGCCGCTGATGCGCCAGACCGCCAACGCCATCCGCGAACTGGCCATCCGCTTTGCCGACGTGCCGATGCTGTCGCGCACCCACGGTCAACCGGCTTCGCCGACCACCCTGGGCAAAGAGCTGGCGAACGTGGTTTATCGTCTCGAGCGTCAGATCGCTCAGGTCGCTGCCGTTCCGCTGCTGGGCAAGATCAACGGCGCTGTCGGCAACTACAACGCTCACCTGTCGGCC
Source organism: Pseudomonas sp. FW215-R2 (assembly GCF_058789255.1). Taxonomy (NCBI): domain Bacteria; kingdom Pseudomonadati; phylum Pseudomonadota; class Gammaproteobacteria; order Pseudomonadales; family Pseudomonadaceae; genus Pseudomonas; species Pseudomonas sp. FW215-R2. The sequence goes on from NZ_JBYTBO010000021.1 coordinate 62,551, forward strand.
TACCCGCAGATCGACTGGGAAGCCAACGCCCGCGCCTTCATCGAAGACGAACTGGGTCTGGGCTTCAACCCGTACACCACGCAGATCGAGCCGCACGACTACATCGCCGAGCTGTTCGACGCCATTGCGCGCTTCAACACCATCCTGATCGACTTCGACCGTGACATCTGGGGCTACATCTCCCTGGGTTACTTCAAGCAGCGCACCATCGCCGGCGAAATCGGTTCGTCGACCATGCCGCACAAGGTCAACCCGATCGACTTCGAAAACTCCGAAGGCAACCTGGGCATCGCCAACGCGCTGTTCCAGCACCTGGCGAGCAAACTGCCGATCTCCCGCTGGCAGCGCGACCTGACCGACTCCACCGTTCTGCGTAACCTCGGTGTCGGCTTCGCCCACAGCGTGATCGCGTACGAAGCGAGCCTCAAAGGCATCAGCAAGCTCGAGCTGAACGCTGACAAGATTGCTGCCGATCTGGACGCTTGCTGGGAAGTCCTGGCCGAGCCGATCCAGACCGTGATGCGCCGCTACAACATCGAAAACCCGTACGAGAAGCTGAAAGAACTGACTCGTGGCAAGGGCATCAGCCCTGAAGCGCTGCAGACTTTCATCGATGGCCTGGACATGCCGGCCGCTGCGAAAGCCGAGCTCAAGCAACTGACCCCGGCCAACTACATCGGCAACGCTGTAGCGCAAGCCAAACGCATCTGATCGACTGCTTGACCCGTTTGAGACGCCCGGCCGCGCCGGGCGTTTTTATTCCCGTCTGAAAAATGCTTTTTTTCAATAGGTTACATATGAATCCCGATATTCCTCTTCAACTTCTGGGTGGTCTCACGGCGCGCGAGTTCATGCGCGACTACTGGCAGAAAAAGCCACTGCTGATCCGTCAGGCGATTCCTGATTTCGAAAGCCCGATCGACGCCGACGAACTCGCCGGCCTGGCCCTGGAAGAAGAAGTCGAATCGCGCCTGGTGATCGAACACGGCGAGCGCCCTTGGGAACTGCGCCGCGGCCCGTTCGCCGAAGACGAATTCAGCAAACTGCCGGAACGCGAGTGGACCCTGCTGGTGCAGGCTGTCGATCAGTTCGTGCCGGAAGTCAGCGAACTGCTGGAAAACTTCCGTTTCCTGCCGAGCTGGCGCGTCGACGACGTGATGATCAGCTTCGCCGCCCCAGGTGGCAGCGTCGGCCCGCACTTCGATAACTACGACGTGTTCCTGCTGCAAGGCCACGGCAAGCGCAACTGGAAAATCGGCCAGATGTGCGACTCCGAAAGCCCATTGCTGCAACATGCGGACCTGCGCATCCTCGCCGAATTCCACGAGACCGAAGAGTGGGTCCTGGAACCGGGCGACATGCTCTACCTGCCGCCGCGCCTGGCTCACTGCGGCGTCGCCGTTGATGACTGCATGACCTACTCGGTTGGTTTCCGCGCACCGAGCGCCGCTGAAGTGCTGACCCACTTCACCGACTTCCTCAGCCAGTTCCTGACTGACGAAGAGCGCTACACCGACGCCGATGCGAAGCCGGTCAGCGATCCACACCAGATCCAGCACGATGCACTCGGCCGCCTGAAAGCGCTGCTCGCCGAGCACATGAGCGACGAACGCCTGCTGCTGACCTGGTTCGGCCAGTACATGACCGAGCCGCGTTATCCGGAGCTGGTGGTCGGCCCGGAAGAAGTCGAAGAAGAAGACTTCCTCAGCGCGCTCGAAGACGGCGCCATCCTGATCCGCAACCCGAGCGCGCGCCTGGCATGGTCGGAAGTCGATGACGATCTGCTGCTGTTCGCCAGCGGCCAGAGCCGTTACCTGCCGGGCAAGTTGCGCGAACTGCTGAAGTTGATCTGCTCGGCTGACGCTCTGCACACCGACAACCTCGGTGACTGGCTGAGCGACGAAGACGGTCGCGGCCTGCTGTGCGAACTGGTCAAGCAAGGGAGCCTGGGGTTCGCCGACGATGAATAAGATTCGCGTACGTGTTGCAGACTGGCAAAAGGACAACGCCGAGATCCGCCGCATTCGCGAAACGGTGTTCATTGCCGAACAATCGGTTCCGCCCGAGCTTGAGTGGGACGCCGATGACGCCACGGCGGTGCATTTCCTGGCTTTCGAAGGCGACTTTCCGATCGGCACCGCCCGCCTGCTGCCCGACGGGCACATCGGCCGGGTTTCGGTGCTCAAGGACTGGCGCGGTCTGAAGGTCGGTGATGCGCTGATGCAAGCGGTCATCGCCGAAGCCGAAGCTCGCGGACTGAAGCAGCAGATGCTTAGCGCGCAGGTGCAGGCCACGGCGTTCTATGAACGCCTGGGTTTCAACCTGGTCAGCGAGGAATTCCTGGAAGCCGGGATTCCGCATGTCGACATGGTTCGTCATTCGGCATAACGCTTGATGTACACCTCAAAACGCCCCGCCATCTCATGATGCCGGGGCGTTTTGCTGTCTACGATTCAACTTGCCCCACCCCGGGCCGACAAACTGGCAATATCAAGCCTTTCGAAAGCGGAGATAACGGACATGTCCCTACGCACCCTGCTCACCACCCTGCTGCTCGGCTGCAGTTTTTCGGTGATGGCAGCCACAGAAATCGTGCCCCTCAAGTACCACACCAGTGCCGACATGCTGCCGGTGGCCCAGGACTTCATCGGCAAGGACGGCCAGGTCAGCGCCTATGGCAACCAACTGATCGTCAAGGCCGAACCGGACAAGATTCAGGCCCTCAAGGCCCTGCTGACCCAACTGGATACCGAGCCCAAACGCCTGCTGATCACCGTCGACACCAACGAAAACAACCAACAGAACACTGGTGACCAGCAAACCAGGATCATCAATTACAGCACGTCCAGCCGAGACGGCGGCATTCAGCAGATTCAGGCCAGCGAAGGCGCGCCCGCCCTGATCCAGGTCGGCCAGAGCGTGCCGATCACCAGCAGCCAGACCAATTCCTACGGCGATTACAGCAGCCAGACCCAGTATCGCAACGTCACTCAGGGCTTCTACGTCACCGCCAGCGTCACCGGCGACACCGTTCACCTGGCAATCAGTACCAACCGTGACCGCATGAGCCAGGAACGTCCCGATGTAGTGAACGTGCAGAGCACCGACACAACCGTCACCGGACGCCTGGGCGAGTGGATCACCCTCGCCGGCGTGAACCGCGAGACTCAGGCCGACAAACAGGGCCTGGCCCGCAGCTACTCGACTCAAGGCCGGGATGACATGACGTTGCGGGTGAAAGTCGACACGTTGGACTAAAGCACCAAAAACTGACTGATTAGTCGTATTAGACGAAAGATGTAGTGCTTGAAAAAAAGCACTACAAAACGTTTGACGAGCCAAAAAAGCGAAGGCATGATGGCCTCGCTCCCGCTAATCAGAGGCCCTGGCAAGGGCCTTCGAAGCGATGCTCGCACCCATCCCCGCGAGCCGTTTCGTGTCTGTACCGCCCACAAGGTGTGTTTGACGAGGTTGCCGACTGGAACGAAGTTGTCCCGAGGGACGGAAGCGTAATTAGGTAACCCGGCTTTACACTGTAGTTCGCATAAAGGCCCACGACGCCCGAATGCGCCCGCCAGTTCGCCTTTACCTGCTCACTTCCCCTCGAGCCCATCGTTCATCCCGTCGCCTGCCCCGCCGAACCCGACCTGACCACCTAAGCTTCTGGTCAGCGAGCGCAAGGAATTTTCCACCGCAGAACAACTTTTCATAAAGACGCGACGAGGTTTATCTCCATGGCACTGACACGCGAACAGCAAATTGCAGCCCTTGAAAAAGACTGGGCTGAAAACCCGCGCTGGAAAGGCGTGACTCGCAATTACTCCGCTGCTGACGTCGTCCGTCTGCGTGGCTCGGTTCAACCAGAGCACACCTTTGCAAAAATGGGCGCCGAAAAACTGTGGAACCTGGTCACCCAGGGTGCCAAGCCGTCCTTCCGCCCAGAGAAAGATTTCGTCAACTGCATGGGCGCCCTGACCGGCGGCCAGGCTGTGCAGCAGGTTAAAGCCGGTATCCAGGCGATCTACCTGTCGGGCTGGCAAGTCGCTGCGGACAACAACTCCGCCGAATCGATGTACCCGGACCAGTCGCTGTACCCGGTGGACTCGGTTCCAACTGTGGTCAAGCGCATCAACAACTCGTTCCGTCGTGCCGACCAGATCCAGTGGAAAGCCGGCAAGAACCCGGGCGACGAAGGCTACATCGACTACTTCGCACCAATCGTGGCTGACGCTGAAGCCGGTTTCGGCGGCGTACTGAACGCCTACGAGCTGATGAAGAGCATGATCGAAGCAGGCGCCGCCGGCGTTCACTTCGAAGACCAACTGGCTTCCGTGAAGAAATGCGGCCACATGGGCGGCAAGGTGCTGGTTCCTACCCAGGAAGCCGTACAGAAGCTGACCGCTGCTCGTCTGGCTGCCGACGTTGCCGGCGTACCGACCATCATCCTGGCCCGTACCGACGCCAACGCTGCCGACCTGCTGACGTCCGACTGCGACCCGTACGACCAACCGTTCGTAACCGGCACCCGCACTCAGGAAGGCTTCTACAAGGTTCGTGCTGGTCTGGACCAGGCAATCGCCCGTGGCCTGGCCTACGCGCCGTACGCCGACCTGATCTGGTGCGAAACCGCCAAGCCGGATCTGGACGAAGCCCGTCGCTTCGCTGAAGCGATCAAGAAGGAATACCCGGACCAGATCCTGTCCTACAACTGCTCGCCTTCCTTCAACTGGAAGAAAAACCTGGACGACGCGACCATCGCCAAGTTCCAGCGCGAACTGTCCGCCATGGGTTACAAGCACCAGTTCATCACCCTGGCCGGCATTCACAACATGTGGCACAGCATGTTCAACCTGGCGCACGACTACGCCCGCAACGACATGACTGCCTACGTGAAGCTGCAAGAGCAGGAATTCGCTGACGCCGCCAAGGGTTACACCTTCGTGGCTCACCAGCAGGAAGTGGGCACTGGCTACTTCGACGACATGACCACCGTGATCCAGGGCGGCACGTCCTCGGTGACCGCGCTGACCGGTTCGACCGAAGAAGAACAGTTCCACTGATCGACTTCGCCTGAGTAAACGGCCTTTGCGGACCGTGTAGAAAGCTAACCGCATTGCCGAAAAACTGACGCCCCGACTGGTTCGGGGCGTTTTTTTTACCTGTGACTTCCTGAACCTCTCAGGGTCGGCACAATCTGTCAGGCAAAACATTGATCCAGAGCGCTATCCAGGTCACAAAAATCGGTTAAAACGTGCGCCGCCGCTACTTGCAGTAACGCGGATATAAGACAACTTCCCAACTGCCCAATCGCTAAACAGTTACAAAACCACTCCAAACGATATTAATTATCATTTAGCGGCAACTATGTTCGTTACATTTCCTACAAAACATAATTCGTGAAATCCCGGCTAATGCCCGCAACGCATGGGCTGCGGGGCCATCGAGGTGCGCTATGTCCTTATTCCAATAAATAATTTCGCTATAGGAATTTTACTTGCAGGGTGTTTAGCCATAAAATCAGCGCGATTGATTGCTGCGACATATCGTCACTGCCTTATTTCTTTATCAAGCTCAGAGACCTTTGCTCTCTGTTAAGGATTACCAGCATGCCCGAAGCGACAGGACTCATGGCCCACAACTGGGGCTTTGCCATTTTCCTTCTGGGTGTAGTCGGCCTGTGTGCCTTCATGCTCGGCGTCTCCAGCCTCCTCGGGTCAAAAGCTTGGGGCCGCAGCAAAAACGAACCGTTCGAGTCCGGCATGCTACCTACCGGTGGCGCCCGCTTGCGGCTCTCAGCCAAATTCTATCTGGTCGCGATGCTGTTCGTGATCTTCGATATCGAAGCCCTCTTTCTCTTTGCATGGTCTGTGTCCGTCCGCGAAAGCGGCTGGACCGGATTCGTCGAAGCTCTCGTTTTCATAGCAATTCTGTTGGCAGGTCTTGTCTACCTGTTCCGAGTGGGCGCCCTTGACTGGGCTCCGGAAGCTCGTCGCAAGCGGCAGGCGAAGCTGAAACAATGAGGCTTTGGCAATGCAATACAATCTCACCAGAATCGACCCCGATGCTCCTAACGAGCAGTATCCGATTGGCGAACGGGAAACCGTTTCCGATCCGTTAGAAGATCAAGTCCACAAAAACATTTTCATGGGCAAGCTGGAAGACGTGCTGAGTGGCGCGGTCAACTGGGGACGTAAGAACTCCCTGTGGCCGTACAACTTCGGTCTTTCGTGCTGCTACGTGGAAATGACCACGGCCTTCACGGCGCCCCACGACATCGCGCGCTTCGGCGCCGAAGTAATCCGGGCATCACCGCGCCAGGCCGACTTCATGGTTATCGCCGGTACGTGCTTCATCAAGATGGCGCCGATCATTCAGCGTCTGTACGAGCAGATGCTCGAGCCCAAATGGGTGATCTCGATGGGTTCGTGCGCCAACTCCGGTGGCATGTACGACATCTACTCCGTGGTTCAAGGGGTGGACAAGTTCCTGCCCGTTGACGTCTACGTACCTGGCTGCCCGCCCCGTCCGGAAGCATTTCTGCAAGGCTTGATGCTGTTGCAGGAATCCATTGGACAGGAGCGTCGCCCACTTTCCTGGGTCGTTGGCGATCAAGGCGTTTATCGCGCCGACATGCCTTCGCAGAAGGAACAGCGCCGCGAACAGCGAATCGCAGTCACCAACCTGCGCAGCCCTGACGAAGTCTGATCCAGATCTGTTTCAAAGAAACGAGAAGCTGGCTTCATTCTTTACGTTGACCGAAAGCGAAAAAATAACCATGACTACAGGCAGTGCTCTGTACATCCCGCCTTATAAGGCAGACGACCAGGATGTGGTCGTCGAACTGAACAATCGTTTTGGCCCCGAGGCGTTCACCGCCCAGCCGACCCGCACCGGCATGCCGGTGCTGTGGGTGGCGCGTGCCAAGCTCGTCGAAGTCCTGACCTTCCTGCGCAACCTGCCCAAGCCGTACGTCATGCTCTATGACCTGCACGGCGTGGACGAGCGTCTGCGCACCAAGCGTCAAGGCCTGCCGAGCGACGCTGAGTTCACCGTGTTCTATCACCTCATGTCGCTGGAACGTAATAGTGACGTGATGATCAAGGTCGCCTTGTCCGAGAGCGACCTCAGCTTGCCGACCGTCACCAGCATCTGGCCGAACGCCAACTGGTACGAGCGTGAAGTCTGGGACATGTTCGGTATCGACTTCAAAGGTCACCCTCACCTGTCGCGCATCATGATGCCGCCGACCTGGGAAGGTCACCCGCTGCGCAAGGACTTCCCGGCGCGCGCCACGGAATTCGATCCGTACAGCCTGAACCTGGCCAAGCAACAGCTTGAGGAAGAAGCTGCGCGTTTCCGTCCTGAAGACTGGGGCATGAAACGTTCCGGCCCGAACGAGGACTACATGTTCCTCAACCTGGGTCCGAACCACCCTTCGGCTCACGGTGCCTTCCGCATCATCCTGCAACTGGACGGCGAAGAGATCGTCGACTGCGTTCCGGACATCGGTTACCACCACCGTGGCGCCGAGAAGATGGCCGAGCGTCAGTCCTGGCACAGCTTCATTCCGTACACCGATCGTATCGACTACCTCGGCGGCGTGATGAACAACCTGCCGTACGTGCTCTCGGTCGAGAAGCTGGCCGGCATCAAGGTGCCCGAGAAGGTCGACGTCATCCGCATCATGATGGCCGAGTTCTTCCGGATCACCAGCCACCTGCTGTTCCTGGGTACCTACATCCAGGACGTCGGCGCCATGACCCCGGTGTTCTTCACCTTCACCGACCGTCAGAAGGCGTACACGGTGATCGAAGCCATCACCGGTTTCCGTCTGCACCCGGCTTGGTACCGCATCGGCGGCGTTGCCCACGACCTGCCGCGCGGCTGGGAAAAACTGGTGAAAGACTTCGTTGAATGGCTGCCAAAGCGCCTCGACGAATACACCAAGGCCGCCCTGCAGAACAGCATCCTCAAGGGTCGTACCATCGGCGTTGCCCAGTACAACACCAAAGAGGCCCTGGAATGGGGCGTCACCGGTGCCGGCCTGCGTTCCACCGGTTGCGACTTCGACCTGCGTAAGGCGCGTCCATACTCCGGCTACGAGAACTTCGAGTTCGAAGTGCCGCTGGCCGCCAACGGCGATGCCTACGACCGCTGCATGGTTCGCGTCGAAGAGATGCGCCAGAGCGTCAAGATCATCGACCAGTGCCTGCGCAACATGCCGGAAGGCCCGTACAAGGCGGATCACCCGCTGACCACGCCGCCGCCGAAAGAGCGCACGCTGCAACACATCGAAACCTTGATCACGCACTTCCTGCAGGTTTCGTGGGGCCCGGTCATGCCGGCCAACGAATCCTTCCAGATGATCGAAGCGACCAAGGGCATCAACAGTTATTACCTGACGAGCGACGGCGGCACCATGAGCTACCGTACCCGGATCCGCACTCCAAGCTTCCCGCATCTGCAACAGATCCCTTCGGTGATCAAAGGCAGCATGGTCGCGGACATGATTGCGTACCTGGGTAGTATCGATTTCGTTATGGCCGACGTGGACCGCTAAGCATGAACAGCACGCTTATCCAGACAGACCGTTTCACCTTGAGTGAAACCGAGCGCTCGGCCATCGAGCACGAGCTGCATCACTACGAAGACCCGCGCGCGGCGTCGATCGAAGCCCTGAAGATCGTTCAGAAAGAACGCGGCTGGGTGCCGGACGGCGCTCTGTACGCCATCGGCGAGATCCTCGGCATCCCGGCCAGCGACGTTGAAGGCGTGGCCACGTTCTACAGCCAGATCTTCCGTCAGCCGGTCGGCCGTCACATCATTCGCGTCTGCGACAGCATGGTCTGCTACATCGGCGGCCACGAGTCGGTTGTCAGCGAAATCCAGAACAACCTGGGTATCGGCCTGGGCCAGACCACCGCCGACGGTCGCTTCACCCTGCTGCCGGTCTGCTGCCTCGGCAACTGCGACAAGGCACCGGCGCTGATGATCGATGACGACACCTTTGGCGATGTCCAGCCTGCCGGCGTCGCCAAACTGCTCGAGGGCTACGTATGACCCTGACCTCTTTCGGTCCTGCCAACCGCATCCAGCGTTCGGCCGAGACTCACCCGCTGACCTGGCGCCTGCGTGACGACGGCGAAGCCGTGTGGCTCGACGAGTACCAGGCCAAGAACGGTTACGCCGCAGCGCGCAAAGCCTTTGCCGACATGGATCAGGACGCCATCGTCCAGACCGTGAAAGACGCCGGCCTCAAAGGTCGCGGCGGTGCAGGCTTCCCCACTGGCGTGAAGTGGGGCCTGATGCCAAAGGACGAATCCATCAACATCCGCTACCTGCTGTGCAACGCGGATGAAATGGAGCCGAACACCTGGAAAGACCGCATGCTGATGGAGCAACTGCCCCATCTGCTGATCGAAGGCATGCTGATCAGTGCTCGCGCGCTGAAAACCTACCGTGGCTACATCTTCCTGCGTGGCGAGTACACCACCGCCGCCAAGCACCTGAACCGTGCCGTGGAAGAAGCCAAGGCAGCGGGCCTGCTGGGCAAGAACATCCTGGGCAGCGGCTTCGATTTCGAGCTGTTCGTCCACACCGGTGCCGGGCGTTACATCTGCGGTGAAGAAACCGCACTGATCAACTCCCTCGAAGGCCGCCGCGCCAACCCGCGCTCCAAGCCGCCCTTCCCTGCCGCCGTTGGCGTCTGGGGCAAGCCGACCTGCGTGAACAACGTTGAAACCCTGTGCAACGTGCCGGCGATCATTGCCGACGGCGTGGACTGGTACAAATCGTTGGCCCGCGACGGCAGTGAAGACATGGGCACCAAGCTCATGGGCTTCTCTGGCAAGGTCAAGAACCCTGGCCTGTGGGAACTGCCATTCGGCGTGACCGGTCGCGAGCTGTTCGAAGACTACGCCGGCGGCATGCGCGACGGTTACAAGCTCAAGGCCTGGCAGCCAGGCGGCGCCGGTACCGGTTTCCTGTTGCCGGAACACCTCGACGCACAAATGTACGCCGGCGGCATCGCCAAGGTGGGCACCCGTATGGGTACCGGCCTGGCCATGGCGGTGGACGACAGCGTCAACATGGTGTCCCTGCTGCGCAACATGGAGCAGTTCTTCGCTCGCGAATCCTGTGGTTTCTGCACCCCTTGCCGTGATGGCCTGCCATGGAGCGTCAAGCTGCTGATGGCCATCGAACAAGGCCGCGGCCAGCCAGGCGACATCGAGACCCTGCTGGGTCTGGTCAACTTCCTCGGCCCGGGCAAGACCTTCTGTGCTCACGCACCGGGTGCCGTGGAACCGTTGGGCAGTGCCATCAAATACTTCCGTCCAGAGTTCGAAGCCGGTATCGCGCCCGCAAGCGCCGCCGTCCCGCCTCTGGCAAAGCCGATCGTAGTCGGCGCGTAAACGCTTAAAAAGGCGAAGGGTCCGTGCCCTTCGCCTTTCGTCCGATGACGCCTTTCGGGGCTGACTGGATTCGGACGGATAACAAGATTCCATTAGCCACGCCCGCTGACACCGGGCCAACGAAGACCTTTGAACCATGGCCACTATCCACGTAGACGGCAAAGCGCTCGAAGTCGACGGGGCAGACAACCTGTTACAGGCATGTCTGTCGCTGGGCCTCGACATCCCTTATTTCTGCTGGCACCCCGCGCTTGGTAGCGTCGGGGCCTGCCGCCAGTGCGCGGTCAAGCAGTACACCGACGAGAACGACACCCGTGGTCGCATCGTCATGTCCTGCATGACGCCTGCCACCGACAACACCTGGATCTCCATCGACGATGAAGAATCCAAGGCGTTCCGCGCCAGTGTTGTTGAATGGCTGATGACCAACCACCCGCACGACTGCCCTGTGTGCGAGGAAGGCGGTCACTGCCACCTGCAAGACATGACCGTGATGACCGGCCACAACGAGCGCCGTTATCGCTTCACCAAACGCACCCACCAGAACCAGCAACTGGGCCCGTTCATTTCCCACGAAATGAACCGCTGCATCGCCTGCTACCGTTGCGTGCGTTTCTACAAGGACTACGCCGGCGGCACCGACCTCGGTGTATTCGGCGCCCACGACAACGTGTACTTCGGTCGCGTTGAAGACGGCACGCTGGAAAGCGAGTTCTCCGGCAACCTCACCGAGGTCTGCCCGACCGGTGTGTTCACCGACAAGACTCACTCCGAGCGCTACAACCGCAAGTGGGACATGCAGTTCTCGCCGAGCATCTGCCATGGCTGCTCCAGCGGTTGCAACATTTCCCCGGGCGAGCGTTACGGCGAACTGCGTCGCATCGAAAACCGTTACAACGGTTCGGTGAACCAGTACTTCCTGTGCGACCGTGGCCGTTTCGGTTATGGCTACGTCAACCGCACCGACCGTCCACGTCAGCCGCTGCTGGCCGACGGCACCAAGCTTGGACTGGATGCTGCGCTGGACAAAGCCGCCGACCTGCTGCGCGGTCGCAACATCGTCGGTATCGGTTCGCCGCGTGCCAGCCTCGAAAGCAACTACGCGTTGCGTGAGCTGGTGGGCGCCGAGCACTTCTACTCCGGTATCGAAGCCTCCGAACTGGAACGCATCCGTCTGGTCCTGCAAGTGCTGAAAGACAGCCCGCTGCCAGTGCCGAACATGCGCGACATCGAAGACCACGACGCCGTGTTCGTCCTCGGTGAAGACCTGACCCAGACCGCTGCCCGTATGGCCCTGGCTCTGCGTCAGTCGGTAAAAGGCAAGGCCGAAGACATGGCCGAAGCCATGCGCGTCCAGCCTTGGCTCGACGCCGCCGTGAAGAACATCGGTCAGCACGAGCTGAACCCGCTGTTCATCGCCAGCCTGGCTGAAACCAAGCTCGACGACATCGCCGAAGAGTGTGTACACGCCGCTCCGGACGATCTGGCCCGCATCGGTTTCGCCGTGGCTCACGCCCTGGACGCCAGCGCACCTGCCGTCGAAGGTCTGGACGCCGAAGCCCTGGAACTGGCCAAACGCATCGCCGATGCTCTGCTCGCCGCCAAGCGTCCGCTGATCATCGCCGGTACTTCGCTGGGCTCCAAAGCCTTGATCGAAGCTGCTGCGAACATCGCCAAGGCCCTGAAGCTGCGCGAGAAGAACGGTTCGATCAGCCTGATCGTGCCGGAAGCCAACAGCCTCGGTCTGGCCATGCTCGGTGGCGAATCGGTTGATGCTGCGCTGCAAGCGGTCATCGACGGCAAGGCCGACGCCATCGTCGTGCTGGAAAACGATCTGTACACCCGCACCGCCAAAGCCAAGGTCGATGCTGCACTGAACGCTGCGAAAGTAGTGATCGTTGCCGACCATCAGAAGACGGCCACCAGCGACCGCGCGCACCTGGTTCTGCCAGCCGCCAGCTTCGCTGAAGGCGACGGTACGTTGGTCAGCCAGGAAGGCCGCGCCCAGCGCTTCTTCCAGGTTTTCGACCCGCAATACATGGACTCGAGCATTCTGGTCCACGAAGGCTGGCGCTGGCTGCACGCCCTGCGCGCCACCCTGCTGAACCAGCCGATCGACTGGACGCAACTCGACCACGTGACCGCTGCCGTTGCTTCGAGCACCACGCAGCTGGCGCGTATCGTCGACGCCGCACCGTCCGCCTCGTTCCGCATCAAGGGTCTGAAACTGGCGCGTGAGCCGCTGCGTTATTCCGGTCGCACCGCGATGCGCGCCGACATCAGCGTTCACGAACCACGCACCCCGCAAGACAAGGACACCGCGTTCGCCTTCTCGATGGAAGGTTACTCGGGCTCCGTCGAACCGCGTCAGCAGGTTCCTTTTGCATGGTCGCCGGGCTGGAACTCGCCGCAAGCCTGGAACAAGTTCCAGGACGAAGTCGGTGGTCACCTGCGCGCTGGCGATCCGGGCACCCGCCTGATCGAAAGCACCGGTGATTCGCTGAACTGGTTCGCCAGCGTTCCGCGCGCGTTCAACCCGGCCCAGGGCACCTGGCAAGCCGTGCCGTTCTACCACCTGTTCGGCAGCGACGAGAACTCGTCGAAAGCCGCTCCGGTCCAGGAACGCATCCCGGCTGCCTACGTTGGCCTGGCCAAATCCGAAGCGGATCGCCTGGGCGTCAACGACGGTGCACTGCTGAGCCTCAATGTTGCCGGCCAGACCCTGCGTCTGCCGCTGCGCATCAATGAAGAGCTGGGCGCCGGCCTGGTTGCACTGCCGGCCGGTCTGGCAGGCATTCCGCCGGCGATTTTCGGCCAAACCGTTGATGGTCTGCAGGAGGCAGCGCAATGACCTGGTTCACCCCTGAAGTGATCGATGTGATCCTGACGGTCATCAAAGCCATCGTCATCCTGCTGGCCGTGGTGGTCGCGGGTGCGTTGCTCAGCTTTGTCGAACGTCGCCTGCTGGGCTGGTGGCAGGACCGTTACGGTCCGAACCGCGTTGGCCCGTTCGGCATGTTCCAGATCGCTGCCGACATGCTGAAGATGTTCTTCAAGGAAGACTGGACCCCACCGTTTGCCGACAAGGTGATCTTCACCCTGGCGCCGGTGGTGGCCATGTCCGCCCTGTTGATCGCTTTCGCGATCATCCCGATCACCCCGACCTGGGGCGTGGCGGACCTGAACATCGGCCTGCTGTTCTTCTTCGCCATGGCCGGTCTCTCGGTCTACGCGGTGCTGTTCGCCGGCTGGTCGAGTAACAACAAGTTCGCCCTCCTCGGCAGCTTGCGGGCCTCGGCGCAGACCGTGTCCTACGAAGTGTTCATGGGCCTGGCCCTGATGGGCATCGTGGTGCAGGTCGGCTCGTTCAACATGCGCGACATCGTCGAGTACCAGGCGCAGAACCTGTGGTTCATCATTCCGCAGTTCTTCGGCTTCTGTACCTTCTTCATCGCTGGCGTGGCCGTGACTCACCGTCACCCGTTCGACCAGCCGGAAGCGGAACAGGAACTGGCCGACGGTTACCACATTGAATACGCCGGTATGAAATGGGGCATGTTCTTCGTCGGTGAATACATCGGCATCATCCTGATCTCGGCGCTGTTGGTCACCCTGTTCTTCGGTGGCTGGCACGGTCCGTTCGGCATCCTGCCGCAACTGTCCTTCGTCTGGTTCGCACTGAAGACCGCGTTCTTCATCATGCTGTTCATCCTGCTGCGCGCTTCGATCCCGCGTCCGCGTTATGACCAGGTGATGGACTTCAGCTGGAAATTCTGCCTGCCACTGACCCTGATCAATTTGCTGGTGACCGCTGCAATCGTGTTGTGGAACACGCCTGCAGTTGCGGTTCAGTGAGGATTTGACCCATGTTCAAATATATTGGCGACATCATTAAGGGTACCGGTACCCAGTTGCGCAGCCTGGTCATGATCTTCGGTCATGGCTTTCGCAAGCGCGACACCCTGCAATACCCGGAAGAACCGGTCTACCTGCCGCCACGCTACCGTGGCCGCATCGTCCTGACCCGCGACCCCGATGGCGAAGAACGCTGCGTAGCCTGCAACCTGTGCGCCGTGGCTTGCCCGGTGGGTTGCATCTCGCTGCAGAAAGCTGAAACCGAAGACGGTCGCTGGTACCCGGACTTCTTCCGTATCAACTTCTCGCGCTGCATTTTCTGCGGTCTCTGCGAGGAAGCCTGCCCGACCACCGCGATCCAGCTGACCCCGGATTTCGAGATGGCCGAGTTCAAACGTCAGGACCTGGTGTACGAGAAAGAAGATCTTCTGATCTCCGGCCCCGGCAAAAACCCTGATTACAACTTCTATCGTGTTGCAGGTATGGCCGTTGCCGGTAAGCCGAAAGGCGCCGCACAAAACGAAGCCGAGCCGATCAACGTGAAGAGCTTGCTGCCTTAAGGAAGAACGATGGAATTCGCTTTCTATTTCGCATCGGGTATCGCTGTTGTGTCCACATTGCGTGTGGTCACCAACACCAATCCTGTGCACGCCCTGCTCTACCTGATCATTTCGCTGATCGCCGTGGCCATGACCTTCTTCGCACTCGGCGCCCCGTTCGCCGGCGTGCTGGAAGTGATCGCCTACGCTGGCGCCATCATGGTGCTGTTCGTATTCGTGGTGATGATGCTGAACCTGGGCCCCGCCTCGGTTCAGCAGGAACGCACCTGGCTCAAGCCCGGTATCTGGGCAGGTCCGGTGATTCTCGGCGCCCTGCTGCTGGCCGAACTGCTGTATGTGCTGTTCGCTCATCAGAGCGGTCAGGCCATCGGCCACACCACCGTGGACGCAAAAGCCGTGGGCATCAGCCTGTTCGGTCCGTACCTGCTGGTGGTCGAACTCGCCTCGATGCTGCTGCTCGCTGCAGCCGTCACGGCGTTCCATTTGGGCCGTAACGAGGCGAAGGAGTAAGACATGCCTGCTATCCCTCTCGAACATGGATTGGCCGTTGCCGGCATCCTGTTCTGCCTTGGTCTGGTCGGCCTGATGGTCCGCCGCAACATTTTGTTCGTGTTGATGAGTCTGGAAGTGATGATGAACGCCTCTGCACTGGCCTTCATCGTTGCGGGTGCCCGCTGGGCGCAACCGGATGGACAGATCATGTTCATCCTGGTGATCAGCCTTGCAGCCGCCGAAGCCAGTATTGGCCTGGCGATCCTGCTGCAACTGTATCGCCGCTTCCACACGCTCGATATCGACGCTGCCAGTGAGATGCGCGGATGAACCTACTCTTTCTGACTTTCGTATTCCCTCTGATCGGGTTCCTGTTGCTGTCGTTTTCCCGCGGCCGCCTCTCGGAAAACCTGTCGGCGCTGATCGGTGTCGGCTCCATCGGCCTGTCTGCCATCGTCGCGGCCTACGTGATCTGGCAATTCAACGTCGCTCCACCGGAAGGTGGCGTGTACGTTCATGTGCTGTGGAAGTGGATGTCCGTCGAGGGCTTCCAGCCTAACTTCGCCCTGTACCTGGATGGTCTGTCCGTGACCATGCTCGGTGTGGTAGTCGGTGTGGGCTTCCTGATCCACCTGTTCGCCTCCTGGTACATGCGCGGTGAAGCCGGTTACTCGCGTTTCTTCGCCTACACCAACCTGTTTATCGCCAGCATGCTGTTCCTGGTCCTGGGCGATAACCTGCTGTTCATCTACTTCGGTTGGGAAGGCGTGGGCCTGTGCTCGTACCTGTTGATCGGTTTCTACTACAGCAACCGCAACAACGGTAACGCTGCACTGAAAGCCTTCATCGTCACCCGTATCGGCGACGTGTTCATGGCGATCGGCCTGTTCATCCTGTTCCAGCAACTGGGCACGCTGAACGTCCAGGAACTGCTGGTGAAGGCGCCTGAGCACTTCAAGGTCGGCGATTTCTGGATCGTGCTGGCGACCTTGATGCTGCTGGGTGGTGCGGTCGGTAAATCGGCTCAACTGCCACTGCAGACCTGGCTTGCGGACGCGATGGCCGGCCCTACCCCGGTTTCGGCACTGATCCACGCCGCAACCATGGTTACTGCTGGTGTCTACCTGATCGCCCGTACCCACGGTCTGTTCGCCCTGGCGCCGGACATCCTGCACCTGGTCGGCATCGTCGGTGGTGTGACCCTGGTGCTGGCCGGTTTCGCAGCACTGGTGCAAACCGACATCAAACGTATCCTCGCCTACTCGACCATGAGCCAGATCGGCTACATGTTCCTGGCGCTGGGCGTTGGCGCCTGGGAAGGCGCGATCTTCCACCTGATGACCCACGCCTTCTTCAAGGCCCTGCTGTTCCTTGCTTCCGGTGCGGTGATCGTTGCCTGCCACCACGAGCAGAACATCTTCAAGATGGGCGGCCTGTGGAAGAAACTGCCGCTGGCCTACGCCAGCTTCATCGTCGGTGGTGCCGCTCTGGCCGCCCTGCCGCTGGTGACCGCAGGTTTCTACTCCAAGGACGAAATCCTCTGGGAAGCGTTCGCCAGCGGCAACCACGGTCTGCTGTACGCAGGTCTGGTCGGCGCGTTCATGACTTCGCTGTACACCTTCCGCCTGATCTTCATCGCGTTCCACGGTGAAGCCAAGACCGAAGCTCACGCCGGTCACGGCATCGCTCACTGGCTGCCACTGTCGGTGCTGATCGTGCTGTCGACCTTCGTCGGTGCCATGATCGTTCCACCGCTGCACGGTGTACTGCCTGAGAGCGTTGGCCATGCCGGTGGCGAAGCCAAGCACAGTCTGGAAATCGCGTCGGGCGCCATCGCCCTGGCCGGTATCCTGCTGGCGGCCCTGCTGTTCCTCGGCAAGCGTCGCTTCGTGACCGCGATCGCCAACAGCGGCATCGGCCGTTTCCTTTCGGCCTGGTGGTTCGCTGCCTGGGGCTTCGACTGGATCTACGACAAACTGTTCGTGAAGCCGTACCTTGCGATCAGCCACATGCTGCGCAAAGACCCGCTCGACCAGACCATCGGTCTGATCCCGCGCATGGCCAAGGGTGGTCACACTGCCCTGAGCCGTACCGAAACCGGTCAACTGCGTTGGTACGCTGCTTCGATGGCTGCTGGTGCCGTGTTGGTAATCGGCGCTGTCGTGCTGGTAGCGGTCTGATATGAACCTTGCGAATTTGCGAAAGGAAACGAGCCCGTCATGATTCTGCCTTGGCTAATCCTGATCCCCTTCATCGGCGGCCTGCTGTGCTGGATGGGTGAGCGCTTCGGCGCTACCCTCCCCCGCTGGATTGCGCTGTTGACCATGACCCTGGAACTCGCCCTCGGCCTCTGGCTGTGGGCCCACGGTGACTATTCATTTGCTCCGGCGCCTGGCGCCGATCCGACCTGGGCGCTTGAGTTCAAGCACGTCTGGATCCAACGCTTCGGCATCAACGTGCACCTGGCCCTCGACGGCCTGTCGCTGCTGATGATCCTGCTGACCGGTCTGCTGGGTATCCTGTCGGTACTCTGCTCGTGGAAAGAGATCCAGCGTCACGTTGGCTTCTTCCACCTGAACCTGATGTGGATCCTGGGCGGCGTTGTCGGCGTGTTCCTCGCCCTCGACCTGTTCATGTTCTTCTTCTTCTGGGAAATGATGCTGGTGCCGATGTACTTCCTCATCGCGCTCTGGGGTCACAGTTCTTCGGACGGCAAGAAAACCCGGATCTACGCCGCGACCAAGTTCTTCATCTTCACTCAGGCTTCCGGCCTGATCATGCTGGTGGCGATCCTGGGTCTGGTACTGGTCAACTACAACAGCACCGGCGTGATCACCTTCAACTACGCCGATCTGTTGAAGACCAAGATGTCGATGACCACCGAGTACATCCTGATGCTCGGCTTCTTCATCGCCTTCGCGGTCAAACTGCCAGTGGTTCCGTTCCACTCCTGGCTGCCTGACGCTCACGCCCAGGCACCGACCGCCGGTTCCGTCGACCTCGCTGGTATCTTGCTGAAAACCGCGGCCTACGGTCTGCTGCGTTTCGCCCTGCCGCTGTTCCCGAACGCCTCGGCCGAGTTCGCACCGTTCGCCATGGCCCTGGGCCTGGTCGGGATCTTCTACGGTGCGTTCCTGGCGTTCGCCCAAACCGATATCAAGCGTCTGATCGCCTTCTCGTCCGTTTCCCACATGGGCTTCGTACTGATCGGCATCTACTCCGGCAGCCAACTGGCGCTGCAAGGCGCCGTGATCCAGATGCTGGCGCACGGTCTGTCGGCCGCGGCACTGTTTATCCTCAGCGGTCAGCTGTACGAGCGTCTGCACACTCGTGACATGCGTGAGATGGGCGGTCTGTGGTCGCGTATCGCTTACCTGCCGGCGATCAGCCTGTTCTTCGCAGCCGCCTCCCTGGGTCTGCCGGGCACCGGTAACTTCGTCGGCGAGTTCCTGATCCTGATCGGTACCTTCGCCAGTGCTCCATGGATCACCGCGATTGCCACATCCGGTCTGGTGTTCGGTTCGGTCTACTCGCTGATCATGATCCACCGTGCCTACTTCGGTCCGTCCAAATCGGATTCGATCCTGCACGGCATGGACGGTCGCGAACTGATCATGGTGCTGGGCCTTGCGGCACTGCTGATTTACCTCGGCGTCTACCCGCAACCGTTCCTCGACACCTCTGCCGCCACGATGCATGGCGTGCAGCAGTGGCTCGGCACCGCCTTCACTCAACTCGCTTCGGCCCGGTAAGAGCGCTATGGAATTCACGATTCAACACTTTATTGCGCTTGCGCCACTGTTGATCACCAGCCTCACCATTATCGTGGTGATGCTGGCAATCGCCTGGCGCCGCAACCACTCGCAGACCTTCCTGATTTCGGTGGCAGGTCTGAACCTGGCCTTGCTGTCGATCCTGCCGGCACTGAAAGTCGCGCCTCTGGCCGTGACCCCATTGCTGCAGATCGACACCTTTGCCTGCCTGTACATGGCGCTGATCCTGGTCGCCACCCTCGCCTGCGTAACCCTCGCCCACGCCTACCTCGGCGATGGCGGTTCGGGTTACCCGGGCAACCGTGAAGAACTGTACCTGCTGATCCTGATGGCTGCCGCCGGTGGCCTGGTTCTGGTCAGCGCGCAGCACCTGGCCGGGTTGTTCATCGGTCTGGAACTGCTGTCGGTGCCGGTCTACGGTCTGGTGGCCTACGCCTTCTTCAACAAGCGTTCGCTGGAAGCCGGTATCAAGTACATGGTGCTGTCGGCCGCCGGTTCCGCGTTCCTGCTGTTCGGTATGGCGCTGCTGTACGCAGACTCGGGTTCCCTGAGCTTCGTGGGTATCGGTCAGGCACTGGCCACCACCAACCTGCCGAGCTCGCTGGCGCAACTGGGCCTGGGCATGATGCTGATCGGCCTGGCGTTCAAACTGTCGCTGGTACCGTTCCACCTGTGGACGCCGGACGTGTACGAAGGTGCTCCGGCACCGGTGGCCGCGTTCCTCGCCACCGCTTCGAAAGTGGCTGTGTTCGCGGTCATGGTTCGTCTGTTCCAGATCTCCCCTGCCGCAAGCAGTGGCGTGCTGAGCAACGTACTGACCATCATCGCCATCGCCTCGATCCTGTTCGGTAACCTGCTGGCCCTGACCCAGAGCAACCTCAAGCGTCTGCTCGGTTATTCGTCCATCGCGCACTTCGGCTACCTGCTGATCGCGCTGGTGGCGAGCAAGGGTCTGGCGGTGGAAGCCATCGGCGTGTACCTGGTCACCTACGTGATCACCAGCCTCGGCGCGTTCGGCGTGATCACCCTGATGTCCTCGCCGTACAACGGCCGTGACGCAGACGCGCTGTACGAGTACCGCGGCCTGTTCTGGCGCCGTCCGTACCTGACCGCCGTACTGACCGTGATGATGCTGTCCCTGGCCGGTATCCCGCTGACCGCAGGCTTCATCGGCAAGTTCTACATCATCGCTACCGGTGTCGAGTCGCACCAATGGTGGCTGGTCGGTTCGCTGGTTCTGGGCAGCGCCATCGGCGTGTTCTACTACCTGCGCGTGATGGTCACCCTGTACCTGATCGAACCGAACCTGCGCCGCCACGACGCCCAACTGCACTGGGAACAGAAAGCAGGCGGCGTGATGCTGCTGGCAATCGCCCTGGTTGCGTTCTTCCTCGGCGTCTACCCACAACCGTTGCTGACCCTGGTTCAGCAGGCGGGTCTGGCGGGCTGATTGCTCTGCTGGAATGGGCTACAAACAGAAACGGCACCTTCGGGTGCCGTTTTTGCGTTTATGCCATCACAGTTTTTTCAGCATCGGCACACAGGCCAGTTGAAGACCTGAAGGCGATTGATAAACCGCACACCCCTCCCCGACGTAACCGCAGCACCTGTAGAAATCAGCGGCATTCAAGGTCGCATCCAGACAAACCTCTGCCAGTCCCAGACTCCGTGCCAGCACTTCAAGAAAGTGCAGTACTCGCTTGCCCAGACCGCGCTGCATGAAATCCGGATGGATGAAGATGGCGCCGATTTCGCGATGCTCCAGATCGAGCATGCCGGTTGCCACGGGCTCACCCTCAACGTAACCCAGATAGAAATGCTTTTGCATGAGCGTGTCGTAACCGTCTGCCGCCGAGCCTTTTGTCCAGTCGAGCATCTGCTGCTCGCTGTAGGCACCGATGCATTGATGCCGGATCGCCAGTCGCCGAATCTCGAACGCTATCCCGGCATCGTCCGGGGTGGCTCTTTTGATTTCGAACATTTCTCTCTCCTTGAGCCATGTGCGGACGGGCAATTAAAAAGCCCCGTCCATTTCTGGCGGGGCTTTGGGTAACACGTCATTGACCAGACATGCATGACCTTATGGCCCGCCGGAAGCGGTCATAGAGGAGCACATCACGGTCATTCGATGTTGGGCATTCATGGCTGGATAGTGCTGCGGATTGTTCGGTCACGTCAATTGCAAGGTTCCTCCCTATTCAGTCGAATGCTCCCATCACACTGGTCGATTCGTCCTGCAGGCGTTTTTACGATCGGTGACTACCGTTGAAAAGGGGGCGAAAAGGATGGCCTGGAGGCCTTGACCAATTCGATCATCGGGACAAAACTATACGCAGGTAACGTACAGAACATGGATGCTCTTTTTATCGAATTACCCGCGTTCCAGAAGCACCGGGACGATTACCTGGATGATGATTTGTTCCGCAGCTTTCAATTGGAGCTGCTGAAAAATCCCGAAGCGGGCGATCTCATCGAAGGAACGGGTGGGCTGCGTAAAATTCGCTTCTGCGACCAACGACGCGGTAAAGGCAAGCGCAGCGGATTACGAGTGATTTATTACTGGTGGTCTGGTTTCGACCAATTCTGGCTGTTCACCGTGTACAGCAAAAACGAGCAAGACGATCTGTTGCCTTCCCAGAAAAGAGTCTTCAAACAGGCTCTGGATACAGAAATCAACACGAGAACCCAAATATGAAACGTGACATTTTTTCCGAACTGATGGAGGGCCTTGAGGCTTTGGCCGACGAGCGCCAGGGCAAGGTCACCCTTCGCACCCACAAAGTCCAGTTACCAAAACTATTGCCGATCACTGCCGAGGAAGTTGTTGCGATCCGCCAGCAACTCAACCTCTCCCGGTCAGTTTTCGCCATGTACCTGCGAACCAACACTCGAACCCTCGAAAACTGGGAACAAGGTCGAGCAACGCCAAATGCCCAAGCGACGACACTCATTCGACTGGTCGAGCGTTTTCCACAAACGATCGACCACCTTGCGGCTCTGACCTGACTTCCGGGATCTAACGAAATTGTAATCCCCCAATCACCTCCGCGTTATCCGCAGCCTGCAACGATGTCACCCGGCGACTCTCCAGACGGGCCTTGCCCGTCGAACAATAAAACTCACGCCGACACACGTTCCCGTTCTGCCGAACCCAAGGAGTGATTGATGGTTAACAACAAAAAAATGTCGATGGCCGCTTTAGCAGTGGTTGTCGGCTCCGGGCCGTCCATGGTGTTTGCAGAAGAAAAACCCGAAGGGTTTATCGAAGGCAGCAGCCTGACGGTGCTCAACCGCAACTTCTATTTCAATCGTGACCACCGCAACGGCCAGTCCAGCCCTACCGGCAATGGTTATTCCGAAGCCTGGGCCCATGCGGTCATCAGCAAGTTCGAATCCGGCTTCACCCAAGGCACCGTTGGGGTCGGTGTCGATGCGTTTGCCATGATCGGTCTGAAACTCGACACCGGTGATGGTCGCAACGGTGGCCGCAGTTCGTTCGATGTGTTGCCGGTCGACAGCGAAGGCAAAGCACGGGACGAATACACCAAGGTCGGGGGCGCCGCCAAAGTACGGGCCTTCGATACGGTGGTGAAAATCGGCGATGTGTTCCCGGCCAACCCAGTGGTTGCAGCAGGTGATTCGCGACTGCTGCCGGAAAGCTTTCGCGGCGTGACGGCGACCAACACCAGCATCGAAGGCCTGTCGATCCAGGGTGGCCGGCTGCATGCGATGAGTCAGCCGGTGTCCAGCGACATGCGCGAAAACTTCGCAACCTTCTATGCCGGACCGGTCAACTCGCCGTGGATCGCCTATGGCGGCGGCGACTACGCGCTGAACAAAAACCTCAGTTTCAGCCTGTACACCAGTCGACTGAAAGATGCCTGGAACCAGTACTACGCTGGCACCACCTGGACGTATCCGCTGTCGGATGACCTGTCGCTGTTCGGCGGCCTGAACTATTACAAAGCAGTCGACGAAGGCAAACAATTGCTCGGCAAGTTCGACAACAACATCTGGAGCGGCCGTGTCGGTGTGAAGCTTGGCGCCCACTCTGTCGCCCTCTCCCACCAGCGCAACAACGGCAACGACGACTTCGATTACCTGCGCCAGTCCGACTCGATCTTCCTCGACAACTCCATCCAGTACAGCGACTTCAACTCGCCGAAAGAGCGTTCATGGATGGTGCGCTACGACCTCGACATGACCACTTACGGCGTGCCGGGCCTGTCGTTCATGACCCGTTATGCCCGCGGCACCGACGCCGACTACTCCAACGCCAACGCCGTGTACATGCGCCGCGATGCCGACGGCAATCCGCTGACCGACCAGAAGCGCTGGGAGCGTGACATCGAAGTCAAATACGTGGTGCAGAGCGGTTCGATGAAAGACCTGTCGCTGCGTTTGCGCCAGGCCACCACCCGTGCCACGGCATTCGAGTCCGATCTGGATGAAGTACGCGTGATTGTCGAATACCCGCTGGCGATTCTCTGAGTTTTCACGAGCAATACAAATTCACCTTTAGAAGCTCCTTGCTCCTTTGGTAAGAGGTGAATCCTTTGGCGTCCTTCGGGGCGCCTTTTTTATGCCTGAAAAAAAACCCGACTCACTGAACATGAACCGGGCGTTTGAGCCGCTATCGGCGCTATCCACCCTGCTGACGGCAGGTGCCCATCACGCTATAGGTGAGCGTATTGAGTTGCCCTTTGGAGTCCTCATAAGTCATCGCTGCCGGCACAACCGCGCATTCATTCTTCGGCCGGACAACGCTGACCACTTTCTTCACATCCAGCTTCATACCGTACTCGTATTCCTTGACCACCGGCGCCGCTTTGCCCTGGGCGGCCGCGTACTGCTCCATGGCTTGAGCATTGGCGCTGAGCGCCCGCTCAAACGTCCGGTCTCCGCCCCCTTCGGCCAACGCATTCAAAGACATTGCCATGACACCGGTGAACGTCATCAACTTGAGAAAGTTCATATCCATTTCCTTCAAAAAACGACTCATAAAAAAGCCCACCATCGATGCGCGATGACGGGCTCATTCATTGGTGACACGCTTACAGGTCTTGGGTCTTTTCGTCCTTTTTATCATTCACGACGACAGGATCACGAGCCTTCTCCTTGGCCACAAACAGCTCCACGGAGCGGTCGTTGGCGGTCATCATTCGGTCGAAAGTGCGGTCACCGCCACCTTCGGCCATGGCCAGGGAAGACATCACCAACGCCACCAGAAAAGCACCGATCTGTACAGATTTCATGTTTGATTCCTCGTTTAAGTAACTGACGGGATCAAGGTAACAATCCGAACCTTTCGTGACGGTGGCGCCGAAATTACATATCCGTTATGTAGAAAGGCCCGCAATCGCGGGCCTGTTTTGAACCATGAAGCGACTAAGCAGCAGCCGGTGATTCCTCGTCCCGACGATGGGCAATCTGATACAGCGCCGGCAAGATCAACAACGTGAGGATGGTCGAGGACAGGATCCCGCCAATCACCACCGTCGCCAGCGGTCGCTGAACCTCGGCCCCGGTGCCGGTCGCCAGGGCCATCGGAATGAAGCCCAGGGACGCGACCAACGCCGTCATCAACACCGGGCGCAATCGCGTTAGCGCACCTTCATGAATCGCCTCGGCAAGCGAGCGCCCCTCCTCCCGCAAATTACGTATGAACGCGATCATCACCAACCCGTTGAGCACCGCCACACCGGACAACGCGATAAAACCAACACCCGCCGAGATCGACAACGGGATGTCCCGCAGCCACAACGCCATGACCCCGCCAGTCAGCGCAAACGGAATCCCGGTGAACACCAGCAAGCCGTCCTTGAGGTTGTTGAACATCATGAACAGCAACCCGAACACCAGCAGCAACGCCACCGGCACCACGATCTGCAAGCGTTTGGCCGCCGATTGCAGTTGCTCGAACTGACCGCCCCAGGTGGTCCAGTAACCCGCCGGCACCTGCACATCGCGCTCGATCACCTCGCCCGCCTCGGCGACGAAAGAGCCGATGTCACGCCCGCGCACGTTGGCGCTGACGATCACCAGGCGCTTGCCGTTCTCGCGGCTGACCTGATTCGGCCCCAGCACCAGATCGAGACTGGCAACATCTTTCAGCGCAATGAAGTCGATCTGACTGGCCGCCTCACCGCCAGCCGCCGGCACCGGAATCAGCAGCGCCGACAACCCGTCGACGTCCTTGCGCATGGCGTCGGACAAGCGCACCACCATGTCGAATCGACGATCACCTTCATACATTGTCCCGGCCTTCTGCCCGCCGACGGCCACCGCAATGGTGTCCTGCACATCGCCGACGTTGAGCCCGTAACGCGCAGCCTTATCGCGATCGATGTTGATGGTCAGCACCGGCAGACCGGTGGTTTGCTCGACCTTGACCTCGGACGCGCCATTGACCTTCTGCATCGCGGCGGCAATCTTCGCCGCCGTGGCATTTAGCACGTCCATGTCATCGCCAAACACCTTGACCGCCACGTCGCTGCGCACGCCGGAGATCAGTTCGTTGAAACGCAACTGGATCGGCTGCGACAGTTCATAGTTGCTGCCCGGCAGCGTCGCGGCGGCCTGTTGCAGTTCGGCCATCAGGGTTTCCCGGGACTTGCCCGGGTCCGGCCATTGGTCTTTCGGTTTGAGCATCACGTAGCTGTCGGAAATGTTCGGCGGCATCGGGTCGGAGGCGATTTCCGCGGTGCCGGTACGGGCGAACACGCGCTCGACTTCCGGCACTTTATCGAGGATCAACGTTTCCAATCGCTGCTGCATATCCACCGATTGCGTCAGGCTGGTGCCCGGCACGCGCAACGCCTGCAAGGCAAAATCGCCTTCGCTGAGACTCGGCACAAACTCGCTGCCCATGCGGCTGGTGACCACGCCACTGAGCACGATCACTCCCAACGCCGCACCGACCGCCATCGCCCGGTGGGACATGACCCAGGCCAGCGCCGGTGCATAGACGCGACGTGCACCGCGCATCACCACACCCTCTTCTTCCTTGACCTTGCCGGTCACGAACAGCGCAATCGCCGCCGGCACGAAGGTGACGGACAAGAGCATGGCGCCGAGCAGCGCGATGACCACGGTGAACGCCATCGGGTGGAACATTTTCCCTTCAACGCCGCTCAGGGCGAAGATCGGCAGGTACACGACCATGATGATCAACTGGCCGAAAATCAGCGGTCGCCGCGCCTCTTTCGCCGCGGCAAACACTTCATGGAAACGCTCGGATCGCGTCAGCAGACGCCCGTGATGCTGCTGCGCATGGGCCAGTCGTCGCAGCGTATTTTCGACGATCACCACCGCACCATCGACGATGATGCCGAAGTCGAGCGCGCCGAGACTCATCAGGTTGGCGCTGACCTTATTGCTGAACATGCCGGTGAAGGTGAACAGCATCGACAGCGGAATCACCATTGCCGTGATCAGCGCAGCGCGGATGTTGCCGAGGAACAGAAACAGAATCGCGATCACCAGAATCGCGCCTTCGACGAGGTTTTTCTTCACCGTGGCGATGGCCTTGTCGACCAGATGCGTGCGGTCATACACCGGCACCGCAATCACGCCGTCGGGCAAGGATTTGTTGATCTGTTCGAGCTTGGCGGCAACTGCCTGGGAGACCGTGCGACTGTTTTCGCCGATCAGCATGAACACGGTGCCGAGCACCACTTCCCGGCCATTTTCCGTGGCGGCGCCGCTACGCAGTTCGCGGCCGACATCCACGGTGGCGACGTTCTTGATGCGGATCGGCGTGCCGTCGACATTGGCCATGACGATGTTGGCGATGTCCTCGGTGCTCGCCACTTGCCCGGGTGCGCGAATCAGCAATTGCTCGCCGCTGCGCTCGATGTACCCGGCGCCGACGTTGGCGTTGTTGCGCTCCAGCGCCGTGACCAGATCGGTGAGGGTCAGTTTGTAGGCCGCGAGTTTTTTCGGATCGGGGGCAATCTGGTACTCCTTGGCAAAGCCGCCGATGGTGTTGATCTCGGCCACGCCGGGGACGTTGCGCAATTGCGGCTTGATGATCCAGTCCTGAATCACCCGCAGATCGGTCGGCGTGTAGGACGTACCGTCGTCCTTCAGCGCGCCTTCCTTCGTCTCGACCGTCCACAGAAAGATCTCGCCAAGCCCGGTGGAGATCGGCCCCATCACCGCCTCCACGCCCTCGGGTAATTGCTCCTTGGCGGACTGCAACCGCTCGTTGACCAACTGCCGGGCAAAGAACAGATCAGTGCCGTCCTTGAAGATCACCGTGACCTGGGACAACCCCGACCGCGACAGCGAACGGGTCTGTTCCAACGCCGGCAGGCCGGCCATCGCGGTTTCAATCGGGAACGTAATGCGCTGTTCGGTTTCCAGCGGCGAGAACCCGGCCGCGCCGGTGTTGATCTGCACCTGGACGTTGGTGATATCGGGCACGGCGTCGATCGGCAGCTTTTGGTAACTGGCGATGCCGAGGCCGGCCATGAGCAAAACGGCGAGCAGCACGATGATGCGCTGCTCGATGGCAAACTGGATCAGGCGTTCGAACATGGGAGTCTTCCGCAATTAGTGACTGTGCTCGGCCGAGGCTTTGCCCAGCTCCGATTTGAGGACGAAGCTGCCGGCGCTGGCGACTTGCACGCCCGGTTCCAGCCCGGCGGTGACTTCCACCTGCCCTGCTGCGCGACTGCCCAGCTCCACCGCTTGCGCCTTGAAGCCGTCGTCGGTGCGCACGAATACCGTGGGTTTGTCCTCGACGGTCTGGATCGCGGTTTCCGGTACAGCGACTTTGGCCTGGCGGCTGTCGGTGGCGACCAGCGCGGTGACAAACAGGCCCGGGCGCCATGAGCCTTGCGGGTTTTCCAACGTCACGCGAACCGTCGCGGTACGGGTCTGTTCGCCGAGCAGGCTGCCGACGTAGGCCACGGTGCCGGTCACTTCAGCATTCAATTCCGCCGCGCTGACCGTGACGGGTTTGCCCACTTGTACCTTGTTCAAGTCCTTCGGTGACACGCCGAAGGTGACCCACACCCGCGACAGATCCGAAAGCGTGAACGCCGCCGTAGTTTCATCGACCACCTCCCCCGGCGTGAGATGTTTTTCCACCACCACACCGTCGAACGGTGCCCGCAGCTCATAGCGATTACCGCCAGTGGCAACCACACTGCCGCTAAGCACGCTGATCTTTTGCCGGGCGTTGTTCAGGGCGATTTCGGCTTCTTCCAGAGCCTGACGCGCCTGGAGGAAATCCTGCTCGGCGGAGATCTTGTCCTGCCACAGTTTCTTCTCGCGTTCGAAAGTCGTGCGCGCCAAGGCCAAACGGCGTTGCGCGGCCGCCTGTTCGCTGCGCTGATCGGAAATCTGCTGACTGGCGATCACAGCCAGCAACTGGCCCTTCTTCACCGACTGCCCGAGATTGACCGACACCGACTCGACCACACCCGGTACGCGTGGCACCACATGCGCAGTGCGGTCCTCGTCGAAGCGCACTTCACCGGGGAACGGCAGGCCGAGACTGATGCGCTGCGCTCGCGCTTCGGCCAGTTGAATCCCCGCCGCCGTGATTTGTTCGGCCGTCAATTCGATGTGCCCTTCTTCGCCATGTTCGCCTTCTGCGGCAGCGCCCTCTTCCGCGTGATCCGCATGTTCGGCGGCCTCATCGGCATGCGCGTCGATGCCTGAGTTGCCCGCCCACATCGAGCCGATACCAATGCCCAACGCCAAGGTCGCCGCAGCGACCACGATCAGTTTTTTATCCATGGAAACTCCTCTGCGCCGTGCCATCGCGCAGTGATCAGAAAATTGAAATTCAAGGGCTGACGCTGAGGTCGCCGAAAATGCGTTCGATGCAGACCCGAGCGTCGGTCGCCTCGCTCACCGCCTGGATATATTGGGTGCGAGCGCTGATCAGCGTGCGCTGGGCGTCGAGCACGTCGAGGAAGCCGAACTTGCCCATTTCGAAACCGCGAGTGGCGCTGTCCACCGCACTTTGCGCGGCGGGCAGGATGGTCTGGTTGAACGCCTTGATTTCGCCGTTGGCGGTCTGCCATTGCGCAAGCGTGGTCTGGATTTCAGTGCGCAAGCGAAGCTCGGTGGCGTTGCGCAGGTCCCGCGCCTGATCGGTACGCCGCGCGGCCGCCAGCACGTTGCCCTGATTGCGGTTGAACAACGGAATCGGCATCGACAGCCCGACCACATTGACCCGCTCGCGCTCGGTTTCACTGTACTGGCTGCCGATGCTGACGGTGAGATCGGGTATCCGCTGGGACTTTTCCAGTCCCAGCGACGCCTCGCGCTGGTCGATCTGCAACCTGGCCAGGCGCAGCTCCGCCGTTTCGTTCAGGCGCTCAAGCAAACGGGTAGGCGGCGGTACGCTGGGCAGGCTTTGAGTCGCGGTCTGCACCGTGGTCGACGTCGGCAACGGTGCGCCCATGACCTGTGCCAATTGCTGGTACGCATTGGCCTGATCGCGCTCCGCGCGGCTCAGCTCCAGGCGCACTTCCGAGAGCTGCACCTGGGCGCGAGTGCCTTCCACCGGCGACGACTTGCCCGCCTCGATCCTCCCCTGCGCCACACGCAAACCGTGCTCGGCGAGTTGCAGCGACTGCCGGGCCAGTTGCAAACGTTGCTGCGCAGTTTGCGCACCGTTGAACGCTTGAAGCACGTCGGCACGCAGTGCGTTGCGCTTGCGCTCCAGTTCGATGCCGGCGGCATCCTGCGCACGACTCGCCACATCAATCCGCGCGCCACGCTTGCCGCCCAGCTCGATCGGCTGGCTGAGCATCACCGTGGTGGTGCGCGACTGGCGCCGGGTGTCTTCGGCCTCCCACGAAACCTCGGGGTTGGGAATCAGCCCGGCCTGCTTGCGGTCACCTTCGGCAATGCCGATTTCCCACTGTGCAGCGGCCAGATCCGGGTTGCCGGCGAAGGCGGTTTGCAGGGCCTGATCCAGGGTCAGGGTCGAAGCACTGGCAAGGCTTGTACAGGCCAACAACAAGAGGCCGCTGGCGGTTTTTTTCAGGCGTGATCGCGCCGTCAGTTCTATTAAACCGGGCAATGGAAGGCTTCCTTTAATCAAGAATCGTTGATTGCGCCACGGTAGGGTTTTGAACTTATCGACAAGGTGACGTGAACATTACAAATCCGTTATCCACGGTTTATCGAAGTTGTTTTGCTCTAGGATTCGAAGTTCGAATGGCTTTGTTGCAATACATGGAAACAAATGCACGTTAGTTATCCGCCGAACAGCACTTGCCGAAATCGAAGTCATGAGAAATTCGCTTTTCTGCTGCGACAGGCTGTCGCGGATGGCCGACTTAAAGGCCTCAGGCGTTGACTCTGTAGCCACTACAGCCTTTACCGTGCACGCCATTCAGTTATTGAAACCGTCCGGAAGCCCCTACAAAAACAACAACTTTCCCGGCCACCTTAATTAATTATCCATTGAATAAAAGTGGTGATAAATCATGCGAATCCTTGTCGTCGAGGACGAGCTTAAAGCTGCCGAATACTTGCATCAGGGTCTGACCGAAAGTGGCTATATCGTTGACCACGCTGTTAACGGCGCTGATGGTTTGCACCTGGCACAACAACAGGTTTATGACCTGATCATTCTGGATGTGAACCTGCCGGAACTCGACGGCTGGGGCGTGCTGGAACAGTTACGCCGCACCCACTCCACCCGGGTGATGATGCTTACCGCGCGCGGGCGGCTGGCGGACAAGATCCGGGGGCTGGATCTGGGCGCCGACGACTATCTGGTCAAGCCGTTCGAGTTTCCGGAACTACTGGCCCGGGTGCGTACCCTGATGCGCCGCAGCGAAAACATCCCGGTGCCGCAGGTACTCAAGGTCGCCGACCTGGAGCTCGATCCGGGCCGTCACCGGGCGTTTCGTGGCCAGCAACGCATCGACCTGACCACCAAGGAGTTCGCCCTGTTGCACTTGCTGATGCGCCAGTCCGGCGAAGTGCTGACCCGCACCCAGATCATCTCGCTGGTGTGGGACATGAATTTTGACTGCGACACCAACGTGGTCGAGGTCTCGATCCGCCGCTTGCGAGCGAAGATCGACGACCCGTTCGACAGCAAACTGATCCACACCCTGCGCGGTGTCGGCTATGTGCTGGAGGCACGGGAATGAAGCCGGTCAGCCTGTCACTGCGACTGGGGCTGACAGTCAGTACTCTCGGTGCGCTGCTGGTGGTGTTCCTGGCGATCCTCGCGTATTTCGCCCTGACCCATGAACTGAATGCGTTGTCTCGGGACAGCCTGGAAAAGAAGATGGCGCAAGTGGAACACAGCCTCTCGCTGTACATCGATACCAATGAAGTCAGTGGCAAGCCGCACATTCTGCTCGATCAGGTCATGGGGCATGACAACCTGACGCTGACGATTTATGACCGAGGCAATTTGCGCTCGCCGCTGCTCAAGTCAGGGTCAGGATT
The DNA here is from genome assembly GCF_058789255.1 of Pseudomonas sp. FW215-R2. Classification (NCBI taxonomy): domain Bacteria; kingdom Pseudomonadati; phylum Pseudomonadota; class Gammaproteobacteria; order Pseudomonadales; family Pseudomonadaceae; genus Pseudomonas; species Pseudomonas sp. FW215-R2. Next base: position 94,078 of record NZ_JBYTBO010000021.1, read on the forward strand.
GACGGACCCACGGATTGAATTGAAAGCAGTGCGGGCGACGACCGATCAGTTGACCTACACCGACAGCGTCGATGCTGAAGGCGCGAAGTTTCTCACCGCCTCGAAGCTGATTCGTCTGAAGGACGGCAGCAACGTGCCGGTGCTGTTGTCGATGGACAATGCCCACGACCAGGCCTTGCTCAGCGCCTACCTGCGCTCGACGCTGATTGCCTTGCCGTTGCTGCTGGTGTTCATCGGCCTGACCGCCTGGGGCGCGGTGCAGCGCGGACTGGCGCCGCTGCGCGAGTTTCGCAAAGTGGCGGCCCGGGTGACCACCCAGGACCTCGACCATCGGCTGTCAGTAGTGAACATGCCTCAGGAGCTCAGCGAACTGGCGCAAGGCATCAACGTGATGCTCGATCGCCTGGACAGCGGCGTGCAGCAGTTGTCGCAGTTCTCCGATGATCTGGCCCACGAACTGCGTACGCCGATCAACAACCTGATGGGCAAGGCTCAGGTCACGCTGTCGCGGGAACGCTCGGTCGAGGAATACACCGACGTCCTGGTGTCCTGCACCGAAGAACTGGAGCGCATCGCACGCATTGTCTCGGACATGTTGTTTCTGGCCCAGGCCAGCCAGCCGATGGCGCACGCGTCGTTCGAGTCGATTGCACTGGAAGACGAGGCGCTCAGGGTGGCCGAGCTGTTTTCCCTGTCGGCGCAGGACAAGCAGATCCAGCTGAAGGTGGTCGGCAGCGCGCAAGTCTCTGGCGACCGACTGATGATCCAGCGAGCGATATCGAACCTGCTGTCCAACGCCCTGCGCCACTGCCCCGCCGGCAAAACCGTTTCACTGTTCATCGAGCAGGCGCCGACACAGGTGGCACTGCGTGTGAGCAATCCCGGCGCAGGCATTGCAGCGCAGCACTTGCCGCATCTGTTCGACCGCTTTTACCGTGTCGACAGCAGCCGCACCCGCTCGCAGGGCAGCACCGGTCTGGGGCTGGCTATCGTACGCTCGATCATGAGCCTGCATTCGGGCACCGCGCACGTGCAAAGCCGTCCGGGGGCGATGACGGTTTTCAGTCTGGTGTTCCCCGTGCTCGCGCAAAAGCACTAAACCCTTCAAACAGATTTGTGCGGTGTTTTCTTAATCTCCATCAGAAAAATCACCGCACAAGCGCGCCATACATCCACGTACTCCCTTCAGTGTGATTTTGCGTCGGCTTTGCGATGAAACGTCTGACAAGGACAGGAAAAAAACTCCGCAGACGATTGGTTCATGATCGTTTCGTTCGCCTTCTTGCACAGCGCTCTCCCCCTCTAAAACAAGCCTTCCCGGTGATCCTGACGCGTCTATTCAAGATTTATCAGCACGTATTTCGGCGCGGGTAAAAACCGCGAACGGAAACGTCTGGACATTTTTGACCCCGCCGTCGCTGCCCTCTTAGATTCGGCTCGTGCTTGCAACAGCACCCCCGAACAACAACCTAGGAGAAACATCATGGGCTACATGGGCAGCTGGAACGCAAATCCTGTCGATGAACTCGACGAGCAGGAAACGCCCTCGGCAGAGCAGATTGAAGCACTGCAATTGACCGAGGAAGAACAGGCGGAACTGAACGCCGAGTGACAAGACCCGCGGGGGCCACACGCCCTCGCGGGCTTTCCGGGAAGGACATCATGGACAAGACAAGGATGGCCGAGCGCGAGCTCACGGCCGATCAGGCAGAACGACGGATTCATGCCGAGCTTTCACTTCTGGGCCTCACACCGGTAACCCGCACACTCGGCCGCAAGGTCGTTGCCGTTCAGGCGAGTCTTCACGGCAGCGACAACCGTCATGCCCGTGGCTGCGGCAAGGGTTATGCGGATCAGGCACACCTGGGCGCGCTCTATGAAGCACTTGAGCACTATTGGACGGATGAACACTTCGCGACCGATGTTCACCACGAGACGGAGCGCTATTTCAAAGACATGCCGATCTTTGCCGATGACTCGCTTCTGCACAGGCTCACCTGTCAGCAAAACGTACGCATTACCTGCAGAACCTATGTCTGTCCTCCGTGGCATGACCGTTTTTCCTATCCGGTTGCGCTGACTTCTCCCAACGGTTCACTTCAGCCTTCTTCACCGGGCACGGCAGACTGCCGCGCCGTGCGACGCTACGCCAGCAACAGCGGCACTGCCATCGGCGCCACTTGCAGCGAAGCAATGCTGCACGCCACCAACGAATGCATCGAGCGCGATGCCGTGTCGCTGTTTCTGCTCAATCATTTCTATTACGAGAATCACCCGCCACTGCAGCGGGTGGCCCGCCTCGGTGACGGCGACGAACTCGGTCGCCTGTGGGCCAATGCCGAGCAGGAAGTCGGCAGCGAAATCGTGCTGGTGGATATCAGCAGCGAATTCAAGGCACGAACCTTTTTGGCATTTACGACGAAGCCGACGCCACATCCACAGGTATACGGCAGCGGCTGTTCCCTTGACCCACGTCACGCCGCATGGCGAGCGCTCACTGAGCTGGCGCAATTGCAGCTCAGCGCCGCCGAGCCCGAATACCACCAAACGCTGGTCAACGCGCTGCGCAACCTGCAGCCCTTCCCGCGTCTACTGCGTTGTGCGCAATTCGATCCGCAGACGCTGTTGCATCGCAGCCCGCAACACGAGGTGACGCTGCCCGGCGTTGGTGAGGACATGTCCGTGGACGATCAACTTCACTTGCTGACTCAAGACCTGCAAAGCCACGGCCGTACACTGGGCGCTTCGATCCTGAAGCAAACCAAGCTCGGCACAACCCTGATCAACGTGGTGATTCCCGGACTGGAGAGGTTCTTCGTGGTCTCCAGCGGCAACGTGGTCATCCCGCAGGCCCGGGGCCGAACTCTGGAGAGGCCAGTCCCATGAACCGACTTGATCGCACCCGGGAACTGGCACTGGCCCGCTCCATGCCCCGTCACCTGAACGAGAACGGTGGCGTCGGCCATTACCTCGAACCGCCAGGCAGCGGGCTGCACCACGTTTTTTTCCTGCGGCTGAACGATCAGGTCTGGGTCGGCCGCAAACTCCTGCAACGTGATCGGCACTTTCGATGGCAGGCCAGCAGCGCACTCAAGCCCGGCATGCTGCTGGGCCCGCATCTCCATTCACTGTGGGGTGACGACGGTTTGTCGATCGGCTTTCGAACAGTTTCTGCCGAGAAAAAAACGCAAATCTTCGAGCGTGCATTGCATCAGGCCGACAGCGAGATTCTGTTCCCGTTCCCGGTACTTGACGCTGCCGGACGGGAAGCGGTCTGCTCGGCGGACTTCTGGCAATGCAGCCTGGTACTGGCCGAACAGCTGAACACCGACGAACAACACTTGCGCGAATATTGCGCCGGATTGCTCCAGGCGATCACCGCAACAGGCGCACTGATTTATGACCCCGCCTGCTCGACGGGCGAGTTCATTGCCCATCTCGCCCGCGCCCTCCCCGACTGCCTGTGCCTGGGGACTGATCGCTCAGCCTCGATGATCGAACACGCTCGACAAACTCATGGGAGGACGTCTGTCGAGTTCCGTTTGCTCGATGCGAGTGAGGCCTTTGATGCCGGGATTCACTGCGATGTGCTGATCCTGCGTTTCCTGAATGCGGAAGTCTTGACCCGCCGTGAGGCCCGGGCCGCATTCGAGTCGCTCATCCGTTGCGTCAAACCTGGCGGCACGATCCTCGTCTTTGGTCACACGCCGGTGCTGATCCCTGTCGCCTGGCTCGCTGTCACCCACCACCTGCAACTGGAATCCAGCGTTGCAGCGCGCCCGGGGCAGGTCGAGCTGTTCCAGTTCTATCGTCTGAAGGTCCTGCCAGCATGACGTTTTCATTGCAAAGCAGAGGCTATTACCCGACCGGCGATGGCCATCAACTCTACTGGGAACGCCATGGCATTGCGGGAGGCGAACCGGTGTTTTTCCTGCATGGCGGCCCCGGTGGGCGCTGCAGTCGTCATCATCTGGACTTCTTCGACCTGCGCCGTTTCGACATCATCCTGTTTGACCAACGCGGTTGCGGGCGCTCGACGCCCTACGGCGAACGGCGCGACAACAACACCGGTCTGTGCGTCGAAGACATCGACGCCCTGCGCCAGCACTTCGGCTTCGAAAAAATCAGTGTGCTGGGTGTTTCGTGGGGCAGCTGGCTGGCGATCCAGTACCAGCAGCGCTATCCGCAGCACCTGCTGAAAACCACACTGGTGTCGGTGTTCGTCCCATTCGCAGCCAATGTCCGGTCATACGATCAGGCACTCAATGACGGGTTGGCACAATCGCCTCAAGCGACGTCAGGCCATCGCGCCAGGGACATCTACCGGATACTCGGTGAAGGTTGCCCATTGCAACAGCGTGTCGCCGCCATTGAATGGTTGAATGGGGTTTTGCGCCGTACGGGGCAGACGGTCTGCCCCGGCACGCTGGAGCGTTTCGTCGATCAGGAAGCAGTGCTCGCGATCCGTCTGGAGCTGCATTACCACCTGCAAGGCTATTTCTTCCGGCCAAGGGATCAGGACCTGATCCTCGACGACAACACCCTGCTGATCCAGGGCATCCGCGATACCTTCGGCATGGCCAGCGTGCGCTGGCTCAGGCAACGCATGAACCTTCACTGTCGTTTGCTGCACGCCGGGCACAACGCCTTTGAAAGCGCCATCCTCAAAGCCGTACGCCGGGCGGTGAAACGTGAAATCGAGGGCTGAAAAAACGGCACCCGAAGGTGCCGTTCTGTTCCCCAAAAACGCTTACTTGCGTGCCGCCTCCCACGATTTGAGCAGTTCGTTGTAGCTCACGGTTTCGCCTTTCGGTTTCTCGTTGGCCAGTTTTGGTTTAGGTGCGCCAGGCTGATCGAACCAGTATTGCGCGTCGCGCTCGGGGTTCATTTTCGGGGCGCAGGTGGCCTGGGCCTTGGAGCGTTCCAGACGGGTCATGATCGCGTCCTGATCCTTGGCCAGGCCGTCGAGCGCCTGTTGCGGGGTCTTGTCGCCGCTGGCGGCTTCGGCGATGTGGCTCCACCACAGTTGTGCCAGACGTGGGTAGTCCGGCACGTTGGTGCCGGTCGGCGTCCATTGCACGCGGGCCGGGCTGCGGTAGAACTCGACCAGACCACCGAGTTTCGGTGCCAGGTCGGTCATGGCTTGCGAGTTGATGTCCGACTCGCGGATTGGCGTCAGGCCGACGATGGTTTTCTTCAGCGACACGGTTTTCGAGGTCACGAACTGCGCGTACAGCCAGGCCGCGAGTTTCTGTTTCTCAGGCGTGGACTTCATGAAGGTCCAGGAACCCACGTCCTGATAACCCAGCTTCATGCCCTCCTCCCAGTACGGTCCGCGCGGCGACGGCGCCATCCGCCATTTCGGTGTGCCGTCGGCGTTGACCACCGGCAGGCCCGGTTTGGTCATGTCGGCAGTGAACGCGGTGTACCAGAAAATCTGCTGAGCAATGTTGCCTTGGGACGGTACAGGGCCGGACTCGGAGAAGGTCATGCCCGCCGCTTCCGGTGGCGCGTAGGCCTTGAGCCAGTCTACATACTTGGTCGTGGCGAACACCGCGGCCGGGCCGTTGGTGTCGCCGCCGCGGGTCACGCTGGAGCCCACCGGATGGCAGTCCTCGACGCGGATGCCCCACTCGTCCACCGGCAAGCCGTTGGGCAGGCCCTTGTCGCCGCCGCCGGCCATGGAGAACCAGGCATCGGTGAAACGCCAGCCCAGCGACGGGTCTTTCTTGCCGTAGTCCATGTGCCCGTAGATGCGTTTGCCGTCGATTTCCTTGACGTCTTCGCTGAAGAATCTGGCGATATCTTCATAGGCGGACCAGTTCACCGGCACGCCTAGGTCATAACCGTACTTTTCCTTGAACTTCGCCTTCAGGTCGGCGCGTTCAAACCAGTCGGCGCGGAACCAGTAGAGGTTGGCAAACTGCTGGTCGGGCAATTGATAGATCTTGCCGTCAGGTGCGGTGGTGAAGGAAATGCCGATGAAGTCCTTGATGTCGAGGGTCGGCGAGGTGAAGTTCTTGCCTTCGTTGGCCATCAGGTCGGTGATCGACTCGGTCTTGCCGTAGCGAAAGTGCGTACCGATCAGGTCCGAGTCGTTGACCCAGCCGTCGTAGATGTTCTTGTCCGACTGCATCACGGTCTGCATTTTTTCCACGACGTCGCCTTCTTGCAGCAAGTCGTGGGTCAGCTTGATCCCGGTGATTTCGGTGAAGGCCTTGGCCAGCACCTTCGATTCATATTCGTGGGTGGTCAGGGTTTCGGAAACGACCTTGATTTCCATCCCGCGAAACGGCTCGGCGGCCTTGATGAACCACTTCAGTTCTTCGAGCTGCTGATCGGCCGTCAGGGTCGACGGCTTGAACTCGCTGCCGATCCATTTTTTTGCCGCGTCTTCGTACGCATCGGCCCAGGCGGTTGCGCTCAAACCGCTGAGTGCCAGCATGGCTGCCAATGAAATGCTATGTCGCAGCTTATTGTTTTTGTCGAACATAGAGACCTCCTGTTTAAGTTCTGGAGCACGATTGCCGAGCGATTCGACTAGCCCCAACGCATCACAGCCAACAGCCACACCAGGGACAACGCGGACGCTACCCAGATGCTCCAGTCGGTCACGCCGATTACCAGCAGGTGCAGGTAGGCGCTGCCGAGAAGACCGATGAACAAGCGATCGCCACGAGTGGTGGCAATCGGCAGAAACCCTCGCCGCAGGATGCTCGGCGAGCGCAGTTCCCAGGTGGTCATGCCCACCAGGATCAAGCCAATCACGATGAAAAATGCCGCCGTCGGGACGGTCCAGCTCATCCATTCCATCATCAGTTCCTCAGACCCGGCCCAGGGCAAAGCCCTTGGCCACGTGGTTGCGAACAAACCAGATCACCAGCATGCCCGGCAGGATGGTCAGCACCCCCGCCGCCGCGAGCACGCCCCAGTCGATGCCGGACGCCGACACCGTGCGCGTCATCACCGCCGCGATCGGCTTGGCGTTCACCGAGGTCAGCGTGCGCGCCAGCAGCAGTTCGACCCAGGAAAACATGAAGCAGAAAAAGGCTGTCACACCGATGCCGGAGCCAATCAGCGGGATGAAGATCTTCACGAAGAACTTGGGAAAGCTGTAGCCGTCGATGTAGGCGGTTTCGTCGATTTCCTTGGGCACGCCGGACATGAACCCTTCGAGAATCCACACCGCCAACGGCACGTTGAACAGGCAGTGCGCCAGTGCCACCGCGATGTGGGTGTCGAACAGACCAATCGACGAATACAGCTGGAAGAACGGCAGCAGAAACACCGCCGGCGGCGCCATGCGGTTGGTCAGCAGCCAGAAGAACAGGTGCTTGTCGCCGAGAAAGCGATACCGGGAAAACGCATAAGCCGCCGGCAACGCCACGCTCAGGGAAATCACCGTGTTCAGGCTCACGTAGTACAGCGAGTTGAGATAACCGGTGTACCAGCTCGGATCGGTGAAGATCACCTTGTAGTTGTGGAAGGTGAAATCCTGGGGAAACAGCGTCAGGCCGCCGAGGATTTCGGTGTTGCTCTTGAACGACATGTTCAGCAGCCAGTAGATCGGCACCAGCAGGAACAGGATGTAGAGCAGCAACGGGATCACTTTTCTCTTGCTCATGGCCGGGCCTCAGCGGTTGGCGTCGCTATGGGTCATGGCGGTATAGAACAGCCAGGACACCAGCAGGATGATCAGGAAGTACACCAGCGAAAAGGCTGCCGCTGGCCCCAGGTCGAATTGGCCTACGGCCATTTGGGTCAACGTCTGACTCAAGAAGGTCGTGGCATTGCCCGGCCCACCGCCGGTGAGCACGAATGGCTCGGTGTAGATCATGAAACTGTCCATGAAGCGCAGCATCACCGCGATCAGCAGCACGCTTTTCAGCTTGGGCAACTGGATGTGCCGGAACACCGCCCAGGCCGAAGCCCGGTCGATCCGCGCCGCCTGGTAATACACATCGGGAATCGCCCGCAGCCCGGAGAAACACAGCAGCGCCACAAGCGAGGTCCAGTGCCACACGTCCATCACCAACACCGTGACCCAGGCGTCCATGGTGTTGGCCGCGTAGTTGTAGCTGATACCCATGGCGTTGAGGCTCGAACCCAACAGGCCGATGTCCGCACGACCGAAGATCTGCCAGATGGTGCCGACCACGTTCCATGGAATCAGCAACGGAATCGCCAGCACGATCAGCACCACCGACGACCAGCGACCCTTGGTCGGCATCGTCAGGGCGATGGCGATCCCGAGGGGGATTTCGATCAGCAGCACGCACGCCGAATAGATGAACTGACGCAGCAACGAGTCGTGCAGACGCGGATCGAGCAGCACTTGCTTGTACCAGTCGGCGCCGACGAAGTAGCGGCTGGACTGGTCGAAAATGTCCTGCACCGAGTAATTGACCACGGTCATCATCGGGATCACCGCACTGAATGCCACCAGCAGGAACACCGGTAACACCAGCCACCAGGCCTTGTTGTTCTGCACCTTGTTCATGGCTGCACCTCTTCGCTGGCTTCGAGCAGGAACTCATCGGCATAGACCATCAGCCACTGCGCCGGGAAACTGATGTACGCCGTGCCCTGCGGCACCGGTTTGTCTTCGGCCAGGCGCACTTTCAGCGGTGCACCGTCCAGATCCAGGGTCATGATCTTGTAGGTACCGAGGTCTTCGACGTGTACGACCCGCGCCTGCATCGCGTCATCGAATGGTTCGTCCCACACATGAATGAACTCGGGGCGGATGCCAACCTTCAGGTTTTTCCACTGGCCATGTTCGATATGCCGTTGCAGCGCGTCGGACAGCGGCAGATGGGTCGAATTGAAACCGACCCCGCCCGGTTGCGGCTGCACTTCGATCAGGTTCATCCCGGGGCTACCGATGAAGTAGCCGACAAAGGTGTGGCTCGGCCGTTCGAACAATTCCCGGGGTGTGCCGAACTGGACGATCTGGCCGCCGTACATCACCGCGATCTTGTCGGCGAAGGTCGAGGCCTCCAGTTGATCGTGGGTGACGTAGACCATGGTGATGTTGAATTGCTCGTGGATCTGCTTGAGCTTGCGCCGCAGTTTCCATTTCAGGTGCGGGTCGATCACTGTCAGCGGCTCGTCGAAGAGGATCGCCGAGACGTCGTCGCGCACCAGACCACGGCCCATGGAGACTTTCTGTTTTTCGTCAGCGGTCAGGTTGCGTGCCTTTTTACTCAACAGGTTTTGCAGGTCGAGGACTTCGGCGATTTCCTGCACCTTGCTGTGGACTTTGGCCTCAGCCATGCCCTGATTGCGCAGCGGGAAGGCCAGGTTGTCGAACACGGTCATGGTGTCGTAGACCACCGGAAACTGGAAAACCTGCGCGATATTGCGCTTCTCCGGGGTCAGGTCGTTGACCGCTTTGCCGTCGAACAGCACGTGGCCCTGAGACGGGCTGAGCAGGCCGGAAATGATGTTGAGCAAGGTCGACTTGCCGCAACCCGACGGCCCGAGCAAGGCATAGGCGCCGCCCTGCTCCCAGATATGATCCATCTCGCGGATCGCATAGTCCTCGGGTCCGGCGGGGGTACTGGTGTAACTGTGGGCGAGGTGTTGCAAACGAATTTCGGCCATCAGGCAACCCTCGCGACACGCCGGCCCGGTGCCTGCACCAGACGGCCCTGCGCATCGAACACAAACAGTTTATGGGTCGGGATATAGATGCGGATCGGCGCATCGACGTCGTATTCGTGAACGCCGGGCAAGTGCAGCACCAGCAGGAAATGCTCGTTGCGCACGTGCAGGAAGGTTTCCGAACCGCTGATTTCCGCCACCTCGACGGTCACCGCCAGTTCCAGGTCGTCGTCGTTGCTCGGCACCAGCGAGATATGACTCGGGCGCACGCCGAAACGGAACTCGCCTTCGCCCACCGGGCGCAGATCGACGTTCAACGGGAAGTGCACGAAGTTGGCGAAACTCACTTCATTACCGGCGATGCGCCCCGGCATCAGGTTGATCGGCGGCTCGGAGAACAATTCAGCCGCGAGCACCGTTTGTGGCTGGTGATAGACCTCGGTCGACGGGCCGCTCTGGATCACCCGGCCTTCGTGAAGAATGGTGGTGGTGCCACCTAGCGCCAGCGCTTCGTTGGGCTCGGTGGTGGCGTAGATGGCGATGGTGTGGCGCGCCTTGAACAGCTCGCGCATTTCCTGGCGCAGTTCTTCGCGCAGTTTGTAGTCGAGGTTGACCAGCGGCTCATCGAACAGGATCAACTCGGCATCCTTGACCAGCGCCCGGGCCATGGCCGTGCGCTGTTGCTGGCCACCGGAGAGTTCCAGCGGATAGCGCTTCAGGAACTTCTCGATGCGCAGCATCTTCGCGGTTTCCTGCACCTTGCTCTGGATCTGCTCATTGGAGATCCCGGCCTGGCGCAGCGGCGAGGCAATGTTCTCGAACACCGTCATGGTCGGGTAGTTGATGAACTGCTGATAGACCATCGACACGTTGCGCAGACGCACCGGGCGCTGGGTAACGTCGACGCCGTTCATCAGGATGCGGCCGCTGTCGGGCTTGTCCAGACCGGCCATCAGGCGCATGAGGCTGGTCTTGCCGGACAGCGTGCGCCCGAGCAGGACGTTGAAGGATCCAGGTTCGAATTTCAGGCTCGCATCGTCGATCCAGGTCTGGCCCTCGACGGTGCGGCTGACGTGCTCCAGGGTGAGTGACATGGCTCGGCCTTTTTATTATTGGAGTCAAGCGACGTGTGCAGTAGAGCGACATTCGTGCCAGAAATCCCAAGCCGTTGATTCGCCGCGAAAATCGCCGAAAACGCGGGTAAACCACCTTCATTGCTGAACACATTTGAACAGTTCAACGATTGACAATGAACAATAGTGAACAACACTCTATCGATGCTTTTCGGGCCCCGAGGGGCCTCATAACAATAATAAAAACGCTGCTTTCAGAGGCTGACTGTCATGGCCGCACCTGTCCCGCCGCTTTCCCACGAGGCCATCGTTCAGGACTCCTGGTCCCGTTGCCGCGCCTTCGGCCTCAAGCATCAAAGCGTCCCGGCGTTCGATCAGTTGCCCTCCGCCGGCATCGCCCGGTTGCTCGACAGTCACCATTCGCTGGTGCAGACCACCCACCAGGAAGTGCTGCCGTACTACGAGAACATCCTGAGCAATTCCAACTGCCTGATCATGCTGGCCGACAATCAGGGCCAGGTCCTGACGTCCTGGGGCACCCAACGCTTTATCGAGCCGAACCTGGCGCGGGGGTTTCAGGCCGGCGCGAGCTGGATGGAACGCTCAAGCGGCACCAATGCGATCGGCACGGCGCTGGCCTGCGAGCAGGCGGTGCACATCGAGCACGATGAGCATTTCCTCAAGGCCAACCGTTTCATGACCGGCTCCGCCGCACCGATTTTCAACGCCGAGCGCAAGGTCATCGCCGTGCTCGATGTGTCCAGCGACAGCTATCTGCCGCCCTCGCACACCCTCGGCATGGTCAAGATGATGAGCCAGACCGTGGAGAACCGGCTGATCCTCAACCTGTTCCATGGCCAGCACTTTCAACTGACCTTCAACACCGGGCTAAACAACCTCGACAGTCAATGGGCGGGTCTGCTGATTTTCGATGAGAGCGGCCAAGTGCTTTCGGCCAACCGCCGGGCCGACAATCTGTTGGGTGTGCGCTTGTCGCGGGTGAGTGTCGAAAGCCTGTTCAAAGTGTCGCTACTGGAATTGCTCAATCAGCCTGACGGCTTGCCGTTTTCCTTGCAGACGTCGGGCCGCAACCGATTCCAGTGCCTGTTGAAACGGCCTAAACAGGCACCGATTCAGGCGCGAGTATTCGCTGAAGCCAAAGCCATCGAACCGACAATCACCGCCCCCACGGCCATCAGCCTGAGCACCCTGCACTTCGGCGACAGCCGCGTGGAAAAAGCCGTGCGTCAGGCCGAACGCCTGCTGGAGAAAGATATTCCGCTGTTGATTCACGGTGAAACCGGGGTCGGCAAGGAAGTGTTCGTCAAAGCCCTGCACCAGGCCAGCTCTCGCAGCAAACAGGCATTCATCGCCGTGAACTGCGCGGCGATCCCCGCCGAACTGGTGGAGTCCGAGCTGTTCGGCTACGAAAAAGGCGCCTTCACTGGTGCCAACCAGAAAGGCAGCATCGGCCTGATCCGCAAGGCCGACAAAGGCACGCTGTTCCTCGACGAAATCGGCGACATGCCGCTGCCAACCCAGGCCCGCCTGCTGCGGGTGTTGCAGGAGCGTTGCGTGCAACCGGTGGGCAGCAGCGAATTGTTCCCGGTGGATCTGCGGATCATCTCCGCCACCAACCGCTCGTTGCGCGAGCAGGTGCAACTGGGGCGGTTTCGCGAAGATTTGTACTACCGCATCGGCGGCCTCACCCTGGAACTGCCGCCGCTGCGCGAACGCAGTGACAAGCAAGCGCTGTTCAAGCGGCTGTGGGAACAGCATCGCGAACCAACGCAATGGGCGGGATTGAGCCGCGAAGTATTGGAATTGTTCGACCGTCACCCATGGCCGGGCAATCTGCGTCAGGTCAGCAGCGTGATGCAAGTCGCGCTGGCCATGGCCGAAGAGCAACCGGTAAGGCCTGAGCATCTGCCGGATGATTTTTTTGTCGATCTGGAGATGGAGCCGCTGGATACGCCAGAGCCCTTGGGGATCGATCTGAATGACAGCGAGGCGTTGAGTCGGGAGTTGCAGGCGGCCGGCGGCAATATTTCCCATCTGGCGCGGCGGTTGGGGGTCAGTCGCAACACGCTCTACAAACGCTTGCGTCAGGCTGAGTGATCGTGGACCGAAGGCACGTCAAATCGCCGCTCCCACATTAAATTTTCGTCATCTGCGGTTTCGTCCACGACACGAATCCCCTGTGGGAGCGAGCCTGCCCGCAATGACGCCAGTGCGGCCATCAAAAACCATCAAGCCCACCCATTGACCACACCGACCAGACTGTGACGAAATGTTTCAGCTTATCGCTGCATACCTTTGATCCAGACACCTCCCTCCTCCTGCCCCTCACAGGACACGCTCTTTGACCAACATCTGCACCACCGGCCTTGATACCGGCTTTGCCTCTCTCGACTACCTGCAAATCGGCATCCTCGGCATCATTCAAGGCATCACCGAGTTGTTGCCCGTTTCCTCCACCGCCCACATGCGCATCGTCCCGGCCTTGCTCGGCTGGCCGGATCCCGGCTCGGCGTTTTCTGCCGCCATGCAGATGGCCGCACTGGCGGCGGTCATCAGTTACTTCTGGCGAGACGTGAGGCAGGTTGTCAGCGGCAGTGTCGAGGCTGTGCGGCAGCGCGATTTCAACAATCAGTGGTTCATCCTGGCGGTGGCCATCGTACTGGCGACCATTCCCATCGGTATTGCAGGCCTGGCCTTGTCCTCGACGCTCAACGCCTGCAACTCGCCGTTGCGCGGTTTGATGGTGATCGGAATTTCCTGCGTGGTGATGGCGGTGTTGCTGGCCATCGCCGAACTCACGTGCCGCCACCGCCGCACCGTTGGTGAAATGCGTTTGCGCGACGCGCTGATCGTTGGCATTGCGCAAATCGGTGCGCTGATTCCTGGGGTTTCACGCTCCGGGTCGACGCTGACGGCGGCGCTGTTCCTCAATTTCAAACGTGAAGAAGCAGCACGCTTCTCCTTCCTGCTCGGGCTGCCGGCCATCGCGCTGGCGGGTTTGAAGGAGTTGTGGGTGTTGTTCCATGCGCAACTGCCGGCGCAAGCCTGGGCGCATCTGATTTTCGGTCTGGTGGTTGCCAGTATCTCGGCGTTCTTCGCGATCTGGGGCCTGATGCGCTTTCTGGAGAAATTCTCCACCTGGCCTTTCGTGATTTACCGCGCGGTGCTCGGGATTTTCCTGATCGTCGCGGTCAGCACCGGGCTGTTGAGCTAAGGCCCGCCAAAAAAACAAAACCCGCCTGGTGCGGGTTTTGTTTTTTGTGCCTTCGTACAACACACGTTACCGGCAGGCCGGTTCAGCACTCGTGGCGGATACGGCACCCAATGTACGCAGCCCGACCAGCACCACTATCAGCATCGCCAGCCCCGCGAAAATGGCGACGCCGAAACCGGCCCGAGCGCCATAGGCATCAATGATCAAACCCGAGAGCAAGCCACCCAGAGCGACGCCGATGCTGATGCCAGTGGTCATCCATGTCAGCCCTTCGGTGATCCTTGACGGCGGGATGATGATCGTCCCCAGCTTCATGACCACGACCATCGTTGGCGCAAACGATATGCCGGCGATAAACAGCATCGCCGAGAGGACATAAACGTCAGGTGAGAACAGCGGCAATACGCCTGTGATTGCCGTGACCAATATCCCGATAAAGAACTGCTTTTCTATCGGCAGGGAAACCCTCAAGGCACCGAACGTCAGGCCCGCCACCAGCGAACCGAACGCATAGGCGGCGAGGATGAAGGTCGCAGAGGCAGGCCAGCCTTGCGCATTGGCGAAGGCAACAACGGCGACATCGATCGAGCCTCCGATTGCGCCCATCGCCAACAGCGCCAGCACGATGGTGGGAACGCCGGGAATCAGCAGGGTTGAGCCCGTATGCCGCGTATGGCCCACAACAACCTTGGGTTCGGTCTGACGCTGCAGGAGAAACGCCGTCACCCCGACGGCCAGCAGCCCGACCGCGACAAGCGGCCCGGCTTCGGCAAAAAAGCTCACGCTCAAACCGATCGCCAAGGGTGGGCCGACGATGTACGCGAGTTCGGTCAGCACCGTATCCAGAGAGAACGCCGTGTGCAGCTGCGGCTTGCCCCGGAACAATTGCGTCCAGCGTGCCCTGATCATCGACGGCATGCTCGGCATGGTGCCCGCCAATGCAGCCAGAATAAAAAACAATGCCGCCGGCGCCCTCATATGCACGGCGAAGATCAGCGCCAGCAACATGCCGATGCTGAACGTCGTCACGACAGGCAGCACACGGCTTTGGCCACGCTGATCGACGAGTTTCGAGATGTACGGGCCGATCAGTGCATTGGCGAGGGTAAACGTACCGGCGACTGCACCGGCCAGCCAGTAGACACCGGTTTGCTCCACCAGCATGGTAATGATGCCAATGCCGATCATCGCCTGCGGCAATCGCGCAATAGAGCTCGCGAGGATCAGCCCGGTGGCGCCGGGTGTAGATACAAGTTCGCGATAGTGATTAGCCATGATTCCTCCCTTCCGGATTCGCCGCTGATGAGCGTCCTGCCGCGTGCGCTATCAAGACCTATGCGAATACCAAAAGCAATCACAGGCTTTCATTTTGACAACCAAGGCGAGCATTGTTAGATCGTTCCCACGTCGAGGCGTCGAACCGTCTGCGTGGGAATGCCTCAATGGACGCTCCGCGTCCGCTTCGGCATGGGACGCGGAGCGTCCCGGGCTGCATTCCCACGCGGAGCGTGGGAACGATCAATCTCCCAAACAGCAGAAAAACAAAAACCCGCACAAGGCGGGTTTTGTCTGTAACAGGTACAGCGATCAGTCAGCCAGACGCCAGGTCGTGCCGCCCTTGCCGTCTTCCAGCACCACGCCCATGGCGGTGAGCTGGTCGCGGATGCGGTCGGATTCGGCCCAGTCTTTACCAGCACGTGCCGCCAGACGTGCAGCGATCAGCGCGTCGACTTCAGCCGCATCCACGCGCCCTTCGGCGCCGGCCTGCAGGAAGTCATCGGCGTCGAGCTGCAACACACCCAGCACGCTGGCCAGTTCTTTCAGGCGCGCCGCCAGACCGGCCGCCGCATCGAGATCGCTCTCGCGCAGACGGTTGATCTCGCGGACCATCTCGAACAGCACCGCGCAGGCTTCCGGCGTGCCGAAGTCGTCGTTCATCACCGTGGTGAAACGCTCGACGAACGCTTCGCCGCCAGCCGGAGCAACGTTCGGCAGGCCTTTCAACGCGTGGTAGAAACGCTCCAGTGCGCCCTTGGCGTCCTTGAGGTTGTCTTCCGAGTAGTTGATCGCGCTGCGGTAGTGGCTCGACACCAGCAGGTAACGCACGACTTCCGGGTGGTACTTGTCGAGCACGTCGCGAATGGTGAAGAAGTTGTTCAAGGACTTGGACATCTTCTCGCCATTGATACGGATCATGCCGCAATGCATCCACGCGTTGGCGTAGGTCTTGCCGGTGGCCGCTTCGCTCTGGGCGATTTCGTTTTCGTGGTGCGGGAACTCGAGGTCGCTGCCGCCGCCATGAATGTCGAAGGTCTCGCCCAGGCAGCAGGTGGACATCACCGAGCACTCGATGTGCCAGCCTGGACGCCCGGCGCCCCACGGCGACTCCCAGCTCGGCTCGCCCGGCTTGACGCCTTTCCACAGCACGAAGTCCAGCGGATCTTCCTTCGCTTCGTCGACCTCGATCCGCGCACCGATGCGCAGGTCTTCGATCTTCTTGCGCGAGAGCTTGCCGTAACCCATGAACTTGCCGACGCGGTAGTACACGTCGCCATTGCCCGGGGCGTAGGCGTAACCCTTGTCGATCAGGGTCTGGATCATCGCGTGCATGCCAGGGATGTGATCCGTGGCGCGCGGCTCCATGTCCGGCTTCTTGATGTTCAGGCGCGCTTCGTCTTCGTGCATCGCGGCGATCATGCGCTCGGTCAACGCTTCGAACGACTCGCCGTTCTCGTTGGCCCGGTTGATGATCTTGTCGTCGATGTCGGTGATGTTGCGCACGTAGGTCAGGTCATAACCGCTGAACCGCAACCAGCGGGTCACCAGGTCGAACGCGACCATACTGCGGCCATGGCCCAGGTGGCAGTAGTCGTACACGGTCATCCCGCAGACGTACATGCGCACCTTGTTGCCATCCAGCGGCTTGAAGACTTCTTTGCTCTTGGTGAGCGTGTTGTAGATCGAAAGCACGATGGTTCCTTAAGACTTGATCACTGGCCCCACGAATCACGCAGGGTCACGGTACGGTTGAATACCGGCTGACCTGGTTTCGAGTCCTTGATATCCGCGACAAAGTAGCCTTCGCGCTCGAACTGGAAACGGTCTTCCGGCTGTGCGTTGCCCAGCGAAGGCTCGGCACGACAACCGGTCAGCACTTGCAGTGAGTCAGGGTTGATGTTGTCCAGGAAACTCGCGCTGTCCTCGGCCTTCTCCGGGTTTGGAGAACGGAACAGGCGATCGTACAGACGCACTTCGCACTCGATGCTGGCAGCGGCCGGCACCCAGTGGATCACGCCCTTGACCTTGCGGCCTTCAGGGTTCTTGCCCAGGGTGTCCGGATCGTACGAGCAACGCAGTTCGACGATGTTGCCGTCGGCGTCCTTGATCGCTTCGTCGGCACGGATCACGTAGCTGCCGCGCAGACGCACTTCGCCGTTCGGCTCCAGGCGCTTGTAGCCCTTTGGCGGCTCTTCCATGAAGTCATCGCGGTCGATGTAGATTTCACGGGCGAACGGCAGCTTGCGCACGCCGAGTTCTTCTTTCTGCGGATGACGTGGCAGTTCGAGGTTGTCGACCTGGTCTTCCGGGTAGTTGGTGATCACGACTTTCAACGGACGCAGCACGCACATGGCGCGCGGGGCGTTCGCGTCCAGGTCCTGACGGATGCTGAACTCGAGCATGCCGAAATCGACCACACCGTCGGAACGGTTGGTGCCGATCATGTCGCAGAAGCTGCGGATCGACGCTGGCGTGTAGCCACGGCGGCGGAAGCCCGACAGCGTGGACATGCGCGGATCGTCCCAGCCGTTGACGTGCTTTTCATCGACCAGTTGCTTGAGCTTGCGCTTGCTGGTGATGGTGTAGTTCAGGTTCAGACGGCTGAATTCGTACTGACGCGGGTGCGCCGGCACTGGCAGTGCGTCGAGGAACCACTCGTACAGCGGACGATGGCTTTCGAATTCCAGGGTGCAGATCGAGTGAGTGATGCCTTCGATGGCATCCGACTGACCGTGAGTGAAGTCGTAGTTCGGGTAGATGCACCACTTGTCACCGGTCTGATGGTGATGGGCGTGGCGAATGCGGTACATGATCGGGTCGCGCAGGTTCATGTTCGGCGAGGCCATGTCGATCTTGGCGCGCAGTACGCGGGCACCGTCCGGGAACTCACCGGCGCGCATGCGGGCGAACCAGTCCAGGTTCTCTTCCACCGAACGGTCGCGGAACGGGCTGTTCTTGCCCGGCTCGGTCAGGCTGCCGCGGTATTCCTTGGCCTGTTCAGGCGTCAGGTCGTCGACGTAGGCCTTGCCGGCCTTGATCAGTTCAACGGCCCAGTCGTGCAACTGGTCGAAATATTGCGAGGCGTAGCGCACTTCGCCGGACCATTCGAAGCCCAGCCATTTGACGTCGCTTTCGATCGCGTCGATGTATTCCTGGTCTTCCTTGGCCGGGTTGGTGTCGTCGAAACGCAGGTGCGTGACGCCGCCGAACTCCTGGGCCAGGCCGAAGTTCACGCAGATCGACTTGGCGTGGCCGATGTGCAGGTAGCCGTTGGGCTCAGGCGGGAAACGGGTGACGATCTGCGTGTGCTTACCCGAGTCCAGGTCTGCCTGGATGATCGGCCGCAGGAAGTTGACCGGCACGGCAGGGCCGGACTTGGCATTCGAGGTAGGGTCGACAGTGGGCTTGCTCATTAGGATCCTTGACTTACATGTGCGCGGCCGCAAAGAGGGGCCAGACAAAACAAAGCCGCTATCATAGCCGATGCTGTCAAGGGGCTGACAGAGCAGGCCTTAGAAAGGAGCGCATTTAATCGCAGGGATTTGAAAAACAGCCTCGAAATTCGCGCCTGTCACGCTAAACTGCGCACCTTGGCCGAAGCAGGCTGAACCGGTTGCGGGGCCTGAGGCTCCAAAACCACGAATTCCTTATAAAGAGTACTGACCATGACTCAAGTCAAACTGACCACCAACCACGGTGACATCGTCATCGAACTGAACGCTGAAAAGGCCCCGATCACCGTGGCCAACTTCATCGAGTACGTCAAAGCCGGTCACTACGAAAACACCGTTTTCCACCGTGTCATCGGTAACTTCATGATCCAGGGCGGCGGTTTCGAGCCAGGCATGAAGGAAAAGAAAGACAAGCGTCCAAGCATCCAGAACGAAGCCGACAACGGTCTTTCCAACGACAAGTACACCATCGCCATGGCCCGCACCATGGAGCCGCATTCGGCTTCCGCGCAGTTCTTCATCAACGTGGCCGACAACAGCTTCCTGAACCACAGCGGCAAGAACGTTCAAGGCTGGGGCTACGCGGTATTCGGTAAAGTGACCGCCGGTACTGAAGTTGTCGACAGCATCAAGAAAGTCTCGACCGGCTCCAAGGCTGGCCACCAGGACGTACCAAGCGACGACGTGATCATCGAGAAAGCCGAGATCATCGAAGCGTGATATTGCTGATTTCAGACTTGCATCTGGAAGAGGAGCGCCCGGACATTACCCGGGCGTTTCTGGATTTGCTCGCCGGACGCGCCCGCTCGGCGAGTGCGTTGTACATTCTGGGCGACTTTTTCGAGGCGTGGATTGGCGACGATGCCATGACCCCCTTCCAGCGTTCCATCTGCCAGGCCCTGCGCGAACTCAGCGACAGCGGCACGGCCATTTTTCTGATGCACGGCAATCGCGACTTCATGCTCGGCAAGGCCTTCTGCAAACAGGCCGGCTGTACGCTGTTGAAGGATCCAAGTGTCGTGCAGTTTTACGGCGAGCCGGTGCTGCTGATGCACGGCGACAGCCTGTGCACCCGCGACGAAGCCTATATGAAGCTGCGCCGTTACCTGCGCAACCCGCTGAGCCTGTTCATCCTGCGCAACCTGCCCTTGCGCACCCGCCACAAACTGGCGCGCAAGCTGCGCAGTGAGAGCCGGGCGCAGACGCGGATGAAGGCCAATGACATCGTCGATGTCACGCCGGAGGAAATTCCGCGGATCATGCAGGAATACGGGGTGAAAACCCTGATTCACGGGCATACCCACCGACCGGCGATCCACAAGTTGCAGATCGGCGATCAGGCCGCGAAGCGGATTGTGCTGGGGGATTGGGATCGTCAGGGCTGGGCGTTGCAGGTGGATGAGAACGGGTTTGCGTTGGCGCCGTTTGATTTTGCACCGCCGCCTTCACTGCCCGCCCCTGCCACCGTTTGATGATCGTTCCCACGCTCTGCGTGGGAATGCAGCCCGGGACGCTCCGCGTCCCATGCCGAAGCGGACGCGGAGCGTCCA